>JAWODS010000071.1:0-5988 GCA_046483205.1 Armatimonadota bacterium | reverse complement strand
CCTGGACAGGCTCAACGATCACGACGACGTGGAGCAGATTTACTCCAACTTCGAGGTTTCAGACGAAGCGATGGAGGCCTACGACGTCGCCTCCTGACGTCTGGGGCAAACAGACATGCGAAGACCGGCTGACCTTTACGGGCGCCGGTCCTTTTTTACTGCTTCTCATTGACCTTGCCCCGAAAAAAGAGACCAGTGGCAGTGAGAGGATTCTGATAGAATACGGACGTAAAGGAGGATCCTTTCATGAGTGGCAAGCGCTACACCGAAGAGCAGATCGTCCGGATCCTGGGGGAGATCGAAAGTGGGCGTACGGTGGCGGCGACAGCCCGGGAGTATGGGGTGTCCGAAGGGACCATCTACCGGTGGCGTAAGAAGTTCGGCGGGATGGACCTGTCGGAGGTCCGACGGCTCAAGGAGCTGGAAGTTGAAAACACCCGGCTCCGACAGATTGTCGCCCAGCAGGCAATGGACATCGACGCACTCAAAGAGCTTATGCGGGGAAAATGGTGAGCCCTGAGCGCAAACGGGCGGCCGTGAGGCATCTGCAGACCGAAGGCCTCAGCTCGCAACGTCGAGCGTGTGATCTGGTGGAGGTATCCCGGTCGAGCCTGTATTACACGCCGCACAAGCGTCCGGACGAGGATGCGCTCAGGGAGAGAATCAAGCAATTGGCCAGGGAAAACAGGCGGTACGGCTACCGGCGCATCTGGGCTGTTTTGCGCAGAGAGGACTGGGAGGTCAATCACAAGCGGGTCCATCGGATCTGGAAAAAAGAAGGCCTGAGCCTTCCGCGAAAACGCCCCAGGAGGCGCTCATACGGGCCTGCAGGCAAAGTTTACCGGAAAGCCGAGCGGGCCAATCAGGTGTGGACTTACGACATCTGCGAAGAACGGACGGAGCGGGGCCAACGATTGCGGCTTCTCAGCGTGGTGGATGAATACACGCGCGAATGCCTGGCGATCGAAGTCGCTCCCAGCATCGGCGGCAGCGACGTAGTGCAGTTGCTGAAGTGGTTGGCCCTGACACGGGGACTGCCGGGCCATATTCGGAGCGACAACGGTCCGGAGTTCATTGCGAAACGGGTACGGGCCTGGATCCAGCAGGTCGACTGTGAAACGATTTTTATAACTCCCGGCAGCCCCTGGGAGAACCCATACATCGAGAGCTTCACCGGGAAGCTGCGGGACGAGTGTTTGAACTGTGAGCTTTTTGCTGATCTTCAGGAAGCGCAGACGGTGATCGAGTACTGGCGCGAAGAGTATAACACGCGGAGGCCACACAGCTCATTGGGGTATTTGACGCCACAAGAATTCGCACAGCGGTGTGCCGAGGGGGACCCAGAAGCGCGCCGCTGTATGGGCTCCGGTCGGGCTACGCCCTCCCTACTCCCATACAGCGAAACAACAGCCGCAACTCTCTCACTCTGACTGGTCCAAAAAATGGGGGGAGGTCATCTGCCTTCGTTACCCATAGGTCCCTGAAGCTCTCTCGAACAATTTGCATCTATGGGGGCCAGCAGGCGGCTCCGCCACCATTTGTAAACAGCGGGGCAATACGAGCGCCGTCATGTTTGTAGCTCCCCACGGCGCGTAGCCTGTTGCTCGCCAAATCTCTCCGAGGCAGCCCGGATGTAGCTCGACCAGCGCTCCACAAGGCGCCGCCAGGGCCTGGTCTCGTCAAGCGGCAGGGGGGAACCGTTAGCCTCGATAATGGGCATCCGGTGTGTCAATTGGTCGCCCCAACACTGCGTGGCTATCGTAGATGATTAGCTGCCATTATTCATGAGCCTTTGGTTTGCCGGTGTTTTCGGATGCATTTTGATGGGTTTGGGTGTGTTGCGGGTGGTTGGATCGATTTGGGTGCAGTTTCGGGTCGTTGCTGGAGGCCGATTGGAGTGTTTTTGGGCTCAAATCCGTTGTCGAGACACACTCCCGCCCCGGAGGGATGCTTTCTGACCGCGAAGGCCTCTTTATGCCCTCATTCGCTGCAGCAAAAGCGGCCACAGGTGCTCGACGGGGCAGCTTGAGGAGAACTCAAGCCACACATTCCGGCATGTCTCCCGTATCAGCACACCGAGTTTCAGAAGCTTCCGCTGCAGCGTGCAGACCTGCGCGTTTTCCAGTTCCGTTCCGGCCAGACATCGACGCATGAAGCTCAGCAGCACGAAGGCCGCAGAGTGGATAAGCAGCCGAAACTGGTTGGCCGCAAATCGGGGACAACTGGTCCGGTCGACCGCCATCGGCCCGGGCAGTGACGATGAGTGGCAGGTAACAATACTCGTCGTAGTAACCGTGAAAAGTTGTCAACTGCTGTTGGCCGTGGGTCGTGAAGTTTGGCACAAACTCCATGGGCGCCGTTCCCCCGGATCATCGGTCGCATCGATGTCGATAATGACCTGCTTTGGCACCTTATCGTGCCCCTGTATAAATACATCCACAATACCCTCGCTCATCCGGTACAGCTCAGTCGCAGTAACCGAGTTCTCCAGCCGCGACAGCGTCGGCTGGGAGGCCAGATCAGGATCGGTTTCAGGCAGCCGACCCACCGCACATTTGAGGACCCCATCAGCAGCCAGCTCATCGAAATCATTGCAGTCCTCATACGCGCAGGCGATGGCAAAAACCCGCTGCCGAAGCATCTCTTCAATGCTGTGGCGAACTTTCGCCTGATCGCGCCGGTCGGTGATCGGTGCACTCATTCGATCAATGATTTCCACCTTCTGCTCGGCCTGCTGGACCAAAAGGGCCCCGCCGTCAGTGGAAATATCGCCCTTGTTGAAGGTGCCAGTAATCTCTTTGCCACCAAGGTTTCCAAGCTGCAGTTGGCGAACATTTTGTATCATCGGGGAGACCTCCGGAAATAGGCTCTATGGTACCCACATAGCCATTTCCGCGTCTCTCCGATTTTCCTTGCTTTGCACTCATGAATTATTTAGGGTAGACCCGTTCATCGATTCCCTTATCGAAGTCGCCAGGCGGCACAGAGGTGAACGATGGATCGCAGACCTGGCTGCAGGCATCATTTCCCACCTGTACCATCGTAGCTCTCTGCTGCGTGCAGCGCAGGTAATCCCCGAAGTGATCAACTGGTGTCTGGAGGCAAATGACGACAGAAGTTTACTTCACTGTACGCAACTGGGAGCACATGCAGCGCAGATTTGCGGCAGGATGGATATTGCCTTAGAGTGCGCGGATGTCTTCCGTGATCATGTTCGAGATGAGACTGAACTGTACCGAATGGCAGCTTATTACTCGTACAGCGGGCAGCACGACGAAGCGATAGCGCTGGCCCGGAAAAGCCTTGAAGCCCTGACACCAAATCCCTCCAACTCAGACCAACCATCGGCCTACGTGTGGGGCAGGTTCGCTGTGGTTCTGTTAATGGCCGGCCGTGTGAGAGGATCCTGCAAATCTGCCCTCAAAAGCGTTGATGCAGCGAAGACCGCTCCCCCACACCGACAGGCACAAACCAGGTACGGGGCCGTCCCGCCGCTGGCCCTCACAGGACGAGAAGAACAGGCTATGCGCTTTGTTAAGAAGGGGATTGCTCTTGAGCAAAACGACACACAGATAGCACTGGAACTGTGCATTTCGCGCGTGCTGAAGGCCTGCAACTGGGGCCGCATCTGGTCGTTTGGGTTCGAAGCCACCGAGGCGCTCAGGTCGAAGCTGAGAGTTGACGAGATGCCACCGCACAGGCGCTTCAACTACGGCTATGTTCTGGCCGAAGCGGCCGCCCGCAGCGGAGATGCGAAGGCTGCTTCGGATGGAGCGCGACTCGTGCTTGACAGCCCGCGTAAGTGGGATGTCGATCCATATTTCGAGGGCATAGCCCTCAAGTTGCTCGGAGAAGTCCTCCGCGTCAGCGGACACCTCCCGGAGGCCGCCACCGTGGCCCGGGTTGCCGTCGGTCTGCACGACAACCAGCCCTTCTTCAGGGATGCCTGCGAAGACCTGCTGCAGCTTATTGCCGAAGAGATGGACCCGGATGACTTCGAGCAGGCCACGCAGGCCGCGACCGATCTGAAAGCCTCAGACGCCGTCCAAATCACCCGGACTGCGCTTGGCGAGTGAGATGAGGGATCTCCACGTGCGGCACCGCTGCCGGTGGCTTTCCCCGGCGGTTTCGGTGTCGCGAATGCTACGATTGATCAGGCAGACTGCGTCAATGTCACCACCTGGAACCCCCGCAACGCAACCGGAGTGTTCGTGCCCTCAGGAACCTCCCCCTCCACCATCACCACCCACTCTGACGGCGGCACTGAAACCAGCAGCGTCGGGACCATGCCGGTCACTCGATGATCAACCCACACGCCGACCGCTATTCGGTCCTGTTCAGCTTCCGAAGACCTAGCTTCTTTGGCATTTTTCGCTGCACCCTCCCCTCCGGAATCTATCCGTTACCTGTTAAACGGAGTGGCGGCATCAGGCTACGCATCTCGTCCGCATACCCATAGCGTTGCAATAGAGATTTTCGGCGTTCTTATGGGGCGCGCAAAGGCTCTGCCCGGTTGTGTATAATCTTTCTTATGCGTGGAAGTGAGTTGGATGCTGCAATCCACATCTGCAAGCGCATTGTACACGGCAGGACTTTTACCATATCCCAGCGGATCAAGAACTGAAGACGATACATATTCGATCCAGGGTCCGAGCTGGCATCTACTCACCGACGCCGATTTGCGGTTGTTCACCTTCAGCAGGAATGCCGGTTGTATACCGTGAAAAGAATAATGAGCGTTAGTCCTTTGTAGACAGGTACTGATGCCTTGGGCAGGAGGCAGCTGGCCGAGGAGTCCACGCGGAATTGTCAGCAGCAGGATGTCCCCTGTCGTATACGGGCCTTTCGCTGGGCAATAGGAGTGTTTGACGCTGGGGTAGAACAATCTCTTTCCAGTACGGTCGTCAGAGGCCACCACTGCACCCGCTTGGGAGCTCCATATCCATCCAAGTCAATCTTCTTGTGGAAGGGGCAGACTGATGGATGCACATGCCAAAATCCTGAGAGATTTCAGACGACAGCTTGAACGGTTTCCAGCGAGCAATATGGCGGAAAAGAGAGGACTTGAATACAAGGTCCGCTCGCGGTTTCATCATCTATTTGACCCGGAGGGCGTTGGTCGCTTGACTGCTGAAGATGTACGCGAGTTCTTGACATTCAAGGGCAATAGGCATTGGAAAAATATTCACAGGTATGCGACGAGAGTCACTTCTGACATGGAGGCACTGCGACGCACTCTCGAGTTCGCCGTCCGAGAGTCGGTTCCACTTGCAGACAGAGTGAATGACATACTCAGCGGTGGGGAGCACAGCATCTATGGCCTGGGCAAGGCTTCCCTAACTCCGATGATGTGGGCTGCAAAACCAGATACGTATGGGATTTACAATGGCCGAGTAAATGATGCTCTCGATGGTTACGGCTTCCTCCCAGATGCCAGTGTGGGGGAGCGGTATGTGATTGTGAATAACCTGGTCAGTCAACTCGCGGATGAACACGATCTTACCCCATATTTGGTTGACTTCATATTGCCAAAACTCCGTTGAGTTGATCTTTGAATGCTCTCAACAGTGTTTGGCAGAGGATCCGACAGGCTGGCCAAAGTGTTAAACGGCGGGTCTGGTGCAGGAGGATTTTAGCGATAGCCGTTGCCGGATAAGGTACGGCGGGCGTGGACTGTCGGCCCGAAAAGATCCGCGAGAGGGAGGATGAACATGTCGGACGACTGGCCGCCTCGAGATCCTCGGGCCGCGCGATGAGGCCGGCCTCCAGCAGGTGGCGCTGCAGCATCTGGAAGGCCGTCGCGGCACGACTGGCCTCCCCCCGTCGCTTACAAGCTCAAGTATACGGTTACGCTCAAGGCGTCAACTTTCGCTGGTACACGCGCCGCAACGCCACGCGGCTAGGTTTAAAAGGCTACGTCCGTAATTGTGAGGATGGCACCGTCGAAGTAGTTGCCGAGGGGGAACAAGACGCCCTACAAGAGCTGCT
>JAWODS010000388.1:0-37652 GCA_046483205.1 Armatimonadota bacterium | reverse complement strand
ATATCCTGAGCCAGGACGAGGGCGGGCGCCACACGCCGTTTTTCAACGGTTACCGTCCGCAGTTTTACTTCCGGACAACGGACGTGACGGGTTCGGTGGAGCTTCCGGAGGGCACCGACATGGTGATGCCGGGTGATAACGTGAACCTGGAGGCCGAGCTGATCGTACCGATCGCGATGGAAGAGGGACTTAGCTTTGCGATTCGGGAGGGCGGCCACACCGTCGGAGCCGGGATCGTCAGCGAAGTCATAGAGTAAGCAGGTAACTACGGGGTGGGTGCGCCCGTGCGCGCCCTCCCAGAGTATTCTGTAGGAGAGCCTACAAAGATGCTGACAAAAAATCGTATCAGGATTAAGCTGAAGGCATTTGATCACGAGATTCTCGACCGCAGCGTCCAGAAGATCGTGGAAACCGCTGAACGCAGCGGCGCGCGCATTTCGGGCCCTATCCCGATGCCGACCGACCGGACGGTGCATTGCGTGGTGAAGCCGACAGCACTTGGCCGCAGTTCGCGCACCGTGGAGCATTTCGAAATGAGAGTCCACAAGCGCCTGATTGACATTCTGGACTCCACCCAGCGCACCGTGGACGCTCTCATGAAGCTGGATCTTCCCGGCGGCGTGGATATCGCCATCAAGACATCAAGTAACTAGCCATCAACCGGTTTGTCATCGAGTCGCAGTGAACCGGTTCAGCCAGATAGGTTGTGACCAGGATGCCTGCAGGTTTGTTGGGCAAGAAAGTAGGAATGACGCAGATTTTCGGCGACGATGGAGCGGCTGTCGCTGTGACCGTCGTCGAGGCAGGACCCTGCGTGGTCGTGGCGCACAAGACGGTCGATAGTGACGGATATGAAGCCGTCCAGCTCGGGTATGAGGATGTTTCCTACGCCCGGGCGAATGCCCCGACCATCGGGCACTTTGAAAGCAAAGGTATCTCGCCCAAAAAGTATCAGCGGGAATTCGGTGTACTGGAAGATGAGGAGCTCGAACCGGGCGATGAGCTCACCGTGGACATCTTCGAAGTCGGCGAGCTGGTGAATATTCGTGGCACAAGCAAGGGCAAGGGTTTTGCCGGTGTCATGAAGCGCCATGGCATGCGCGGCGGCCCGGCCTCACACGGCTCGAAAGTGCACCGCACCCCCATGTCGGCCGGCGCGACCGACGCCCAGAGAGTGTTCCCGGGCCAGAGAATGCCGGGGCAGATGGGGAACGCCAACGTAACCACTCAGAATCTGGAAATTGTCGGTATCGATCATGAGCGCAATGTACTGTTGATCAAGGGTTCTGTCCCGGGTGCTAATGGGTCATTGCTGAAGATCGAGAAGGCTTCGTAAGACCCGGAAGGGATGAATTGATATGCCAGAAATGGCCCTTTGGAATATGGACGGCGACAAGGTCGGTGACATCGAGGTCAGTGATGCGCTGTTCGATGAGCCGTTAAACCGTGATCTCCTTCATCAGGCGGTCGTTGTCGCAGATAGCAGACGGAAACGCCACGCGGGCAAATCGAAGAAACGTTCGGAGGTCGTCGGTTCGGGTGCCAAGATCTGGCCGCAGAAAGGAACCGGCCGCGCCCGCCACAGCGACCGCAAAGCGCCGCTCTTTGTGGGTGGGGCCAAAGCACATCCGACCCGGCCCCGTCCCGGAGACAAGCGGATGCCCAAAAAGATGCGCCGCAAGGCCCTGGCCTGTGCGCTGTCTGAGATGTATCGCGATCACCGCGTGACGATTATCGACGCTGTCGCCTGTGATGAGCCGCGGACACGGACGATCGTGCGGATGCTTGAAAACCTCGCGCTGGACGAAGCCCGTGTGTTACTGATGCTTTCGGAAGAAGAAATGGCCGACGAAAACATCGTGCTCAGCTGCCGCAACGTGAAAAAGCTGCATCTGCGCCAGGCGCCGCACATGAACGCTCGCGATGCGCTGTGGGCCGAAGAGCTGATTTTCACGCAGGCCGCACTTGAAGCCATGGAGGGCACACAGGAAGAGGTGACGCAGAATGCTTAGACCACTCGACCAGGAGTTGGAGCGTTACCGGGGCATTGTATTCGCTCCCGTGGTGACGGAAAAAAGTATGCGCGAATCAGAACTGGAAAACAAGTACACGTTCAAAGTGCATCCTGATGCGACAAAGATCGACGTCAAACGGGCCATCGAGGCCATGTTCGACGTCCAGGTCGTGAGCGTCAACACTATGAACATGCCGGGCAAGGAACGCCGGCGTTCGTATCGGTACCGGGCCGGCAAGACCGCGCAATGGAAAAAGGCGATCGTGACCCTCGCGCCGGGCAGCAGCATCGACGTCATCGAGCGCGGATAACCCGCAGGCGAGGCAGATGGACAGGAGATATAACCATGCCAACCAAAGATCATAATCCAACATCACCGGGCCGTCGCTTTTATACGAAGCTGGATCGCAGTGACATCGACCGCAAGAAGAAGCCCGAAAAGAACCTCACCAAAAGCAAGAAGAAGACTGGTGGGCGAAACTCGAGCGGCCGGATCACCGCACGACATCGTGGGGGCGGCGCCAAGCAGAAGGTCAGGCAGATCGATTTCAAACGTAATAAGGACGGCGTGCCGGCACGAGTCGCGGCCATCGAGTATGCGCCGGCCCGTTCCTCACATATCGCGCTGCTGAACTATGCAGACGGCGAAAAGCGGTATATTCTCGCTCCCATGGGTCTCAGCGAGGGTGCCACAGTCCAGTCTGGTTCCGGTATCCCTGCGCGGGTTGGCAACAGCATGCCAATTTCCGATATTGCTGTGGGCACGGTTGTGCATGCAGTTGAGCTGGTCCCGGGCAAGGGCGCTCAGCTTGCCCGTAGCGCCGGGACATTCGCCCAGGTCGTCGCCAAAGAGGGAAGCATGGCGACCCTGCGGCTTCCGTCGAGTGAGATGCGGATGGTCAGCCAGAAATGCCGGGCGACGATCGGCCGCGTCGGCAACGTTGACCACCAGAACATCCAGGACGGCAAGGCCGGCCGCAAGCGTGACCGGGGCCGCCGCCCGCATGTCCGTGGATCAGCAATGAACCCTGTGGATCACCCGCACGGCGGTGGCGAGGGCAAGGCGCCGATCGGTCTGGACAGCCCCCGAAGTCCGTGGGGTAAAAGAACGCTTGGCAAGCACACGCGTCGGGGAAAGAAAGAATCCGACAAGTATATCGTTCGCCGCAGGAAGTAACCTGTCTGTACAGAGATGTCTGGAGGCATAGAGCATGTCCCGATCGATGAAGAAAGGTCCGTTTGCGGACGAAAAACTTCTAAAAAAGATAGCCGGGATGAACGAGTCCGGGGAGAAGCAGATGATCAAGACGTGGTCCCGGCGCTCGACGATTTTCCCGGAAATGGTGGGCCATACCATCGCCGTATATGACGGGCGCAAGCACGTTCCGGTGTTGATCACGGAGAATATGGTCGGCCACAAGCTCGGCGAATTCGCCCCGACACGGACCTATCGAGGAATGCGTCCCGGTCGTCGTGGTGAGGGAGCCGGCGAAGAGGGCGAAGAAAGTCCACGGTCAAGCAGTCAAGCAGGTACGGGAACCGGGCGCACCACATCCGTGCAATAGGCATCGAACGCTGCCCGAGACGGTATTGACGAGGAGTAAAGTCGATGGAAGCGAAAGCAGTGGCAAAATGGTTGCGAGTTGGACCCCGGAAGGTCCGTAAACTCCTGCCTCTGATCCGAAATAAGACACTGGACGAAGCGCTGGCGGCACTGGCGGTCCAGAGAAGCCCGGCGAAAGAGCAGTTGCACAAGTGCATCGAGTCCGCCGCCGCCAATGCCGAGAATAATCACAGCATGGCTCGCGATGAGCTGTGGATCAAAAAGGCAATTGCAGATATGGGCTTTTCGATGCCCCGAATGAAACCGCGGGCTCGTGGCCGCGCAGACCAGATGAAAAGACCGACGTGCCACATCACCGTTGTTGTCTGTGACGAACCGAGAGAAGAATAACACACGATTAGCGTAATGCGTCTAGACGCGTTGGAGCGGGAGTGAACCCACGTGGGACAGAAGGTACATCCCTATGGCTTTCGGCTCGGTGTCATCCGCGAACACAAAGGTCGCTGGTTCGCAGAGGGCAAGGAGTACCGGGATAACCTGGTAGAGGATCTGAAGATCCGCGAATTTATCCTTGATCGTCTTGAAGATGCCTCGATTTCCGATATTGTTATCGAGCGAGCCGCAGGCACCGTGACCATTACCATTGAGACGGCCAAGCCGGGTATCGTTATCGGTCGCGGCGGACGCGACGTTGACCGCCTGCGCCGGGAGATCGAAAAGAAGACGTCATTCAAGGTGCGTGTGAACGTCGAGGAGACACCGAATCCGGACACCAACGCGCAGCTTGTGGCAGAGAACATCGCCCGGCAGATCGAGCGGCGCACCTCGCACCGGCGCGCCATGCGGCAGGCGATTGACCGGGCCATGCGGATGGGAGCCGAGGGAGTGCGTTGTAAGGTTGCAGGCCGCCTGGGTGGCGCCGAAATTGCGCGCACCGAAGCCGCCGGACCCGAAGGCCGCGTCCCGCTGCACACGCTCCGCGCCGACGTCCAGTACGGCTTTTCAGAAGCCAAGACTGCATACGGCCACATTGGGGTCAAGGTCTGGCTGTATCTCGGCGAAATCCTTCCACCGGTCAAGGAAACAAAGCGCGAAGAGTCCGAAGAAGAGACCGAAGCGGAAGCGCCGGAGAAGGCGGAAGCGGCCGAACCGGCTGAGACCGAAGAAACCGAAGAGACCCCCCAAGCCGAAGCATCCGAAGCTGCCGAAGTCTCCGCGGACGCAGAAGAAGCAGCAGCCGCACCGGCCGACGAGGACACCGATGCAGACGACGAGACGGCCGTCGAAGTGGAAGCAGAAGCCAGTGACGACGCTGAAACGGCCGACGACACTGAAGCGGCTGAAAAGGCAGAGGCGGCGGACGAGGCCGAAAGCGACGAAGAGGATGACGATGATCCGCTGATCGCCGCACTGCAGGATGAATCACTGGACAGCGAAGACACAGAAGAAAGCTGAGGAGCCCTCAGATGCTTATTCCGAGACAGCAAAAACACAGGAAACATCACCGCGGTCGAACCACCGGGAAGGCACATCGCGGAAACACGCTGAATGCCGGGGAGTTTGGCCTGCAGGCGACGGAACCCGGGTGGATCGATGGCCGGCAGATCGAGGCCGCGCGCGTTGCGATGACCCGTACAGCCCGGCGCGGTGGCAAGGTGTGGATCCGCATTTTTCCCCAGAAACCTGTCACCGAAACAGCCGCCGAGACCCGGATGGGCAAGGGCAAGGGCGCACCGGCGTACTGGGTGGCAGTCATCAAGCCCGGTCGCATCCTGTTCGAAATGAGCGGGGTTGACGAAGACGTGGCTCGCGAGGCCATGCGCCTGGCGTCCCACAAGCTGCCGGTGGCCACCAAGTTTGTCAGCAGGGAGGATAGAGGATATGCCTGATAGCGCCAGCACCACGCGTGATTTTATTGACCAGTTGCGGGAGTCTTCGGACGATGAGCTGCAGGAGCGACTGCAGCACATACAGGAAAGCCTTTTCAACCTGCGGTTTCGCCTGGCTTCCGGGCAGATAGAGGATCCCAAGCGGATCCGTAAATACCGCAAAGCGATTGCGCGTATCAAAACCATTCTGCGCGAACGCGAATTGGCCGAGCAGGCGTAGCATTCATCGGACCCGCTAAACCGGTCGAAAAAACGGAAGGACAGTAGCAATGAGCCAGAAAGTCAAGAAAGAGCCCAGGGTTCTCGAAGGTGTCGTCATCAGCGACAGCATGGACAAGACCATCGTTGTCGGAGTCGAACGGCTCGTGCGCCATCCGCTGTACGAGAAGGTTTTGCGCCGGACGACAAAATATCACGTACACGACGAGGACAACGAATGCAGCGTCGGCGACCGGGTGCTTATCTCGGAATGCCGGCCACTGAGCAAAACCAAGTCCTGGCGCCTCAAAGAGATTCTGTCGAAGGCGAAATAACCTGGCCCGAGTACATGGGTACACAGGCGCCGCGTGTGTGCCACATTGACGGACGGAGGAAAGTTCGGTTATGAGTCCCGGTACCTCTGAAATTCGAAATGTCGTACTGGTCGGTCACAGAGGATGTGGCAAGACAAGTCTCGTGGAGTCGATGCTGTATGCCGCAGGCGCCACCAACCGCCTGGGCAGCGTTGACGAGAAGACTGCGATTGCTGATTTCCAGCCCGAGGAGCGCGAGCGGCAGATCAGTATCAGCCCGGCCCTGTGCAACGTGACGCATCGGGATACAAAAATCAATATCATCGATACGCCCGGGTACGGAGAGTTTTTTGCCGAGGTTATTCCGTGCATCTGGGTGGCTGACATCGCCGCCATCGTGGTGGATGCGGCCTCCGGTGTCGAGGTCCACACCCACAAGGTGTATGAAAGTGCGCGCGAACAGGGCCTGCCGATCATTGCTGTTATCAACAAGATTACCGGCGAGCACGCTGATTATGACGCCTCCTTTGAGAGTATCAACGAGATGCTTGTTGACGGTGAGGCTGTGCGGCTGCAGATCCCCGTCGGCCAGCAGCAGGAGTGCAGGGGCGTCGTGGATCTGCTGAGTATGAAGATGCTCGAAGGCGGCGAAGGCGGCGGGACATGGGCCGATGTGCCCGAGGAGCTCAGCGATGAGGTAGAAGCAGCTCGCGAGGAACTCGTGGATGCCGTGGCTGCCAATGATGAGGAGCTCATCGAGAAATATCTTGAGGAGGGCACCCTCGGCCAGGAGGATCTGACGCAGGGCCTGGCCACCGCGGTACTGAACCGCCAGCTCGTACCCGTTTTGATGACTGATGCTGTCAATTCGCTCGGTATCGGCGCGCTGCTGGACTTTATCGTTGACGGCTGTCCGGCTCCGTCGGAATGTGAAGATTGGGTCGGTGGCACCCGCGGTGACGAAGACGAAGAAATCACGCGGGCCTGCAGGAGCAGTGAGCCGTTCTCGGCAGTTGTTTTCAAGACAATGAGTGACCCATACGTTGGCCGCATCAGCCTCATACGGGTTGTTTCAGGCGAGGCTGTCGCCGACGAGCAGGTCATCAACAGCACCCGTAAAGAACGCGAGAAAATGAGCGGCCTGGCGGTGGTCCAGGGGAACAAGTTTACAGATATTGGAACGCTGTGCGCCGGCGATCTGGGATGTGTCGCAAAGCTGGAGACAACACTGACAGGTGACACGCTTTGCGACCAGAACAACGAGGTTGTCTTCGACATGCCAGCGCTTCCAGAGCCCATGCACGCTGCGGCACTGGAGATCGTCTCGCGTGGTGATGAGGACAAGGTATCGAGTGGTCTTTCCCAACTTGCCGAGGAGGACGTCGGCTTCAAATACGGCCGCGACGACGAAACCGCCGAAACGCTGGTTCATGGCCTGGGAGCCCTTCATCTTGAAGTACTGATGGACAGGCTCGCGCGCCATTTCGATACACAGGTGCAGCTGCATGCGCCGAAGGTGCCGTACCGGGAGACGATCACGAAATCCGTCTCGGTACGTGGGCGCCATAAGAAGCAGACGGGCGGCCGGGGGCAGTTCGGCGAGGTCTGGATCCGCGTGGCTCCACTTCCCCGCGACAGCGGTGTGCAGTTTGTCAATGAAATCAAGGGAGCGTCCGTTCCGACCCAGTACATCCCGGCCGTTGAAAAGGGCGTGCGTGCAGCACTGGCTCAGGGGCACCTTGCAAATTATCCGGTCGTGGATATTGAAATCACGCTGTATGACGGCAGCTCGCACCCGGTGGATTCGTCGGATCAGGCGTTTCAGACGGCGGGTCAGATCGCCATACGAAACGCCATGGAAGAGACCACATCGATCTTCATCGAGCCGATAATGGAGGTCGAGGTGACGGCGCCTGAGGATCTTACCGGCGATCTGATGAGCGATCTGTCGGGCCGCCGCGGGCGCATTGAGGGCAGCGAAAGTCTTGCAGGAGGATTGCAGACTATCCGGGCGTTAGTGCCGATGGCTGAGATGCGACGATACGCGGCTGACCTCCGCTCGATCTCGCAGGGCCGGGCCAGCTATACGATGCAGTTTGCACGATACGAACAGGTGCCCGCGCACCTTATGGACCAGATTATTAGTGCATCTCAGGCCGAAGAGGAAGGCGAGTAAGCCGCGGCCGGATTGAGGGAATGACATGATTCAAAAAGAAACGCGATTAAAAGTAACTGATAACAGTGGTGTGCAGGAGATCGGTTGTATCGACATCGTTGGCCGCGGTGCCGCCAGATATGCGGGGCTTGGTGACGAAATCGTCGCATCGACAAAATCCGTCACCCCCGACAGCCAGATCGACAAGGGCGAGGTCGTGCGTGCGGTCATCGTTCGCTGCCGGGCACGGACACAGCGTGAGGACGGCACCTTCATCAATTTTGATGACAACGCCGCAGTCATCGTGGATGAGCACCAGGATCCACAGGCAACCCGTGTATTCGGCCCCGTCGCACGGGAGCTGCGGGAGCGCGGGTTCATGCGCATCATCTCACTGGCACCTGAGGTTGTATAAAGGAAAGAGAGACCTGGCATGCCGACGAAAACATTATCAATCAAAACTGGCGACGAAGTATTGATCATCACGGGAAAGGACCGCTCGTATAAGGGCAGCCAGCGGCGCGGGCGCGTCCTGGAGGTCCGTCCCGATGATGAGCGTCTTATCATTGACGGTATCAATATCCAGCGCCGGGCGATGCGCCAGACCCAGCAGGTGCGCCAGGCCGGTATTGTGGAAATGCCGGGCCCGGTACACGTGTCAAACGTCATGCTCATCTGCCCGAACTGTGACGCACCCACACGAGTCGGACACCGCGTCCGCCAAAACGGCGAGAAGGTTCGTGTCTGCAAGCAGTGTGGAAAAGACATTGACGAGTAA
Organism: Armatimonadota bacterium; assembly: GCA_046483205.1. Lineage (GTDB taxonomy): Bacteria > Armatimonadota > Zipacnadia > Zipacnadales > UBA11051 > JBKHJK01. The sequence continues at coordinate 28,740 of JAWODS010000388.1, read as the reverse complement.
TTACCGCGACTGACAGGCACCCGTTGCCTGCAGCACGCATTGGAAGGTCTTGCAAATGGTTCCGAGGCTTCAGGAAAGATATGAAGAGGAAATCCGTCCCGCTCTGATGGAACGGTTCGGATACGACAACGAATTCGAAGCGCCCAGACTGGTGAAAGTCTGCGTCAACATCGGCGTCGAGAGTGCTGAAGATGACTTTGAGATTCTCGAGCGCGGCATGGAAGAGATATCGCGCATCACCGGCCAGTGGCCGTCAATGCGGCGTGCCAGGCGGTCGATATCTGCATTCGGCATCCGTGAGGGACAGCCCATCGGCGCCGTGTGCACGCTCAGAAAGGCGCGCATGTGGGAATTTATCGACAGGCTGTTTAATGTTGCAATGCCCCGCATCCGCGACTTCCGCGGCCTGTCACGCAACTCCTTTGACGGCCGGGGCAACTACAGCCTGGGCATCAATGACCATCTCATCTTCCCGGAGCTCAGCTACGACGATGTCGAAAAGGTTCGGGGACTGGATGTCACTATTGTAACCACTGCCGAGACTGACGAAGAGGCCGCAGTCCTGCTGGAACTTCTGGGCATGCCCCTGCAAAAGCCCCAGGAGGCACCGGCAGCGGCTGAGACTGGCTAGACGAACATAGAGGAGCAGATATTGTGGCACGTCAATCATGGATTGCAAAGCAGGACAAAGAAGTGAAGTTCAGCACGAGACGGGTAAACCGCTGTAAGCTTTGCGGGCGCAGCCGTGGTTATATGCGGCAGTTCGGGCTGTGCCGGATCTGCTTCAGAGAAAACGCCCTCGAGGGTAACATTCCGGGAGTTCGCAAAGCAAGCTGGTAAGCAGCAGGCGGGATATCCGCCAATCAGAGAGCACGACGTTGATTTTACGCCGACGTTTATGTGTCGCAGGCCGGGAGGCAACCGGATGGCTGTTGTATCGGATCCAATCGCTGACATGTTGACCAGAGTTCGCAATGCGGTCATAGCCCGCCACACGAGCGTGGATGTGCCCGTATCAAAGATGAAGCGGGAGATCGCCAAGATCCTGCATCGCGAGGGCTATATCCGCGGCTACCAGCTCGTGGACCGGGGGCGGAGCATCCGCATTCGCCTGAAGTACGACGAATATAAGGAGCCCGTGCTCCACGGTCTCAAGCGGATCAGTGTGCCGGGCCGCCGCCGCTATGCCGGCAAGGATGACCTGCCCCGACCACTTGGAGGGATGGGCCTGGCGCTGGTATCCACCAGCCAGGGCGTCCTCACGGCCGACGAGTGCCGTAAGCGCGGTATCGGTGGCGAAGTCATCGCAGAGATCTGGTAATCATTGCGTTTTTGTCGAGAATGGGGATTGTATTATGTCCAGAATTGGGAATCTGCCCATAGAGATACCTGAAAAAGTCAGCGTCGAGCTGGTCGGCGACAATCGTGTCGTCGTCAAGGGACCGCTCGGGGAGCTGGAGTTCAACTATCACCCCGACATGAGCGTCTCCGTCGAGGATGACGAGATCATTGTCACCAGGCCCTCCGACGGCAGGGATCACAGGGCCCTGCACGGTACGACCCGCTCGCTCATTGCTAATATGGTCGAAGGGGTCGTCAACGGCTACGAAAAGCGCCTGCTCATAAGCGGTGTCGGGTACCGTGCAGAGGAGAGAGCCGGCGGCCTGACCCTGCGGCTCGGCTTTTCATACCCGTACGAGTTCGACGCACCGGACGGTATTGAGTTCGAAGTGCCCGACCAGACGACCATTATCGTCCGCGGCGCCGACAAGCAGCTTGTTGGAGAAACCGCGGCCGAGATCAGAAGCCTGCGCCCCGTGGAGCCGTACAAGGGCCACGGCATCAGATACTCCGACGAACGTGTGCGCCGGAAGGCCGGCAAGGCCCGCATTGGTGAAATGTAACGCTTCATTCACAATAGACGTCGCCGTCGGGATTTGAGATATACCAAAAGACAGGATGGCAAGTGATCATGGGAAGGCTAGCCCAGAAAAGAGCACAGAGACAGAAACGACACCAGCGGATCCGTGCGAAGATCGAAGGCACGCCCGAGCGTCCACGGCTGTCGGTTTATAAATCGCTCAACCACATCTATGCCCAGATTATCAATGACTGGGCGGGTGAGACGCTCGCCGCCGCCTCGACACTCGAAGACGAGATTGCAGCAGACCTGGACAGCACCTGCACCATCGAAGCGGCAAAGGCCGTGGGAAAGGCTATCGGTGAACGTGCGCTGGCGGCGGGAATCGAAGAGGCTGTTTTTGACCGCAGTGGCTGGCCGATGCATGGCAAGATCCGGGCCATTGCCGAGGGAGCGCGCGAAGCGGGTCTGAAAATATAGCCGGCTGTCACGTGTTGCCCTGCGGCGCTGTCAACCAGGCCGCGTGCGGAAAGGAAACGGCGTCATGACTGATAAGCCAGATATAGACATCACGCTGCGGAGAAGCTTCATCGGTACCAAACCGAAACAGCGAAAAATCCTGCGGGCCCTGGGGCTCAGCCGGATTGGAGAAACAGTCACACAGCCCGATACCCCGTCAATTTGGGGAATGATTGAGAAAGTTAAACATATGGTTTCAGTGTCCGGAAGTTCCGAGGACACAGGCTGAGGAGCACTCTCATGGATCTCACAGATATTCAGCCGGATCACAAAGGCAAAAAGCGAAAACGCGTCGGACGGGGACACGGCAGTGGTTCCGGAAAAACCTCCGGCCGTGGCCAGAAGGGGCAGAAGGCCCGCACCACCATCCCTCCGGGATTCGAGGGCGGGCAGACCCCGCTGTATAAGCGTCTTCCGAAACTTCCCGGGAAGAGCAATAAGGCCCACAATATCGGCATCTTCCGCAAGGAGCACACCATCGTCAACGTGCGTGACCTGGCGCGGTTTGACGAAGACACGGTCGTCACGCCTGAAGTGCTGCAGGACGTTGGTATGATAGGGAAGCTCGAGGACAAAGGGCTCAAAATCCTCGGAGAAGGCGAAATTGACCACGCTTTGACCGTCCATGCCAACGCGTTCAGCAGTTCGGCAAAGGAGAAGATTGAGGCGGCCGGCGGAACGGCCGAGGTGATTGAATAATGAAGGAACGGCTGGAAGCACTGGGCCAGGCACTCAAACTACCGGATGTCCGCAAGCGCATCATCTTCGTGATGATTATGTTCGCGATTTATATTGCCTGCGCGCACATCCCCCTGCCGGGTGTTGACCGCGAGGCCCTGGCTCAGCTTTTCCAGGGCGGCACGCTGGGCGAATTCCTCAACACCTTTGTCGGCGGGTCGTTGAAGCAGTTTTCAGTCCTGGCGCTGGGGATTATGCCCTACATTAACTCATCGATCATCTTCCAGCTGCTCATCATGGCAATCCCCGCCCTCGAAGAGCTGCAAAAAGAGGGCGAATACGGCCAGAAGAAGATTAACCGCTGGACTCGATATCTCACCGTCGGCCTGGCCGCCCTGCAGGCGTTTGGAATGATCGGCTGGTTCCGAAGCGCAGGGGCATTTACGGGCTCGACCTTTGACATGTTATTCGCCGTGCTGATGATGTGTGCGGGGACCTCCTTCCTGATGTGGCTCGGTGACATGATCACCGACAAAGGTATCGGCCAGGGCGTTTCGCTGATCATTTTCGTTGGAATCATGGCCGTCATGCCCCAGCAGCTCATGCAGACAATAACGCTGTGGAAGGGCGGAGAAATCGGCGCCGGCAACATATTGTTCCTGGTAGCGATCTTTGTGGCGACGATTTACGGGATCGTCAAGGTCCAGCAGGCGCAGCGGGAAATACCCGTTCAGTACGCCAAGCGCGTGAAGGGCAACAAGATCTGGGGCGGGCACACGCAATATCTGCCACTCCGGGTCAACCAGGCCGGGGTCATCCCCATCATCTTTGCCATTTCGGTGGCGATGTTTCCGGCGACCATTGCAAACCTGCTGCAGGGCGATGCCGTTGTCGGGTTTCTCAACTCGACATTCGGGATGACACCCGAACGGATCCGCCAGGCGATTTTCTCAATCGTCGAATTTACCAGCCCGGGGCAGAGTGGCGTCGCAAGCGCGCTGTACTTTATTCTCGTGGTGATTTTTACCTATTTCTACACGGCTGTGACGTTCAACCCGGAACAGATCGCCGAGAACCTTCAGAAAAACGGTGGCGCCATCCGGGGTATCCGGCCCGGCGAGAAAACCAGGGACTACCTGGACCGTATTCTGTATCGCATCACACTCGCAGGCGCTCTGTTTTTGGGCGTCGTGGCTTTGATGCAGTTCTATGTTGGTGACATCACCGGCGTGACAACCTTCAGCCTGGTCGGTGGCACCTCGCTTCTGATTGTCGTGGGTGTCGCACTTGACACCATGCAGCAAATTGAGGCGCACCTGCTGATGCGGCATTACAAGGGCTTTTTGTCGTAAGACGAATCGTCAACTGCTGGAAGCCAGATCTGGACGCTGGCGCATCGTGCGGCCTGAGGCGGACGCGATAAGGTGTGCGGTGAAGGCTCCATGTAGCTTTCGAGACCCAGGGGCCAGATATGAGAGAGGAAGCATTGACAGTGGCCGATTGGAACATGATACTTTTGGGCCCGCCCGGAGCCGGCAAAGGGACACAGGCGGAGCGGCTGGTTGAAGACTACGGCCTGGTCCATCTTTCGACCGGAGATATGCTCCGGGATGCAGTGGCCAGAGAGACCGAGCTGGGACAGAAGGCACAGGGATACATGGATGCCGGCGACCTGGTGCCAGATGAGCTGGTTATCGATATTGTCAAAGATCGTCTCGACGCCGAGGACGTCCGGGAAAACGGTGTCCTTCTGGACGGGTTCCCGCGGACGATCCCGCAGGCAGAAGCGCTCGACGAGGTTCTGGCCAATTTGGACCTCGGCGACGTTGTCGTTGTGGACCTTGATGTGCCGGACGAAGAGGTTATCCGTCGGCTTTCAGGCCGCCGCAGCTGCCGGGACTGTGGCGCAATCTACCACGTCGATCGCGAGGGGCTGGATGTGGGAGACACATGCCCAAAATGCGGTGGAGAAATCTACCAGCGCAGTGACGACAACCCGGAGTCGATAGCGGCGCGTCTGAGCGAGTATCGCGAAAAAACTGCTCCGCTGACCGATTATTACAGCCGCGACAGCAGGCTCCTGAGCTGTGACGGGAGCGGAACACCGGAAGAAACACACATCAACATTACAACCGCGCTCAAAGAACATGATTTCGTCAGATAAAGAAGATGCTTTTTGATGTCCGGGAATTCACGACAGCGCATTGAAGTCCAACGCAAGAGCAGTCATGAAATTGACATTATGGCGGAAGCCGGCGCAATCACCGCCGCAGCCCGCAACAAAGCTGCAGAGATGATGGCTCCCGGTGTAAGCACATTGGAAATTGACCGGGCGGTGGAGCAGCTCATCCGCGATGCCGGGGCGGAGCCCAGCTTCAAGGGTTTCCGGGGCTATCCGGCCACCATCTGCATCGAGATCAATGATATCATCGTCCACGGCATTCCCAGCGACGACCTGGTGATCCAGGACGGGGATGTCGTCGGAGTTGATGTCGGGGCGTATTATAAGGGATTTCACGGCGACAGCGCGACGACTGTAGCCGTCGGTGAAGTCTCTGAGGACGCTCTGGACCTGATGGATGCAACCCGCAGGTCACTGAACCTGGCAATCGAGCAGGCCCGGGCGGGTAACACCATCGGAGATATTTCCAGGGCGATTGATGATTACATTATACCGCTGGGATACGGGATTGTTACGCGGCTGCTGGGCCATGGTATCGGGCGGGAGATGCACGAGCCGCCACAGGTGCCGAACTACTACAAAGAGGGCGAATTTGCCGAGTACGATTTGACGCTGCGCCCGGGGATGGTCCTGGCAATCGAGCCGATGATCAATATGGGGACACCGGACGTTCGGCCCGATCCGGACGGATGGACGGTGCGCACCGCCGACGGACAGTTGAGCGTGCATTACGAACACACCGTTGCGATTACAAAAGATGCTCCGCGGATACTGACGGTGACGACCTGAGGTGACTGAGACGAAAAATGTCCGATAAAGACGATACCATTAAGGCGCTGGGCAGGGTTGTCGAAAAGCTTCCTGATGCGAAGTTTAAGGTCGAGCTGGAAAACGGCCACGAAGTCCTGGCCCACGTGTCCGGCAAGATCCGCGTGAAGTTCATCCGCATCATGCCCGGAGACAAAGTGACTGTCGAGCTTTCGAAGTACGACCTGACCCGTGGACGCATTACATGGCTTCACAAATAATCGATGAACAATTGAAATAACCGCCGCCACGCATCATGAGTGGCCGTACGGTATGGGTGATAGCAATGAAAGTACAGGCATCAGTGAAAAAAAGATGTGACAAATGCAAAATCGTCCGTCGCAAGGGGACTGTGTACGTGATCTGCAGCAATCCCCGACACAAGCAGCGACAGGGATAAGTTGCCGACAGCTGTTACAGACAGCGGCAACACGCAGTTTTAGGAGGAATTGTTGTGCCAAGGATTGCCGGCGTTGACCTGCCACGTGATAAGAGAGTTCCAATTGCTTTGACGTATATCTACGGGATCGGCCGGAGTACCGCTGAAGACATCTGTGAAGAGGCGGGTATCTCCGAAGACACGCGGATGCGCGATGTCACCGAGGCCGAAGCGGCAAAGCTTCGTGAAATCATCGACCGCGATTATGTCATCGAGGGTGACAAGCGCCGAGAGGTGCAGAACAATATTCAGCGCCTGATCGAAATCGGCAGCTACCGGGGCATGCGACACCGCCGCGGTCTTCCCGTGCGGGGCCAGCGGACCAAGACAAACGCCCGGACGCGCAAGGGGAAGCGCAAGACGGTTTCGATCCGCAAACGCACGACAGCTTAAGTTCAGCAACCAGTTGTCTAAACATTATTTGGAGGTACAGCAATGGCCAGCAACCGCGGACAGTCAGGCGGTTCTCGAAACCAGAGGCGCTATGTCGGCCTCGGTAGGGTCTATATTAAATCGACGTTCAATAACACTATCATCAGCCTCGCGGATAACGAGGGGAACGTGCTTGGATGGGCCAGTGCCGGCACCGTCGGATTTGAGGGCACAAAAAAGAGCACACCGTTTGCCGCTCAAATGGCTGCCGACGAGATCGCCCGGAAGGCCCAGGAACTGGGTGTTCAGCGTATCGACGCCTACGTCAGAGGGCCCGGGTCAGGCCGCGAAACAGCCATCCGCGCGCTGGAGTCCGCCGGTCTGCAGGTCGGCACGATTAAGGACGTGACGCCCATCCCGCACAACGGCTGCCGACCCCCAAAACGCCGCCGTGTATAAACCGGCAGTCGGAGGCCACGGATTGTCCCCAACCGAGGGCGCCAATCCGCGGGTGCGTTCGCGCCTTTGCAACAGTAGTTTTCGAGGTATGTAGCTTTTCGGAGGTGACCGTTTTCAAATGGGCAGAAGAACAGGTCCAGTGTGTCGCGAGTGTCGCAGAGAGGGTACCAAGTTATTCCTGAAAGGAGCGCGCTGCTATTCTCCCAAGTGCTCTTTTGAGCGCCGTCCGTATGAACCCGGGCAGGACGGTGGCAACCGCCGCCGCCGGCGTCCAAGTGATTACGCTTTGCAGCTGCGGGAAAAGCAGAAGATGCGCTCAATCTACCGCATACAGGAGACGCAGTTCCGCCGGTATATCAAGCGCGCAGAGCGGAAAGAGGGCGTGACCGGCGATATCCTCGTGCAGATGCTCGAGCGGCGGCTGGACAATGTTGTCTATCGGGCAAACCTCGCCCGGAGCCGTGCAGAGGCGCGTGTACTCATTGGCCAGCGCCATTTCCAGGTCAATGGGCGTGTCGTGAACGTTCCCTCCTACCAGGTGCGAGTGGGTGATACGGTCACGGTGTGCGAGCGCAGCAAAGACGTCGAACCGATCGTCGCCGCCCGCCAGCTGTCACCGGAGACCCCGGACTGGCTCGATGTGAACCACGAGCAGGGCACGGTTGTTGTCGAAGCATTGCCCCGACGCGACCAGGTGGAGCTCGAAGCCGATGAACAGCAGGTCATCGAGTTCTATTCCAGATAATCGTCGTTGGTGCAACCTTTCGCGCATCGCAGGATATCCTGATGTAGGGGAGAGCGCTTGAATGCCAGTAGAGATAAAGCCGAAAATCTGGGCGTTGCAGTTGAATGAAAAATACGCCAAGTTCGCCATCGAGCCGCTGGAGCCCGGCTTCGGGCATACGCTGGGCAATGCATTTCGGCGCACACTCATTGCTCATATCGAGGGTGCCGCCATCTCTTACATCCGCTTCGAAGGAGCACTGCACGAGTTTTCGAAGCTGGACGGCGTGATGGAAGACACCACTCAAATAATGCTGAATATCCGGGAAATCGCTATCCGTGCCGATGAAGATGCCGTCCCCGAGGACGAAGAGGTCGTTATGACCATCGAGGCCCAGGGCGCCGGCAAAATCTATGCCGCCGACATCAGTGCGCCGGCAGGCGTCGAGATCGTCAATCCAGACCTGTACATCGCAGAGCTAACCAGCGATGATGCAGAGCTGACCATCGAGATGTGGGTTGAGCGAGGCACCGGCTACAAAATGAGCAATGAGAAGGAGCGGGGGGTCCACGGCGTCGATGTCCTGCCCATCGACTCGGTATTCTCACCCATCCACCGGGCGAACTACCGCGTGGAGCCGACACGTCTCGGCAGCCGGACAGACCTCGACCGCCTTGTCCTGGAACTCTGGGGCGACGGTTCCGTTGTGCCCGAAGATGCTCTCGAAATGGCTGCAGCAAGGCTCAGGCGAAACATAGACGTCTTCATCGATGTCGCCGAGGAGCTTGAAGGTGAACAAGAGGAAGAAGAGGTCGAAGAGGAACTTGCCTCCAGACACCTCGACATTCCCATCGAGGACGTTGATTTCTCGGTTCGTACGTTTAACTGTTTGAAAAAAGAGAATATTAACACGCTCGGCGAACTCATCCAGCGAACGGAGGACGAGCTTCTTGCCATCCGAAACTTCGGCAACAAGTCGCTGGAAGAGGTTATTGAGAAGCTCCAGCAGTACGAGCTGCAGCTCGCTGACGCCGGTGAAGAATAAGGGGCAGACGGGATGAAGCATAAAAAGAAGTACCGAAAACTGAATCGATCCACCGCGCAGCGGATGGCGATGTTGCGTGATATCGTCTCGGCGCTTTTCGCACACGACCAGGTAAAGACGACCCTGGCAAAGGCGAAAGAAGCACGCCGGCTCGCAGACAGGCTGATCACCCTTGCCAAAAAAGGCGATCTGGCCGCCCGTCGCGAGGTCCTCAGAACCATCAACGATCCTGATCTCGTTGGCTACATGTTCGAGAATCTCGCCGACCGGTTCATGGAGCGCGACGGAGGCTACACCCGTGTCATTCGCGCAGGCACACAGCGCGGAGACGGCACACAGATGGCCATTTTGGAACTGACTGAATAAGCCGGTATCCATCAATGAGGCATATTCGCCTGACCGTACAATATGACGGCACAGATTATGCCGGTTTCCAGCGCCAGGACAACGCCTTTACCGTCCAGGAGGAACTTGAAAACAGGCTTGCAACCCTCCTGGAGGACGATGTACAGATACAGAGCGCCAGCAGGACCGACGCGGGCGTCCATGCACTCGGCCAGATTTGCACCCTAAAAACCGAAACACCGATACCGCTTGAGGGCCTTCTGACGGCGATGAACCACATACTGCCGCAGGCCGTTTCGATCGCCGGTTGCGATGAGGTGACACCGGATTTTCACCCGCAGTATGATGCAGCCGGTAAGCTGTATTCGTACAGAATCCTGAACCGGCACCTGCCCTCACCGTTCATCAACCGGTACGCCTGGCACATAGAAACGCCGCTGAATGTACAGTTGATGCAGGCGGCGGCCAGGACGCTTATTGGAGAGCACGATTTTGCGTCATTCATGGCCTCCGGCGGATCGGTGAAAAGCACTGTCCGGCGTATCGACCGCCTTGATTTGGTGCGCGAGGGCGAGCTTGTCGAAACGCGCATCCGGGCGGACGGCTTTCTGTACATGATGGTCAGGATCATCGTCGGTACGCTCGTGGAGATCGGGCGCGGTGACCGCGATGTCTCGGAAATGGCAGATATTCTGCGCGCATGTGACCGCACAAAAGCAGGAGTAACCGCACCGCCGCAGGGACTATGCCTGGTACGAGTGGATTACGATGAATAGGCAAACCGACCGGAGGCTTCAAATGAAGAATCAGAAGACCAAATCGATAAATCAGGATGAGATCCAGAGAGACTGGTGGATCATCAGCGCCAGCGGTATCCCGCTGGGGCGGCTGGCTGCGCGCGTGGCATCAGTCCTGCGGGGCAAGCACAAGCCCACATTCACCCCCCACAGCGATTGCGGTGACTATGTTGTTGTCACCGACGCGTCGGAGGTTGCCCTGACGGGCAACAAGATGCTGGATAAAAAGGATTACCGTGCCAGCACCAGACCCGGCCATCTGAAGGAACAGACGTATGAGCATTTCATCGCCACCCAGCCGGAAAAGGTCATCCTCAAGGCGGTCAAGGGCATGCTGCCGCACAATGTTCTGGGCCGCAAAATGGCGAAGAAGCTGAAGGTCTATGCGGGTTCGGAGCATCCGCACGATGCACAGGATCCGAAAGAACTGACGCTCTAAAAGACACTCACACCCGCTTTGAACAGCGCTCACAGGTCATTGTTAGGGGGAAATACATTGCAAGACGCAACTGCTTACGGAACAGGGAGACGCAAGGAATCCGTCGCCAGGGTATGGATCAAGCCCGGAGACGGCAAGGTGGTCGTCAACGATAAACCGATTGACGAATACTTCACCCGGTATTTGCATATGAAGCAGGCACTGCTCCCGCTGGAAGCCACACAGAACGAGGACAAGATCGATGTCGAGGCCTACACCAAGGGCGGCGGAATTGCCGGCCAGGCCGACGCGCTTCGACACGGCCTCGCCATGGCTCTTGTGGATATGGACGAGGCAAATCGCGGTGTGCTGGGACCGGAGGGGCTGCTCACCCGCGATCCCCGCGCGAAAGAACGCAAACACCCGTTCTGTCGCGGTGCACGACGGCGCAAGCAGTTCTCCAAGCGCTAAAAGTTTCGACCCTGTGGAGACATTCGAAGTGGATCACCGGACACACGGCTCAAAGCATCGCGCCCGCTGCGCGGTGCTTTTTCGTTCGGTTTTGTTGTGCCTGCATTGATCCGACTTCTTTCAGGCAGGGGTCGGCAGCACCCTGCACGAATACAAAAAGTAAACGGGCGTGGCGTTTTCCGACGGGACGTACTGTGATATAATGAAACCTACTCTAATAATTGATCGGGTCATGGCTTCTATCGAGGAGGCCGGAACCACTTGACATTGACCCTGAGTGGTCAAATTGTTGTGATCGTCGTCCTGCTTGTCGCCTCTGCATTTTTTACGGGATCAGAAGTCGCCTTTCTGGTCATCAGCCGCAGCCGCGTGGAACACTGGAAGGAAAACGGGGGCTGGCTGGCCGGCGTGGTGTCGTATCTCCACCAGCACAGGGCGGTGCTGCTGTCCACCATCATCCTGGGCATCACCACCTGCAACTACATGGCCGAACACGTGGCCACGGCCATGTCGATTGATCTCATCGGAGTGACACTTGGCCCGCCGATCGCGGCAGTCGTAATGACGGCCATCATCCTGACTTTCTGTGAAACCACGCCGATGCACTATGCCGCCGGCAATCCTGATGGCACCGTCCGCAAAGCCGGGGGGCCGATCTATATCCTTTCGTGGATACTGCGGCCCGTTGTCGTCCTCATGGCTTACGGGTCCCACGGAGTCCTGCGGCTGTTGGGGGTCCATGCGGCCAGCATCCTCCCCAGCATCAGTGAAGACCAGCTCAAGGCCATGATCGAAACCAGCAAGGAGCAGGGCGCGCTGGAGCCGGGTGAACGACGGATGCTGCGGGGCGTTCTGGATTTCGGAGACCAGACCGTCGCCGAAGTGATGACACCCAGGCGCGACATGGTATCCGTCGAGGAGACACAGACGCTTGACGAGGCTGTTCGCATCGGCATCGAGGCCGGACATTCGCGACTCCCGGTATATCGAGATACGCCCGACCACGTTGTCGGAGTGCTTCACATGAAAGACCTTCTGCCATACGTGGTCACCGACGACCTGCAAAAGGAATGCCGCTCGGCCGCACGGCCCCCTCATTATATCCTCGAAACCCTCCCCGCAGACACAGCCTTAAAACAGCTTCAGAACGAGCGGCAGATGATTGCAATTGTGCGTGACGAATACGGGGGCACCGCCGGACTGATCACCGTGGAAGACCTGCTCGAAGAGATCGTCGGAGATATCAAGGATGAGTACGATTACGGCGAGGAAGCCGAGGTTCGCGTCGTCGGCGAGGGACACCTGGTTTGCGATGCCCGGGTCAACCTGCGGATACTGTCAAACTATATCGAGAGGCCGCTGCCGGTGGAGGAGTTCGACTCACTCGGTGGATGGTTGCTGCATCTGTCAGGCAGCATACCGGAGGCTGGCGAAACCTTCGAGGTCCCGGGGCTGCGAATGATGGTGCAGGAGGTGTCCCAGACGCATATAGAGAAGGTCCGGGTGTCAGAGGTGACCCGGGAAACCTCGGAAGACAACGGGAGGTAGAAAAAAGCTTTTGGACGACCCATTATTGCTCGCCATCGGGGGCACAATCGTCGCGGCCTGCATTTTCGCGCTGGGATTTCTGTCCTTTTCGGAGGCCGCCCTTCTGGGGATCAGCGAAGTCCGCCTCCGAAGTCTGTGCCGCTCCGGTGACCCGCGGACGGATGTGCTGAAAGACCTGGTGGCGGAAAATGATTTCCTCAGCACCATTATTGTTGGTGTTAACGTGTGTGTCATCACCGTGTCAACGGTGACCACAGTGGTGGTCTCTCGTGTGGCGTTTCTGCACGAGGGATGGCGGGAGCAGGCGATACACGTCGGCATGCTTCTTTTCATGCTGATTGTTGCGGAGATTGCACCGAAAACGTACGGGGCGATGTTCGCCGAGCGGGTGGCCCTGAAAGTAGCCAGGCCGATTTCGATTCTCGCCCGCATTTTCGGTCCTGTGATGCGCGTCATCAGCGGGGTGGCAAATTTCGTCCTGCGACTGCTTGGCGCCGAAGTGGGCCACTATACGTGTGCGATAACGAGAGACGAGATCCGCGTCGCGGCCGATGTCGGCAAAGAGGAGGGCGCTCTGGAGCCGGAGGAGGGCGAAATGATCGACAGCGTTCTCGAGCTCAGCATCGCCCAGGCCAGCGACATCATGGTGCCCCGGGTGGATATTGTGGCCCTCGCCGCGGACGCTCCGGAAGAAGAAATCCTGGAGGTCGTCTCCAAAACTGGCTATTCGCGCATTCCAGTCTATATGGAAACACTGGATGATATCACGGGTATCCTGTACGTCAACGATGTGCTGAAGCGGTTTTTGGAGCAGGGAGTTTCCAGTATCGATATCAGCGAAATCGCCCGCCCGCCGATGTTTGTCCCGGAGACCAAGCCACTGGATGAACTTTTCAGTGAAATGCGCGAAATGGCCGTGCATATCGCCGTTGTGGTCGATGAATACGGGGGTACGGAGGGCCTGGTGACCGTCGAAGACATTCTCGAAGAGCTGGTCGGCGAGATCGAAGACGAACACGACATTGTGCAGGACGATATACTTTTCATCACTGAAGACGAAGCGGTTTTTGCGTCGAAGGTCCGTATCGAAGATGTTAACGAAGCCCTTGACATTTGCCTGCCGACCGACCAGTATGACACAATCGGCGGACTGGTGGTAGGGATCGCACACACCATTCCAGACGTCAATGATGCATTCACCATCGACGGAGTGAGACTTGTTGTCGAAGAAGGCGACGAACAACATATTGACCAGGTACGGGTCGTGGTTACCCTGCGGGACGGGTGCGAAGAATAATGGCACGAAGAGCCAGACGTAAACCAAAAAAGGAGAAAGAAGCCAGGCTTTTGGTATCGGATTACCAGATGCCGGGGGAGAAGCAGGCCTACTGGCAGGGCGTCGGCCTTACCATCGGGCTGTTTGTGTGGCTCGGCTTGATGGTCCTTGTTTTTTGGGACACAATTAGTGGCGGTGCTCCCATTCAAGGAACAACGGCGTACCTCAATCTAAACTGGCAGTTCGTGTGGATCGAGTTTGTGCTGCTGGCGTATCCGTGGATGACAATTTTTGTGGCCAATATCCTGGCCACCCGGCATTCGGCGAAAGATATCAAGGAAGCCGGCAAACAGCGCAAGGTCATGCCAAATAACTTTCCGGATATCTACCGCCTCCTCAGCCGCCTGACGAAGCTGGGCGGGCTGAAAAAGCAGCCGAACATGTATCTGCTGGATGACAATGCGGCCTATATATATGCAATTGCCGGCGGGCCGGGAACCATTGTCACCTCCACCGGTCTGCGGGACGGGCTGGCAGATGACGAGTTTCAGGCATTGCTGGCCCACCAGCTGGGGCGCATCAAGTCTCATCACGTGCGCACGGAACTGGCTCTGCAGTATGTGCAGAATGCCAACAAGATATTCCAGGTGCTCCTGTTCCCGATCTGGATGATAAAGTTTCTCAGCGCCGGGTGGCAGGACATCACGGAGTTCACCGCTGACCGCTTCGCCATCCTGATGATGGACAGCAGCTCGGTGTTGAACAAGGCGCTGGTGAAGAAGGCCGCTCTGCAGAATCCCGAAGCCGACATCACCACCGAGGAGCTGCAGGCGTATCTGGACAGTACCGGAGACATCAGCACCGACGCCGACCAGATGCAGCGTCACTTTCGGCTGGGGAATTTCATCAGCCAGCAGCCCAATCTGCAGGACCGGATCGAGGCAAACCGGGAGTTTTTGACAGAGGAGCAGGGCAAACAGGCCCTGCAGAAGATGGCGAAAATACGGGCCAGGGTTGAGGGTCCTCAGTCCGAGACTGAATAGCTACCGAGTATCTTGACAAACGCACAATGCTCGCGGAGGTCTTTGATCGCCTCATTGACCTCCACCGTCTCGGCGTGGCCGAGGAAATCGACATAAAAGTAGTACGGGCCATGAACCGCTCCGGGCATCGGGCGTGACTGGATCAGCGTCAGGTTCAGGTTGTGGGCGCTGAACGGTGCAAGTGCACGATACAGCGCGCCAGCCCTGTGCTCGGTCGTAAATATCACAGAGGTCTTGTCATTGCCGGTCGGGGTGGATTCCTCCCGCCCAATCACGAAAAAACGGGTGCGGTTGTTGGGCTGGTCTTCGATATTTGAAGCCAGGGTTTTCAGCCCGTGAGCCTCGGCCGCCTCCTGAGTTGCGATAGCCGCTGCATCGTCCTTTCCGGCCACTTTTGCTGCCGCTGCGGCGGTACTGGCCTCGTTGACCAGGTCGGCTTTTGGCAGGTTGGTGCGGAGCCACCGGCGGCATTGAGCCAGCGGCTGCGGGTGGGAATGCACTGTCCGGATCGCGTCCATTGAGCAGTTGGCCACAAGCTGCAGATGGACCGGAACGTACGTTTCGGTGCAGATTGACAGATCCGTTTCAAACAAACAATCCAGCGTCCGGGCTTCGACGCCCTGGATGGAGTTTTCGATGGGCACGATGCCGAAATCGGCCGTGCCGCGCTCGACGACATTGAAAGTGTCTTCAATGCTCGGCGTCGCCTGAAATTCCGAGCTTACGCCGAAGTAGTTCAACGCAGCAACGTGACTGAATGTGTACTCAGGCCCCAGAAACGATACCTTCAGCGGATACTGCAATGACCGGCATGCGGAGATGACCTGCCGGTAAATCGCTTTGAGTGTGTCCTCATCCAGCGGTCCCAGGTCCCTGGAGACGAGCGCCTCCAGCACAGCGGCCTCTCGCGCCGGGTCATAGACGTTTTTTCCGCTGTCGGCCTTCAGCTGGCCGATCTGTTCCGCGGTTTTGGCACGCTCGATGAGAAGATCGATAATTTCGCTGTCAAGTGCGTCAATTCGCTGGCGTATATCATCAAGTGACATCGGAAGTCTCCCTGGCTGTCGGCTTGAAAAACTGCTTTGGCCCGGCGTCGGCAGGGATATCAAGCCTGTTATCCACAAACTGTCACATGCCCGCAGCAGCCGTCAGAGCAATAGCACAACAGGCGGCGCGAGATTGGGCGTGTGAGGCGATTTGCACACGAAGAATAGTATCATATACACTTTTTGCTGGCAACGAAGCCGCTGGGTGGCACGGCCCATTCCCACCGACAGAAGCGGAAACCACGAGGTGTTGGCATGGACACACCGATCGATGAAAGGCCCGACCCGAACGATGACGACATTCCGGCCCATTTGTGGCGAGAATGTCCGGACTGCCACCAGCTTTTGTACGCCAAGGAGCTGGAGCAGAATCTGTGGGTGTGCCCGAAATGTAAGCACCACTTCCGCCTGACGGTATGGCAGCGGCTCGAGGTGACGTTCGATGAAGACAGCTTCGAAGAATGGGACGCCTCCCTGCCGCTGACCGACCCGCTCGATTTTCCCGAATATATGGAGAAGATCGAGAAGGCGCGGGAAAAAACGGGCATGACCGAGGCGATACTCACGGGCCGGGCGACACTGGACGATGTGGCGGTGGCCGCGGGCCTGATGGACCTCAGCTTCGTCGGCGGCAGTATGGGCTGGACGGTCGGCGAGAGGATCGCCCGGCTGATGGAGCGGGCGGTCACAGAGCACCTCCCTGTCGTCATGATCTGCGCATCCGGTGGAGCTCGCATGCAGGAAAGCCTCATTTCTCTTATGCAGATGGCGAAGACCTCCGGAGCGGCGGGGAAGCTGGCCGGGGCCAATCTGCCCTATATCACTGTGCTCACACATCCCACCTACGGAGGCGTGACAGCGAGCTTCGCCTTCCTGGGAGACGTCATCATCGCCGAACACAAAGCGGCCATGGGGTTTGCGGGGCCGCGGGTGGTGGAGGTGACCGGGCTGAAAATGCCCGAAGGTGTTCAAACGGCCGAATTCCAGTACGAGCACGGAATGATCGATATGCTCCTGAACCGAGAGCAGATCCCCGAAGCGCTCGGCAAAGTCCTCCAGTGGTGCATGGCGTAACTGCGAAACCAACACCCGACGGCCGGATGATTGTGTGGGATTATGATGAAGCAAAGTAAATGGATGTCGCTGGGCGATTCGCTGGATGAGCTTGATGAACGCATAGAAGAGCTCAGACAACTGGTGGAGAATGGAGAGAAGAAGTACAGCGAGGAGCTCGAGAATTTGGAACAAAAGGCAGAGGAACTCGCGGAAGAGATATGCAGTGACCTTTCGGCCTGGGACAAGGTGGCGCTGGCGAGGCATGAAAAACGCCCCCAGTCGTCGGATTACATCGAGGCGATTTTCGACGACTTCGTTGAGCTGCATGGAGACCGCCGCTTCGGGGACGACCACGCAATTATCGCCGGACTGGCCTTTTTGGACGGCAGGCCGGTGGCGGTCATCGGGCAGGAGAAGGGGCGGACGGCGGCCGAACGCAAGGAACACAACTTCGGCATGTCCCGGCCCGAGGGATACCGCAAGGCGCTGCGGGTGATGCGGTTTGCCGCAAAGATGCAGCGTCCGATCATTACCTTAATAGACACCCCCGGGGCCGATTGCCTGCAGGATGCTGAAAGCCGCGGCATCTCAGAGGCGATCGCCACAAACCAGCGGGAGATGTTCGGCCTGCCCACCCCGGTTGTGTGCACGGTCATTGGTGAGGGCGGCAGTGGCGGCGCGATCGGAATTGGCGTTGGTGACCGCCTGATGATGATGCAGCATGGCTACTACTGCGTCATCACGCCCGAATCGTGTGCGGCGATACTGTGGCGCGATCCCTCACGTCGCGAGGAGGCCGCCGAGGCGCTGCGACTGACCGCCGAAGACGCCCGGAAGCTGGCGGTTATTGACAGGATTGTCACCGAGCCGACCGGTGGCGCCCACCGCGATCATTCCCGGGCGGCGGCGAACCTCAAAACCGCTCTCATAGAAGAGTTGCAGGCACTAAATGACCTGTCCGGTGATGAGCTCATGCAGAAACGCTACCGGAAATTCCGAAACATGGGGGCGCCCGAAGGCTACGAGGTGGAGTGAAGCAGAAAAAAGGCCACAGCCCCGGGGCCGTGGCCTGTTGCTTGAATGGTGCCGGAGGTCGGATTCGAACCGACACGGGTTTTTGAGGCCCGCTGGATTTTGAGTCCAGTGCGTCTGCCAGTTCCGCCACTCCGGCTTTATATGTTGAGTATAGTGCGTCTGTGAAAGCGCTGTCAAGCCGGGCTGAAGGGCCCATGCACAACCTATACATGGTCCGAAAACCGCCTCCGGTTTGTCATAGATTTGAAAGACGAGCAGGAAAGGGACGCCATGGACAGAAACGACGACAACGACCGCTTCGGCGGATGGGGCGAAGAGCGGCAGGAGGCTGAAAACGGAGGGGATGCACCCGATCATCATCCACCTCCGTCTCCGCCGGGATGGGACGACAATACCGGCCCTGCCGGAGCGTCGCGTCCACCACAGCAGGAGCAACAGCCACCACAGCCGCCACCTCAGCCGCCGCCCGGGCAGTATCGCACCGGAGGAAACGGTGGTGGACAGCCCCCGAAAGGCTCCGGGCCAAAGCGCGGGCCGGCCACTATCATCATCATTTTGCTCGTGCTGATGCTTGTGGGAGCGGTGGGTGTCGCCGGTCTGTTTTATCTCGTGAGTTCGGTGACAGGCACCCAGAGCGCCGGAATATCGTACGGCGGGCATGTTGGGCTCATCACCATCCCGGGCTTCATCCATGCCGGCGGGCGTGGCTCCGCCCTGTTTGGAGAGACGCCGGGATCGCGGGCTGTGATGGAGGAGCTGCGTGCGGCGGCAAAGGCCGATGGTGTGAAAGCTGTCGTCCTGCGCATCAACAGTCCCGGAGGGTCGGCCGCGGCCTCAGCAGCGATACACCAGGAAGTGGTGGCGCTGGCGAAAAAGAAGCCCGTCATCGCCTCCTTTGGTGATGTCGCGGCTTCGGGCGGCTATTACGTCGCCTGCGGGGCTGACGAGATAGTCGCCAACGGTTCGACGATGACCGGCAGCATCGGTGTGATCATGTCCGGCGTCGGCTACTACGGATTGATGGACAAGCTCGGTATCGTGGATCAGACGCTGAAAACAGGGAAATTCAAGGACACCGGCACCCCCCTGAGACCGATGCGACCCGACGAGAAGAAGCTGATAGAGGAAATGCTGGACGATGTGTACGAGCAGTTCATTGATGCGGTGGTGGAGGGACGCGATCTGTCCGGCGAGAAGGTGCGTGAAATCGCCGACGGCCGTGTCATGACCGGTCGGCAGGCGAAAGAACTTGGCCTCGTTGACAGCATCGGCAACTTCCACGACGCCGTGAATCTCGCCGCCGAAAAGGGCGGCATTAAGGGTGAGCCGAAGCTCAAGACATTTGGGCCGCCCCGCGGTTTGCTCACCGAGCTTCTGGGAGCCGATTCGCTGCTTCCCGTCCCCACCGGCCGGGAAGCCCACAGGCTTCAGGGTCCACTGCTGGTCGAGCCCGGATGCTTCGACCAGCTTTTGATAGACACCATGATTTCACGCCAGTTCTTGCGCAAATGACCATAAGCAGGTGCCATTTCATTGGCTGAAAAGCTTCTTTTGATCGACGGAAACAGTCTCGTTCACCGGGCCTTTCATGCACTCCCACATCTGTCCACCTCCACAGGGCAGCCCACAAACGCCGTTTACGGGCTGGCACAGATGCTCCTGGCGCTGCTGGAGGAGCAGGATCCCGACGATGTCGTCGTGGCCTTCGACGCCCCCGGCAAAACTTTCCGCCACGACATGTACGAACAGTACAAGGCCGACAGGCCTCCCACCCCTGATGAGTTGAAGGCACAGTGGCCGTACATCCACCGGCTCATCTCCGCACTGGGCCTGACGGCGGTCGAAAAGGAGGGCTACGAGGCCGATGACCTCATCGGGACGCTGGTAAAGAAGGCTCGCGAGGAGGGCATTGAGGTCACGATCCTGAGTGGTGACCGGGATCTGCTGCAGCTGGTGCAGGAGGACGTGGAGGTCTTAATCACCACCCGCGGTATCAAGGAAACGACGAAATACGATCCCAGGGCCTTTGAGGAAGAGTACGAGATTCCCCCGGACCGGTTTGTGGATATGAAGGCCCTCACCGGCGACAGCTCCGATAATATCCCCGGCATCCGGGGCATCGGCCCGAAGACCGCGGCGTCGCTTCTCACCGAATATCCCTCGCTGGAAGACATTTATGAGCATCTCGACGAGATCTCCGGTGCCGTTCACGATCGCCTGGCAGACAGCGAGGACGATGCCCGGCTCTCCAAAGAGCTCGCCAGGATCGAAACCGACTCACCCATAGACACCGCCCCGGCCGATTTCGCATGGGAAGGCATGGATACAGCGGCCCTGCGGCAGCTTCTGATGGAGCTGGAGTTTTCGAAGCTCCTCGAACGCTTGCCGTCCGATCCGGAAAATCACTCCTGGACGGGCACCCTGGAGGCGGCAGACGAGCACTCCATCGCCGATATATGTGCGCAGGCCGCTGAAGAGGGGAAGATATACGTCGTGCCGACCCGGCGGGAAAGCCAGGTCGCCCTCGCGCTGGCCGCCGGCACGGCCCGGGCCGTCAGCGTGCTTGTTGAGACCGATAAAGACGTGCAAACCGGTCTTTTTGATGACGCCGCCACGTCCGCTGTCCCCGACGCGGTCGTTGAGGTGCTGGAGGACGAAGATATCGCCATCAGCGGCGCGCGGTTGAAAGATCTCGACAGCATCATACGGCAGTTTGGTGTGACCATCTCGGGATTGAGCTTCGACGCGGAGATCGCCGACTACCTGCTGACCCCCCAGCGGACCGATCATTCGGTGTGCCAGTGGGCCGCACAGTGCATGGGCTGGGACCCGCCCGACGAGAGCGCCGAAGAGATTGACGGCCTCCCCGGATGGCGTGCCTACGGGTGTGTGGAGACCCTCGCCTGCGCGCAGTTGCAGGACCGCCTGTGTCGGGAAATGAAAGAGCAGGGGACGCTGTCAGTTTTTGAAGAGATCGAGCTCCCGCTCGTACCGATTCTGGTGGATATGGAGAGGGCGGGCATCGGGATGGACACCGAGCGCCTCGACGAAGTCGGTCAACAGCTCGATGAGATGATGGAGACACTGGGCAACCGCATCTACGAGCTGGCGGACACCGAGTTCAATATCGATTCTCCCAAGCAGGTCGGCGAGGTCCTGTTTGATCAGATGGAGCTTCCGGGCGGCCGGAAGACCAAGACCGGCTGGTCAACGGCCGCCGACGTGCTCGAAGACCTCAAAGACGACCACGAGATTGTTGCATGCATCCTCGAATACCGCGGCTATGCCAAGCTAAAAAGCACCTATGTCGATTCACTTGCAGAGGAAACAGACCCCGACACAGGCCTGATTCACACCACGTTTGAACAGACAGTGGCGGCGACGGGACGCCTGTCGTCTCGCGGGCCGAATCTGCAGAACATCCCCATCCGCACCGAATGGGGACGGGAAATCCGGGGCTGCTTTTGGTCCGGAGTTGAGGGCAAAGTGCTGCTGGCGGGTGACTATTCACAAATCGAGCTGCGGATCCTGGCAGATATGTCCGGAGACCCGACGCTGACGGAGGCGTTTGAAGAGGGCCGTGATATCCATGCCCTCACTGCAGCCCTGATTTTCGATGTCGAGCAGGATGATGTAAGCTACGAGATGCGTAGTGCCGGCAAGACCGTGAATTACGCGATTTTGTACGGTATGGGTTCCCGCGCCCTCGCCTCACAGCTCGATATCTCCACCGCGGAAGCCAAAGAGTTCATAAAGAATTATCACAGGCGGCTTCCGAAAGTTGAGGCGTTCATGCAGGCAACTGTCGAAAAAGCCCGCGAGACCGGATATGTGAGCACTGCGCTCGGCCGCCGCCGCCCGATGCCGGAGCTGCTGACCAGCAACCGGCGAGCAAGGGCATACGCAGAGCGTGCCGCCGCCAATGCGCCACTGCAGGGCACCGCTGCAGATATTGTCAAAATCGCCATGGTCAATCTCGACGAAGTCCTGAAAGCACAGTTCCCTGAGACCGAAATGCTGCTGCAGGTGCATGATGAAATCGTCATCAGAACCCCCCGGGAGGGCGTTGTTGAGGTCGCTGAAACCGTCCGCGACGTGATGGAAAACGCCCACGAATTGAGTGTGCCGTTGACGGTGGACGTGGCTATGGGGGATAATTGGCGTGACATGGAGCCGTTGCTGGACTGACCGACTATTGAATAAGACGTTTCTTGCGTATCGACTATTTGCGGCCTTTCTACCGAACTTACGACGAATGGAGTCAATCTGATGAGCTGGGACCTCGAAGACGACGACGCCAAAAGCAAAGAAACACAGGCCGAACAGGACGGCGAACAGGATGCTGAAGAAACCACTGAAGAGCAGCCGCCGGAAGACGAGAACCTGATGGAACAGGCGTTGAAAGAAGCGGCCCCGAGAACCGTTGAAAAGGGCGAGATTATTGAGGGTATTGTCGCCTACGTCGGCGATCAATATATCACCGTAGATGTTGGCCACAAATATGAGGGCCTTGTCCCGACGGCTGAATTCAGCGAAGACGAAATGCCGGAAATTGAGGACAAAATTGAAGTTGCCGTGGTCGGCATTGATGACAAGAACGGCCGGATCAAGCTCTCAAAGCGCCGTGCTGACTACGAACGGACGTGGCGGCGGCTGCTGGCTGCTGTCGAGAGCGGAGAGATCCTCGAGGGTATGGTGACAGAGCGCGTCAAGGGCGGGCTCCGGGTGGATGTCGGCGTACCGGCCTTCATACCAGGTTCGCACATGGCCACTAGGAACCTGCGGAACCTCGAGCGTTTTGTGGGCCAGTCACTGAGACTGAAGATCATTGAAGCCGAAAGGCAGTCGAAAAAGGTGATCTGCTCTCATCGCCTCGTTGTTGAGGAAGAGCGCAAGAAGCGAAAAGAAGAAACCCTCAACAGCCTTGAAGAGGGTATGGTGTGCGAGGGGAAGGTCCGCAATCTTACCAACTACGGCGCATTCGTCAACCTGGGCGGAGTTGACGGGCTGCTGCACGTCTCGGAGATATCCTGGACGCGTGTGGAAGACCCGGCGGACGTCCTCAGTGTTGGCGACACCCTGAAAGTCGCGGTGCTGGAAATCGACCGCGAGCGGGAGCGAATCTCCCTGTCACGCCGGCAGATCCTCCCGGATCCGTGGAAGCAGATCGCCAAAGAGCTTCACCCGGGCTCCCTGGTGGACGCGAAAATAACTCGAATCGTAAAAACCGGGGCATTCGCCCAGCTTCCAGACCACGATGTGGAGGGCTTTTTGCCTATTTCGGAGCTGTCTGAGAGGCACGTATCTCAGGTCAGCGAGGTAATCAGCGAGGGTGAAACCCTGGAGTTGAAAGTGACCGAACTGCGGCCCAGCGCCCGTCGGATGAGCCTCAGCCTCGTCGGAGCAGTCGAACAGAAAGAGCGTGAGGAAGTCCAGGAGTATCTCGAAAACCAGGAAACAGAAACCCGCACACTCGGCGACCAGTTCGGCGATCTTCTGCAGGATGCCGTGGCTGAAGGAGAATTTGAGACAGCACAAGAAGGCGAACAGGCCCGGGAGCCCGAAACAACCGAAGAAGAGAAGAGTTCAGACGTCCAGGACGAAGCAGCCGAAGAAGAAGTAGCCGAAGAAGAAGTAGCCGAAGAAGAAGTAGCCGAAGAAGAAGCAGCCGAAGAAGCGTCCGAACAGCAGGCACCTGAAGCCGAAGAAACTGAAGAAAAAGCAGCAGAAGCAACAGAAGAAGAAGCCGAAAAAGAAGGGTCGGAGGGTGCGGAGGCCGAAGAGAAATAAGTGGTGGGTTGAAAACGGAGCGTAAAGCGATGGTCGTCGTGGGCGTTTTCGGGGCGATGGGTGCCGGGAAGACCGTTGTACTGGATATGCTCAACAATCTCGGTGCGGTTGCGATCCGGGCCGACGACGTATCGCGGGAGCTTCTGCAGCCCCGCAGCGATATTTGCAGGGATATCCGGCGTGCTTTCGGGGACGAATACTTTGACAACGACCGGCTGCGGCGTGCAAAGCTCGGGAGGCTGATTTTTCAGGACGAAGCCGCCCGAAAACGGCTGAATCGCATTATGTATCCGGCCATGAAAGAGGCGCTGGGTACAAAAATAAACGCCCTGGCACAGCAGCCTTTGCCTCCTGTGATTGTAGCTGTGGAGGCGGCAAACCTGTTCGAAATGGGGGCTGATGATCTCGCGGACGTAACCCTGGGCATCACTGCCCCGCACCACGTGCGGGCAGATCGAATTCGAAAGCGGGACGGCATCAGTTACCAGGAGGCCCGGCGAAGACTTGAGGCACAGAAGGCAGCCGGGCTGGATCGGCATACAGCCGATTTTGAAATTGACACAGAAAAAGGGAAAGAGCAACTGCGGCGGGAAATAGCACATCTGTATGAAATGCTGGGTCCTGAGCGTTAGAAAATGCCGATTCTCGGCGATGAGGCGGGCCTGGCGCCGTTTGCAGGCTGCAACCATTTCGTCTCTTGGCAAGTGGAATGCCCTGTGCTATACTCTTTAACTGTCGAAGCGGTAGTATCGTGACATCGCACCATTGACGGTAGGTAAACGTTAGCGGTCCCGCTTTGCAGGCGAAGAATGCCGCTTTTGAGAAGCAATAATAGTACCTGCAGTAATAGATGGACCACTGCATATGTCGGGGAGTGATGATTTTGCAGAAGGGCCGCACCCGACCGCTGATACCGATATTGCTATTTTGCGTCCTATTTTTCGTTTTGGTACTTGCATCCATTGCAGTCACACAGCAGTTCACGCAACCGGATTCCCGGGCGGCGATGACAGTTGCGCAGGAGGCCCGGGTGGAAACACCAGCCTCACAGCGCAGAATTCTCGAGTGTGGTGACTGTCCCGAGGTAACCGCCCGCGTGGAGACGATGCAGAGCGCCTCCGGACCCGACCCCAACGACGATTTGACCGGCAACGCGACTGCCACGCAGGAAATCGAGCCGGATGCGGCCCCTGTTCTCGGTCAAAACCGCGTGGCCTTCGTGAGCAATGGCGAAGATCTCGATGGCGATAACCTCATCGATCCGGTCCTGCCTGCAGACGCCGACTTCGACCTGTGGCAAATGATCCCCGACCCGACGCCGTCTCCCGGTCCCCAGGGCGTCCAGCAGAAAAAGGTCATCGACCTGCCAGGCGACCAGAGAGAACCCGCTTATGACCCCGGCGGCCGCCTGCTGGCGTATGCCTCCAACGAGACGGGCAACTGGGAGATATACACGGTTGAAATCAGCACCGGCGTCATCTGGCAAATTACGGGGCCGCCGGGAAACAAGCGGCACCCGACATGGTCATACGATGGTCAGTGGCTGGCCTTCCAGTCCGACGTCAACGGACAGTGGGACATTTATAAGATCGATTCGACGGGTGCCGGGAGGCCGCAGCGGCTCACATCGACCTCCCAGGACGAGACAAAGCCCGCCTGGTCACCGACGAGCAATGTCATCGCCTACCAGGTGGACATGCCGAGCGGCAGCAACATCTACAGCATCGATTCCGAAGGCGGCTCACAGACACAGCTGACCAACGGCGCAGGCAATCCCGATATCGAGGATATTGACCCGGCATGGAGCGCCGACGGCAACAGCCTGCTTTTTGCATCCACACGGCCGGCCTACACCGGAGATCCCGATGACGATTTCAACGTCTGGAGTGTCCTGGCGGCGGGAGAGGTCGCCGGTCCCGAGCCTTCATTGGTCAGTGACGGGGAACCGGACGACGAGGGCAACTCATACGATGACACCTGGCCGACATGGGCGCCCGGGTTGATAGTAAACCGCCCCGACGGCACCATACACGCACGTGACGTTATTGTCTATCAATCACTACGCATGGACGAGACGAGCAGCGAACCGGACGTGTGGGCTCGTTTTGTTGATGATAATACTCCCGTCCAGCTGAAGTCTTTGCCCGAGGCCGAACCCCGCATCCTCTCTCCCGGGAACGATGTCGTGGTGTCCGTGGAGGCGTATGACAAGGGAACGGGCGTCAACCAGATTTTCGCAGAGTTTAAGGATCCCGACCTGAAAATATACGATATCAGGCCCAATCAACCCTTCGAATCCAACTTCAGCGGAACCCGCTATCTCGAGCGCGATTGCCAGACCATGGACGCGATCGAGTTGCGGGACGATGGTGTGGATCCCGACAGGACAGCCAACGACGGCGTGTTTACGGGCGTATGGACCACTCTTCCCACCCAGCGTGACTATATCATCGATATACAGGTCACTGACAACAGCCCCACCGGCAATCCCTTTGAATACGACGATGTGTGGGGATTCAGCACGAAGACGTTCAACCCCGACGACCGCGTCCTGTTTGTGGATGATTACTGCGAGGGACAACTCTTCATCGAAGAGACCGGGAATAATTTCGACTGGCTTCCCACGCCGTGGCCCGTTGAGAGCTACTGGCGCTACAATCCGGGTTACGTTCCGGGGATTGAACATACCATCGACTTCGACAGCATAGCCGGTCCGTTCGATGAGAGTTACGACGTGTGGCGGATCCTCTGTCGGGGCCCGATACCCGACCACATTTTCCGAAACTATCTGCCGACAGTCGAATACCAGCTCGATCCGGCGGACGCGCGAGCCAATCCCCAGAGTGCGGTTGCCGACCGTGAGGTGCTGGTTGCCAACAGGATGATCATCTGGGCGGCTCCCCACGCTGGAAACGTATGGATTGGCCCCGGCACCATCCAGGATGCAGCGACCCAGGCGAAGCTCGGGAACTTCCTGGATATGGGCGGACGGCTGCTCATTGGTGGGGAAGACATTGCCTTTGCCCTGACACTCGGCGGCAAGGTTGAAAATGCGTTTTTGCGGGATTATCTGCGGGCCGATTACGCCAGCGATGTCGGTGGTGGCGGCTGGGCGTTCACCCTTGGCGGGCGCGAGAATGATCCGATCGCCTGGGATGCGTATGCCGAAAGCGGTCGAACACATCCGGGCGCGGATATCGAATGGCCGCCCCACTGGTATGACACCGGCGACAACCCGATCGAACTTGTGACACCGCAGACACCGGTCAATCAGCCCTGTCTGTGCGACGCAGCGCATTATTCACAGAGGCCGGATATTATTACACCGATCGGTGACACGAAGATTTACGGATACGGCGGCTTCGACGGCGCTCCTGCTGCCACCCGGTACCGGAATGAAACCACCGGGTCGCGGATGGCCTATTTCGCATTCGGTTTCGAGCAGATTCATCGCCGGTATCACAGCCCCAGCAATCTGCCCGACCACTGCCAGAACCACAGGAGCCACCTCATCCACAATGCCAAATGCTGGATGCGCACGGGCGCCTTTCAGGGACAGGTCGTTTCAATCAGCGAGGGCGCACAGCCGGTGACGAATCCGAACCCGCTCGTCATTGCGATACAGGGGGACCGTGAGTACGCGGTCCGTTGCGAAGACGACGGAACCTATATCATGCAGGGGTTGAACCCCGGCCGGTACTCCTTTGAAGTCATCCGCACGGGCTATGAGGTGGATCACGCCTCCTGGTCGTACGTCCACGGTGGCAGGCTGCCCGTGCAGATCGACTTCGCCATCAAAGAATCGCAGCCCGGCGCAATTTCCGGGACTGTAACAGCGGAGGCGACCGGGGACTACCTCAGGAATGTCGAATTGCTTGCCTATCGCATCCCCGAACCGGAAGACGACGACGGCGATGACAACGGCGATGGCGCCGATACCACGCAGGCCGACGGACAGTACGATGTCGATGAACTGGAGGGCCCGATCGGCGAGCCGGCGTACAGTGCCGCTGACGGAACCTTCAGAATTCCTGACCTCACTGCCGGCGATTACGTTGTCGTTGCAGACGGAAGCGAAATCGGGTACGGCAGCCAGCAGATCGAAGTGGAAGTGGTTCCGGGAAGTACCTCAAACGTTACCTTTGCACTCGGCGCGGCTGACGGGACACTTTCGGTCCACGTAACCGATGTCGAGAAGGGAACGGACATAGAAAACGCTCTGGTGGAAGTGTACCAGAACGATCAACTCATCGGGGACCGCAACACGGATGAAACCGGCATGGCCAATATCAGCCTGCAGCCCGGGACGTATCAGGTTTTCGCAGGTGCATCGGGCTACGAAACGGCCGGTCCTGAGGGTACGACAATCACCTCACTGCAAACCTCGGAACTTGAATTTGCGCTCGAGACAGTAGATCCTGGAGCCGTTGCGGGGCTGGTGACCAGTGCTACCAGCGGCAGCATCATCCCCGACGTGACCATTCACGTCATATCCGGCGGCGAGGTCATCGCCACGACTCAGACTGAGAATGCGAAGACAGATCCTGGTGACGGGACAGAGGCTAACTTTCGGATACCCGATGATGCAGAATTTGGTCTCCCGGCAGGCAGGGTAACCGTCAGGCCGGAAACGCGCGGCTTCCAGGCCCGACCTGAAGAGCGTGTCGTTGAAATCAACAGCGGGGAGCTGACCAGCGGGGTCAACTTCGTCCTGGAAAGCCTGCACGTCTTTCCGTCCGGCCTGCAGCTAATGTCAATACCGTGGGATTACAGCGACGAGGACCCGGCGACGCTGCTCGACATACCGGCCGGTCAACTGGCCATGGCCG
>JAWODS010000337.1:0-14745 GCA_046483205.1 Armatimonadota bacterium | reverse complement strand
TGAAATACTCGTAAAATGCGGGGACCTCCACGATTGCCCCGATCTTCACGCTGTCACCAGGCCCATCGCGCCCCACAGGTATGCCGTGAATCTGCGCTGCCCCGGCTGTGGGGCGTATCAGCCCCAGCAGCATCCGGATGGTGGTGCTTTTCCCGGCGCCATTGGGTCCCAAAAAGCCGTATATGTGGCCGGTTTCGACGCTCAGGTCGAGGTCCCGGACCGCCCAGTGCCGACCATATTTCTTGGATAAACCAACCGTTGACAGCGCCTCCGACATCAGCTCACCCACACCGGGCTGCTCCACGCCATCTCACCGTCCACCTGCAGCACCCGCAGATAGTAGTAGTTCGCGTCCCCCGGCGACGGCTCTGTCATCAGCTCCACCTGGCACGAGGCGTTGAATGAGGAGTGCGCGTATATCAACTCGCGGCCACGCATCACCTCCACTGCTGCAATCGGCGCCGTTCCCACCACCCGAAACTGCACCCGGTGGGTGTCGGCAAACGATTCGCTGTCATCAATAACGCTGCCCATCGGCTGGCCGTCCACGTAGAATTCCACGATGATCCGCGCTCCGCTCGTCCCATAACAGCGGCGATTCCACAGGGCATCCCAGACACTGCTGCGCGTCAGCTCCGGCGTCCACACCGCCACCAGCCCCCCGGGATACGCACGACGCAGGCGCAGCCAGTCCGTCCGCCCCGGCCGGCCGGCGTGATCGTCCGAGGAGGCCACAAAGCCCAGCATCATCCCCTGCTCCAGGCAGTCGCCGGCCAGCATCCCCGAAAAGTCGCGCTCCTGTGCCGGTAAAAGCGGCCTGCTGCCCTCCAGGCTCTCCGATTCGCCCCATATCGAATACACTTCCGCCAGCCGCACCAGCTCGCGGTCGTAATAGCTGTCACTGCCCCCGGCGTGCTGGTGCAGGATCATCATCGCCCCGGCCTCCTTCCACCGCTCGGTGTATTCCGACAGGTCGGCGTATTCGCTGCGATTGATGTCCGTCGCCCGCAAAAGCGGCCGGTCCTCACCCGGAAAATATACGCACTTGTCGCCATAGTGGGGCTTATCGGCGTTCAGCGACACCTCGTAGCCGTGCAGGGTGACAAAGCTGCCCGGGTCATTGTGCTTGTCTGCCGCCTCCTGCAGATGCTCCCAGTCCTCGTCGGAGATATACTGCGAATGATCGGCGGTGGCGCAGAAATCCAGACATGCCTGGTTGCGGCCGAAGCTGTAGTATTCCTCCGGCGTCCCCAGGCCGTCAGAGAGCCTGGTGTGACCGTGAATATCCCCCCACAACAGCCGCTGCTGGGGCATTTCAGAGGTCACCAGGACTGGATTCGAAATACCTCCGATGCCGTAATTGGCGTCAAAGCCCGTCAGCAGCTTCTCTCCCGGAAGGTTGAACTCCGCGGTGGTGGTGCTGCAGTATTCGCCAGATTGTACGTCATTGCTGCCGACTGCGCCGTCGGTGGACTCAACAATATAGTGGTTCTGCAGGTCGCGTGCGGCGTTGCGCTCCTCATCCTCGGCGATGATTTTCACCTCAAAGGTCTCCCCCATCTGCACCACCGAAGGGCTGTAAAGCACCAGCTCGGTCGGCTCGGAGGCCACCACCCGGAGTGTCGGCTGCTGCGAAACGAGGGTGTAGCCGGAGAATTTCGCGCTGCGGCTGCCGTCAACATCGGTCGCAACGGTAAACTCCACCGGTGCGGCGAAATGCTGGGCCCATGCCCCCGGCTGAATGTTCCTGCGTTCACCGTAAATAAAATCTATCTGCTCCCCCTCGCACAGGTCCTCGCCCCGGACCTGCACATAGACCATCCGGCCCCACCGGGTGACGTAAAAGAACCGCTCCGGCTCCAGCTCTACCGGCGGTTCGTAAGACAGCTGCAGTTCAACCCCCGGCTGAGTGCACTCCACCCGGCAGTATCCCGGATCGTTGACGAACTCAAACTGCGGCATTGTGAAGCCGTAGGGGATCTCAAACCGCACGCTGCCGCCCGTCTGGATTCCATCTGGCCCCGCCGTGTAGGTGATTGTCCAGACCCCCGGCGAGCCGGCCGGCACGTTGCTATCCGGTCTTATCACTGCTGAGCCATTTGTACTCCCGATCGCTTCATTGCGCACCCTTCATACCTCCAGGCAACAGAGTTCCATCACCATCTGCGTGAGCATCACGCACACACCATCCATACAGGCAATTTGTGACTGCATTATACAACGCCAATGGCAAAACCGTACAGTTTCGATCCCCTTTGCGGGGCTGTTGACGGACGTTATCCCGCGCGGATGGCGTCTCGGTGGGGGTAACCCGCCGCCAGTGATTTCCCTGCAGGCAGGTTTCTGCGCATGTTTGCCGGAAAAGCGTCAGTACGAATGATTGATATGACGAGGGAATGGCAATGAGCGAGCCGCAAATTGAGATCAAGACCCGGGAGCACACTGTGCGGGCAATGCTGGGCGACGAGGAGGTCGGGCATATCACCGTCCCGCACATCGACTTCAATTTCTGCGAGGGCCTCACCGTACCACTGGCCGGGATCCAGGCGGTGCGCACCGATTCAAACTACCGACGCCGGGGCATCGCCCGGGCCATGATGCAGGAGGTCAACGAATTCGCTCTCACCAATGACTACTGCTGCTCGGCGGTCTCCACCGGATACTCCAACATCGCGCGGCGGCTCTATTCCAGCAGCGGACACGTCCATCTCTTCTCACAGCCCACCTGGGAAGCCCCACTCGACGAAATCACTGCGCCTGCCGCCAGTAATGACGTGCATGTACAGTCATACAGCGACGCGGATGAACAGGCCGTTGTGGACCTTATTGCAAAAGTACAGGGGCCATATTTCGGCACCCGCGTCCGCAGCCCGGAACGCCACAGGAAGCTTTATTCCGGCTGGAAGGACGACTCTCCGCCGGCTGTAGCAGCTGTTGCCCGCCGAGACGGCAAGGTCGTGGGCTATGCGCATCGGCTGCACTACTGGTCGGGCCTGGAATCAGAGGTGTTTGCGCTCGATGACAGCGTGGAGGTCCTGGCCGCACTGCTTGCGTCGCTCGTTGAACGCCTGAAAGCATCTGACGATACGGCGCTCAGGGTGGCGGTCTCCGATTGCCAGCGCGCCCTGCAGCACCTGCTGTACGAAGCCGGCCTGCGCCCGCAGAAGGAGTATGTCTTTATGTGCAATGTGCTCAATTGGCAGGGCTTTCTGGATACCCTGGCACCACTTTTTGAAAAGCGGGTCAAAGCTATCGATATCTCGGCGGTTCCGGAGGCCGTTACAATTGAAGCGGGCGACCGGCAGGGTATAATTCATCTGAACGGACCTGCCGGGCCGTTCACCATCCGCAGCGGTTCAAAAACCCTTACCAGGGTCATCTGCGGGCTGGTGGCCGGGTGGGACGCATATCTCGTGTCTGACATGGACATCGAGCCCAAACCGACCGTGCAGGTGGCCTCGGCAATCCAAGCCATTTTCCCCAGCGTTCCCTATCAGCATCCACCGCTGGACCGGTGGTAGGCGGCAACAATCTCCGGCGGCGGTGCGTCTATAATTCACTACGGTGGTCGCAATTTGCGTGTGAAGCCAGGTGAATTCCGTGTCAGACGACAATGACGACATTCTTTTTGTCGATCTTGATGGCGAAGACGACGAGGACGATCACGGTGACGATGCTGACCGGGATACCGGCGGCCGTCTGGAAATAAGTTTTGATGACGAGGAGGCCGAATCGTCCCCGCCACCTGCGCCTGCTCCGCGTCGCTCCTCCGCGCCAGACGAGGATACTCAAACCAACGACGAGGGCCAGAGATACTGCCCGCGATGTGGGTACGCGATTCCCCCGCTTGCCGACGAATGCCCCCGCTGCGCCCGTGAGGTACAGTCCACGGCATCACCGGAGGCTCCGCAGGAGAGAGAGCTTCCTCCGGTGCGGCCGGCCACCCGTTCGCGCAGGCCGGTCGGGCTCATCATAGCGGCGGTGATTGTGATCGCAGCAGTGATCGCGATACCTCTTGCTTTATTCAATAGCCCGACATTCAAAGCACGGGCCGCCTATCGCGAAGCGCTCAAAGCACAGGTCGAAGGCGACCTCCCCACCGCTCGCGAAAAATACCAGGAGGCTCTTGAGCACGACCCCGAGATGGGACTGGCGGCTTTTGGCCTCGGCACCACCTACCTCGGCATCACCCTCAACCAGCAGGGCACCAGCCAGCAACTCAGCAACCTCCTGGAGCAGGCCTCCGCCGGTGACACGCGCGTCCTCCGGCAGGCCGACAGCTATTTTGATGAGGCCATTCGGCTGGCAAACGAAATGCCCGAGGACCGCAAGCTCATCGACCAAAACCTCAGGACACCCCGCAAGCTCGCATCCTATGCACATGCCTTTAAGGGATTGACCGCCCTCATTCGATACTATGCGGCGATCGAAACCGGCGCCTTTGATGTGGCCGAGCAGTGGCGTGCCCGTGTCAGTGCCGAAGCACAACAGGCCTTCACCCTCGATCCCTCGAACGCTTTCGCCGATCAATTGGGCGATCAGCTCGGATTTTGAAAGGATTTGTACCACTGCGTGCAGACATATCGCCCATGTTCATATAACTTACATGGCCTAAACCTGCACTCATAGGTGATCTTCGTCCCTGTTGTTTCACGTGAAACATTCCACCGCCTGTCGCCTGTTCCGCCGCTTTCCGAGTGCGCTCAAGGGTCGGGTTGACACGGGCGGCCGTCTTATCTATGATGCGATTGTTATGAATGACCGGACACAGAGTGCAGGTGCGTATGATGTGATCGTTATCGGAGCCGGACACGCCGGCTGCGAGGCCGCCCTGGCCTCTGCCCGTGTCGGAGCCCGCACCCTTTTGCTTACCCTCAATCTCGACACCATCGCCCACATGCCCTGCAACTGCTCCATCGGAGGGCCCGGGAAATCACACCTTGTCTCCGAAATTGACGCACTCGGTGGAGAAATCGGGCGAAATGCCGACCGCGTGGCCACACACGCCCGCATTCTGAATGATTCCAAGGGGCCTGCCGTCCAGGCGCTGCGCCAGCAGGCCGACAAGACCCGCTATCACATTCAGATGAAGCGCGTTCTCGAGCAAACACCCAATATCGACATCTACCAGGACCTCGCGACCGGACTTCGCATTGAAGATAGCGCCATTCGGGGCGTTCATACGCAGATGGGTCTCTATTTTGAGGCGGCCGCCGTGGCTGTCTGTACCGGCACATTCCTCAACGGCACCGTCCATATCGGTGAAAAGAACCTCCCCGCCGGTCGCGCCGGCGAAATGCCTGCAGAGGAGCTCACACGGAGTCTCACCGACCTGGGCCTCGAGCTGCGCCGCTTCAAGACCGGCACCGTGCCCCGTCTCCTCAAATCATCTCTCAATCTCGATCGCATGCGCTGTCAGCCCAGCGACGCCCGCCCGCTGCACTTCTCCATCGATACGGCTGAACGCCCCTCACGGCCTCTCCTGCCCTGCCATGTCACCCACACGACCCACACCACACATCGCATCGTTCTCGATAATATCGAGCGTTCCGCCATGTATTCCGGCAGCATCGACGCCACCGGCCCCCGCTACTGTCCCTCTTTCGAGACAAAGCTGCTCCGCTTCCCCGATAAGACCAGCCACATCCTCTTCATGGAGCAGGAAGGCTGGGATACGGAAGAGATCTACGCCCAGGGGCTTTACAACTCTTTGCCCTACGAGATACAGCTCGACATGATCCATTCGATCCCGGGATTGGAAGGCGCGGTCATGCTGCGTCCCGGATATGCCATCGAGTACGACTGCATCGATCCCAGGGTACTCGACGCTGATTTGAGCTTTCCGCCCGTCCCCGGTCTGTACCTCGCAGGCCAGATTAACGGAACCTCCGGATACGAAGAAGCGGCCGGCCAGGGCCTTGTCGCCGGTGCGAACGCCGCCCATTTTGCCCGCAATGACGGCCTCCAGCTCACTCTCAGCCGTTCTGACGCCTATATCGGGGTCATGATCGACGATTTGATCACCAAAGGCTCGGAAGAACCGTACCGTATGCTCACCTCGCGTGCTGAATACCGAATTTTGCTCGGCCAACATACCGCCTATCGCCGACTCACCGACATTGCTG
This sequence comes from Armatimonadota bacterium, assembly GCA_046483205.1. Classification (GTDB taxonomy): domain Bacteria; phylum Armatimonadota; class Zipacnadia; order Zipacnadales; family UBA11051; genus JBKHJK01. The sequence goes on along the minus strand of JAWODS010000337.1, from coordinate 8,620 downwards.
ACAAACACGGGCTCATCGATCCATCCCGGCTCGACCGGATTTCTGATATGCGACGGCGCGTGGCGGACGAAAGGTCCCGTCTTGGCGCGATTTCACCCGGTATTGACCACCCCCTGTCTCAACGTCTCGATCTCGTGCTGCACGGCGACCGCAAATCGCTCACGGCGCTTGATCTGCTCCGCCACCCCAGCTGCTCCTACGGCGATATCGTCCGTTACTGGCCGCCTCAGAGGCCGCTGTCACCCTTCCATTCCCGCCTTCTCGAGGCCGAAATCAAGTGCGAGACGTATGCAAGCCGCGATCTTCGCCGCGCCGAACGAGCAGAGCAGCTATCGAAGAAGCGTATTCCCGAAGATATCGATTACAGTAGCCTGCCACTTCGCACCGAGGCGCGTGAACGGCTTGCCGAGGCGCGCCCCGCCACACTGGAACAGGCCGCCCGGCTGTACGGCGTGACCCCCGCCGACATCGCCGCGATTGCGGCTATGTTGCGCGACTGACCACTTTTCAACTCATATTTTTCTCTTTTTTTGATTTTTCCTTGTCTTTTGCATTTTCATCCGGTACAATCACTGCTGGATGTGTTCTATTACGGCCCGGCGACTGTTTCACGTGAAACAATTGACCGTTTCTACAATCGCAGATCACCTTGACACGCTGGGAGAGTCCCCGCCGCCCCGGGGTGTGGAGCGAACTCACGCACTCCTCCAGTGGCTGGCTCCCTCCGCCGCGCACCTGGGATTCACACAGTATTCCGAGCCCCTGCACTTTTTTACGCATATCACCGCACCAGCGCTTCTTTTGCTCCCTTACATCCCGGCCGACGCCCAACATATTGCCGATATCGGCCCCGGCAGCGGAGGAGCCGGGCTTATCATTGCACTCTTGCGTCCAGAGCTCGAGGTGCACTTGATCGACCGCAGGGCCCGCGTATGCACGTTTCTGGACATTGCGGCAACGCGCTTCGAGATTGAGAACTGCTCATCACAGTGCGCCGATATCGGCACTGTCGCCGCCGGTGGATCTGAGTACGATTTCGTCACCGCCCGCGCGGTTGCTCCACCGGACGAGCTTCTGCCAAAACTGCTCTCTTCGGTACGCGAGGGCGCTCCTGTCGCCATATATCACAGCCGCGAAGACAGCGTTATTGGCGAGGACGCGTCTTTGATCACCCGGATTGACACCGGTCTGCCGAATCTGGTCCTCAGTATTATCCGGCAGCCGTCACTGCAATAGATGAGCCGCCTGACACGTTTCCGGCACTCTTCCAGTCGCTATCGGAGGTGTTGTACCAGTGGCACAGGTACATGCGTTGGTCAATCAGAAGGGTGGCGTCGGCAAGACCACGACCGTCATTAACCTGGCGGCCTGGGCAGCCCTGGATGGCAGGAGCGTGCTTGTTGTGGACACCGACCCCCAGGGAAATGCCACGAGCGGCCTTGGTGTTGACCGCTCAGGCCTCGAGTACTGCATTTACGATCTCATCGCCAGCGATCCTTCGGACCCGGAGGTTGCGCTGGAGGACGTGCTCATCCACAGTGACATTGACAACCTTGATATTATCCCGGCCACCATAAATCTCGCAGGCGCTGAGCTCAGCCTGGCCAACACCATCGCCCGGGAGCGTCGCCTCCGCAGCATCCTGGAACCGATCCGCGATATGTACGACATTCTTCTTGTTGACACGGCACCTTCACTGGGAATCCTGGCCGTCAACACGCTGGTTGCCGCGGACACCGTTCTTATTCCCATCCAGTGCGAATACTACGCGCTCGAAGGGCTCTCGCAGCTTCTGGATGTCATATCCCTGGTGCAGAGCCAGCTCAATCCCGATCTTCGCATCGGTGGGGCGCTTCTCACCATGTACGATGTTCGCACGAATCTGTCTGACGAGGTGGCTGAAGAGGTGCGCAACAATTTCGTCGGCCCGGTCTTTGACACGGTCATTCCCCGCAATGTGCAGCTGGCGGAGGCCCCCAGTCACGGCCTGCCAGCCCCGGTGTACGCACCGTCCTCACGCGGGGCCAAACGGTATTATGCGCTCTACAAGGAGGTCTTTAATAATGCGTAAACGCAGCCTCGGACGAGGTCTTTCTGAGCTTTTGTCCGGTGATTCTCCGCCTCACAGCCGCACAGTGGTTGAAATTCCGCTGGATGAGATCCAGCCGAACCCCAATCAGCCCAGGCGGGAGATGCATGAGGAGAGACTCGAGGAACTCGCCGCCTCGATCGAAGAACACGGAATCCTGCAGCCGATTCTGGTGCGGCGGCGAGCTGGAACATACGAACTGGTTGCGGGCGAGAGGCGGTGGAGGGCGGCTCAAAAAGTCGGTCTCGACACTATCTCTTGCTTAGTCCAAGATATTGACGACCGTACCTCCCTGCAAATCGCTCTCATAGAGAACCTGCAGCGTGATGACCTCAACGACATTGAGCTCGCCAGCGGATACCGCCAGCTCCTCGACGATTTCGGCCTGACACAGGAAGAGCTTGCCCAGCGCATCGGCAAAAGCCGATCCGCCGTCACCAATACGCTGCGACTTCTTGAATTACCCGAGGAAATCCAGGAGGCCATCCGCAACGGCCAGATTTCGGCGGGACACGGCCGCGCGCTTCTGGCTCTTGCTGCAGAACCGGATGAAATGCAACAACTCGCACAGCGCATCACACAGGAAGATCTTTCTGTCCGCCAGGTTGAGCAGATGGTGCGGGAAATTTCGGAGCCTGAAACGATCGAGACCGAAGAAGAGGACGCGCAGCCGCCCACGGTGCGCCAGAAGCAGGAGAAGGACGTTTTGCTCGCAGATGCAGAGGAACGCCTGCAGACCGCGCTGGCCACGAAGGTCAATATCAAGCCCCGCTCGAAGGGCGGGATGATTCAGATCCAGTATTTCGATGACGAGGATCTCAGCCGCCTCGTGGAGACCATTGACAGCGCGGGAGGGTTCCTCTGATCGGACAGGCTCCGACACCCAGGCGGCTATTCAGAGGCCTCGGAGGCAGCAGCCTGCACCTCAAAGCTGGCGCTCGCCAGGGGCTCTCCATCCTTTTGTGACCGCACTATTGCGCGGTACGAACCGGGCGGCAGGAGCTCTTTGCTCTGTGTGCCCAACCAGGCATGGGCCCATCCGCTTTTCGACGGAAGGGTCACTTCCCGGGCTGTTCCCGGCAGGGGGCTGTCGTGGAAATACCACTGCACGTACACGTTCTGACCGGGCGTCGCCTTTTTGAAGGAAAATGCCAGGTAGATTCGTGACACGTCGGGCCTGAACACTTTTTTCTCTTTGCCGGGAGCGCCCTCTTCGGTCAGCTCAGCACAGATTACCGGCTTCTGGATGGTGAGGGCCTTCCCATCCTCGCCGGCGATTTTATCCGCATCTTCCACAACCACGAAGCTGCCGGAATAGGTGACACCGGCCGGTGTCGTCACATCCACCTCGTAGATGCCCTTCTCAAATCCTTTCGGTGAAGGGGCTTTCAGGAGAGTAAATCCTGTCGCAACGTTTTCTTTGGTGCTTCCCTCGAACTGCTCGCCCGGGATCCTGTTGACGATATCCCCGTCGCGGTAGCAGCGCCCGGACAGACCGCTGACATCATCAACTCCCGGGATCCGGAAGTGACAATACACCTCCGAAAGCCCCGCGGCAAACATATCCGGGGTCTCTTTCGGAGCCTGCGTGGTCGTGGAGAAGACCAGTCCACTGCGGACGGCCGACGCCGGACGTGCCTCGGAGGCGGGTTGTTTCGCCTCGCTGGCATTTTCAGTATGTTCAATATTCTGACCGACCACCAGGGCCAGCGCCGCTCCAATCCCGAAGCCGAGCACCAGCAGCGCCACATACCAACCGATGCGCCGCTTCTTGCGGTATTGCCCGACCGCGGCGCGAAGGCTGGGATCCTCGGGCCGGTGCTCGTCCGGTGTGCTGCGCTCCTGCTGATTGTTGTCCGGGGGTTCCTCGTTTTTCATTGCGCTTCGCCCACTTCAAAAGGACACTGATAGGCCCAGAGATCGGCATGGCTGAGTTGCAGCCGGTATGTGCCGTGCGGGGCGTCGTCGGGTATCAGCCATTTGAAAGCCTGTAGGGATCGCTCGTGTGGTGGCAGCGTTTCCGGGATATTCAACCTCTGCTGCCAGACTTCCTGTGCGAGGTGGTTGACGATGAGCAATAGTGGGGGAGTGGCGACTTTCATTGGTTTATCCAATATATTGTTCCATTCCACCTCAACGAGCACCGTATCGCCCGGCTGATATCGCTCGCGATCGGTCACCATCGTGACACCGACGGAGGCAGGGCCCTGTGCGGGCTTTCTCTGCTCGACATCCAGATACACTGTCGCATCGGTCATCATCCGCAGGTGCCCGGTGACGACGACGCGCTCGAACGGCTGTAGCGGCATTCTCCGAAGTCCTGCCGCGGGCGTATCTGCGCAGAGGATGGAGTTGTCTTCTCCACGCAGGCGCCACAGCGTCCGCGCACGATCGGAAGAGCTCATGACGCCTTCGAGGCCGACGTATTCGCCATGCAGCCGGATGGAGCGCGAAAGCCATTTCAGAGGGTTTTTCAGCACATCCCGGATGCTCAGAGACGCCGGTGCGTTCTGCGGTGACTGCAGATCAAGGAGTTTGTTTTCATTATCCCATCGCACCTGCAGGCCGATGGCACAAAGCGTTTGCACCGGCAAAAACAGCACTCCATCAGACCGCCGCGCCTGCACGGAGTTCAGGGACGTATCGGCGTCGGCGGTGATACGGAGGCTTTCCATATCCACGCTGAAAAGCGGTTTTGACCGGCCGACGACGACGCGGTGGCCGGCCTCCTCATAGGTGACATCGAATCCGGCGGTGGTCAGCACCGCGCGTGCAGGGTACCATGTGCGCCCGTCCTGCACGAACGCGGGCGCAGGCAAGCCGATTTGAACACCGTTGAGCAGCAGTATGACAGCCAGCGCCCCACCGCTCATTACACACCTCCGGCCCCGGTCATGGCAGTGGCCTGTTGATGACGGGGATGCCCCCCATGTACGGGCGGAGGGCTTCCGGCACCTCCACGCTGCCGTCTTCCTCCTGGTAGTTTTCGATGATCGCGGCAAGTGTTCGTCCCGTCGCCAGCCCGGACCCGTTCATGGTGTTCACGTATTCCGGCTTCGCCTCAGGTTCGGGGCGATACCGCGTATTGCAGCGGCGAGCCTGATATGTTCCGTACTGGCTGCAGGACGAGATTTCCACCCACATCTGCATCCCCGGGAACCACACTTCAAGATCAAAGGTCTGGACGGGTTGAGCGCCAAGGTCACCGGTACACAGCGCCACACGGCGATAGGGGAGATCAAGCATCTGCAGGATCGCTTCGGCGTCATTGACCAGTCCTTCGAGCTCCGCGTCTGAGTTTTCCGGTTTTACGAACTTCATCAGCTCGACCTTGTGGAACTGATGGAGGCGCACAAGCCCCCGTGATTCGCGCCCGGCCGAGCCCGCCTCGCGGCGGAAGCAGCTCGTATAAGCGCAGTAGTGCCGGGGCAGGTCATCAGCCTCCAGGATCTCTCCCTGGTGCATATTCGTCAGAGGAGCCTCCGCCGTCGGGATCAGGTAATAGCCGTCGGTCGTCTTGAACAGGTCATCCTCGAACTTCGGCAGATTTCCCGTCCCCGTCAGCGCCGTGGCGTTGCCGAGATGCGGGGGCAAGACTTCGGTGTAGCCGTGCTTGCGGATGTGCGTGTCGGCCATCAGGTTGATGAGCGCCCGCTCCATGGTGGCACCGTCGCCGACATTGACCACAAATCGAGCCCCGGCCATGCGCGCGGCACGCTCAAAGTCCAGGATCCCAAGATCTTCGCCAATTTCCCAGTGGGGACGAGGCTCGAAATCAAAGCTCGGCGGCTCACCCCACTCTTTGACCACCACATTATCCTCTTCAGATTCACCCAGGGGGACCTCGTCCAGCGGGATATTCGGCAGGCTGAGCATGAGACTGTCATATTCGCTCTCGACGGCGTCGAGCTCCTCTTCCATCTGTGAAATCTGCTGCTTCAGCTCGCCCACTTCGCCTTTCAGCTCTTCGGCATCGCCGCCGTCACGGATGATCTGGCCGATCTTTTCCGAAAGCGTGTTCCGACGGGCCCTGAGCTGTTCCACCTCGAGCAAATCCAGCCGCTTTTGATCGAGCTCAATAAGCCGGTCGAGGTCGAAGTCAGCCCCGCGATCCTCCAGTGCCTTACGGATCTTTTCGGGTTCGTTGCGCAGCAGATTTCGGTCGATCACGGCTTTGCACCCTCCTTCATTCCAAAAAAACGACCTCCAACACTTCGGTCGGCTCAGTCCATGTCTGTAACATCTCGCCTGCCTGTATCCCCCATGATAAAACGAACTCGCCTGCAGGACAAGATCGGCCGTTCACGCGGCAGTATCCTTTTCGAAGGTCGTGACACCAGTCTTCATCTCAAAATACTTCACAGCTTCGTTCATGAAGAAAAAGATCAGACATGCTCCGATGGCAAATCCCAGCTCCGTCATGGACAGGGCTTCGGTCTTGAAAATCTTCTGCAACGCAGGCACATAGGTAACCGCGAGCTGCCCGATCACACTCAGCGCAACTGCCCCCAGCAGGCGTGGGTTGGTTAAGAAGTTGCGGCCAAGCACCAGTTCGCGTTCTTTGCGCACCGACAGGCAGTACACAAGCTGCAGGCACACGAGCACGAAGAATGCCAGCGTGCGGGCTGCTGTCAAATTCTCTTCAACGCCGCCCCATCTCCACCAGAACAGGCCGAGAGTGATGCCAGCCACCACAAACCCCACCCAGATGATGTTATGAGCCATTCCGCGGGCGAAAAGACTCTCATCGGGCGGCCGCGGCGGCCGTTTCATTACATCTCCCTCAGCCGGCTCAAAGCCCAGCGCAACAGCGGGCAAACCATCGGTTACCAGGTTGATCCAAAGAATTTGCACGGGCAGAAGCGGCAGGGGCCACGCGATGACAATGCTGACGAAAATCGTCCAGATCTCGCCGACGTTGGTCGAAAGCAGATGGCGCATAAACTTGCGGATATTGTCGTATATCACGCGGCCCTGCTCGACGGCGGCCACGATCGTTGCGAAGTTGTCGTCCAAAAGCACCATATCGGAGGCGTCCTTGGCCACCTCGGTGCCCACCTGTCCCATGGAGACGCCGATATCGGCGCGATGCAGCGCTGCGGCGTCGTTGACGCCGTCTCCGGTGACTGCGACGATTTCGCCGCGCTCGCGCCAGGCGTCAACCACTCTCACCTTATCGGTCGGAGACACCCGGGCGAAGACGTCAATTTCGTCAACCTGCTCCACCAGCTCTTCGTCACTCATTGTGCTGAGCTCGGATCCGGAGACCACTCTGGTCCCCTCGCGGCGCAGTCCGACCTCTTCGGCAATGCTGGCGCCGGTCTTTGGGTAATCGCCGGTGACCATGACCAGGTGAATACCAGCTCCCCGTGCCTTATCCACGGCTCCGCGCACCTCGGGGCGGGCCGGATCTTTCAGCGCCACGAACCCGGCAAAGACGAGATCGCGCTCAACCTCCTCCGGCTCCGCGTTTTCGGGCACCTGCTCCAGCGGCCTGTATGCTGCTGCCAGCAGTCTCAGCCCCTGCTCGGACAGGTCGCTGATGTGCTCCCGCAGCTTCTCGGCCACCTCGTCGGTCATTTCATGTGTCTGGTTGTCCTGGCGGTAGTGGCTCGAAAGCTCCAGGACGCGGTCCGGCGCGCCCTTGACCAGCGCAACGTGTGATTCGGCTATCTCATCGGAGTGGCCGGGATGAATCGTGGTCATCAGCTTCCGGTCTGAATCGAAAGGAATCTCGCCCTCCCGGGGACACACCTCCTGCAGCTTCTCGTGGTCTATGCCAGCGGCGAAGGCGGCGGCGAGAAGAGCAACTTCGGTTGGATCGCCCAGTGCCTCACTGTAATCCGGGGTGCCGTTTTCGATGGGCAGGTGAGCGTCGTTACACAGCGCCATCACCCGGGCCACCCATCCGCCGCTGTCGCCCGAAAGTGCGTCCATGTCGAAACGTCCGTCCTCTATCTGCAACCCGGCGTCCACCGTCACGATCTGATCGGGCCGTATTTCGCCCTCGGTCAATGTGCCGGTCTTGTCGGTGGCCACCACCGTGACAGATCCCAGTGTTTCCACCGCAGGCAGCCGGCGGATGAGCGCATTTCGCTTCACCATCTGCTGGGCGCCGAGTGCCAGCGATATAGTGATGACCGCAGGCAGGCCCTCCGGAACCGCCGCCACAGCCAGTGTGATGGCCGTAAGCAGCATCTCCATCATCTCGTGCCCCTCGAGCCATCCCACAACGAACACAACACCACAGATGGCCAGCGCCACCCCGACCAGGACTGTTCCGACGTGCGCCAGGCGCTTCTGCAGCGGCGTTTTGCTGTCCTCGGTGTCGCGCAACATGCTGGCGATCTGCCCCAGCTCCGTATCCATACCCGTCTTACACACCAGCGCCTGCCCGCGGCCACGGGCGACGTTCGTGCCGGAATGCACCATGCAGGTGCGGTCGCCAACCGCGGTTTCCTCACCGGAGCCCTCCACCGCATCAGTTGTTTTGCTCACCGGGTACGCCTCGCCGGTCAGCGCAGCCTCGTT
>JAWODS010000088.1:0-5555 GCA_046483205.1 Armatimonadota bacterium | reverse complement strand
CGACTGAGATCACAATCGATACTCAACAAAACTGTCCGGGCGGCGACGGAGTGATCGCAAATACATGCTATAACTGCGGCCCGGATGGTTTGAATTTCAACACCGCAGTCCAGCTCACCATCAAGTATGCCCAGTCCGATGTCGCGGTGGGTGTTGATGAAACGCAACTGCAAATCGCCAAAGCCGTCACCGGCGGATGGGATCCCATAGAAAACTCGGTTGCCGATCCCAACGCCAACGAGGTCACCGCAGACATTAACAGCTTCAGCATCTACGCGATTCTCGGATCGCCCATCGTGCCGCAGGAAGAATATGTCTTTGAGAGCAAGTGGGGCACAGAGGGCGATGCCAACAACGAGTTCGGCGGAATGGGCGGCATTGCCTATGAGTCGGGGACCGTCTATGTCACTGACATGGTGCCGGTGACGATAGAGCGAGTACAGTTCTTTGACGCAGATGGCTGGTACCTGGGACAGTGCCAGGGATGGGATGACAGAGCTGGAGCGCCGGGCGGCATCACTGTCGATTTCATCGGCGACATCTACAGCAGCATCGCCGATGATGTTTTCACGAAGACGGATAACACGTGTGGTCTGATTTTCAACCGCGAGGCCGCCGACCTCGGACTTGCATCATTCAAACCCAGCGATGTGGCGGTTGATGCCGGTGGTGCCATATACGTTGCGGAAATGATCAACAACCGCATCACAAAGCTGGACGCCGGAGGCAACTTCGTGCAGACGATCGGTGAGGGACAGTTCTCCGGTGCCGGAGGAGTGGCGGTGGGGCCGGACGGAAGTATTTACGCCAGCGATCACAGCCAGCACCGCATCCTGAAATTCGACAGCAGTGGTACCTACGTTGGCGGATGGGGAGCCCCCGGGGATGCGCCCGAGCAATTTCAACATCCCCGCGGCATTGACGTGGACAGCAACGGCGATGTGTATGTCGCCGACAGTGTCGGCAACCGGGTGCAGAAGTTTGACAGCGACGGGAACTTTATCACCGAGTTCGGGGAAATGGGAACCGGCGACGGACAGTTTAAATTCCCCACCGATGTCGCTGTCACACCCGACGGAAACTCGGTGTATGTCTGTGACACCCTGAACCATCGCGTCCAGAAGTTCGTGCGGCAGCCGTAGCCGCGTCGATGCGTGGGGATGAGACAGTTCGAGCCTGGCTGCCGATGCACTGGTGAGCCGGGCTTTATCCTTTTTCGGGACCACTGGCCGCGTAGATCAGCTCCGGGTTCCCCGGAGAGATATTCTGCCCCCGGTACATGCGGATGAAGTAACGCTGCTTTTCAAATGCCCTGTCGCGAAACAGGGGAAGAGCAAAGTCGTTGGGCATCAGCAGATCGCAGATCACCGGTTCGTGCGGAATGGCAGCAAGCAGAGCGGTCAGGATTCTGTCGGCGGTCTCGGGGTCCGATGCTGCCAGCGGCCCCAGTTGATAGGCGTTCGCACCCGGGCGCAGGACACCGTATCCGGCAATTTCCCTGCCGTCGAGGAGGCACAGCGCGGTGTTATCCGGTTCGCCCACAAGCCGCTGGATGAGGCGGGAGCGATCGGCGCCGAACAGGGGAGCGTCGAATTCGAAGACCGCCTGCAGCAGGTCATCACTGATCGTGGTAACACCATCAGGCGACCGGGCTTCGATGCCTTCGCCCCTCCACCGCTCCAGTTGATACTCATCAACAAAGCCGATGGTGTCATACAGCTTCTTGCCCATGGGTGTGGCATCCAGCTTGACGGCCGCCACGTGCTGCTCGAGATAGTCAATGCAGGCATTCAGCAGCCTGGTTCCGACACCCCGGCGGCGGAAATCCGGGTCCACAAGAACCATTGCCACCCAGCCGAACTTATCCTCATACGAGATGGCTGTGGCCGTGCCCACGGGAGTGCGGTCAATTTCGGCGACAAAGCAGCCTTCGGGCTCCAGGTCAATCAGGCGCATCCAGTCGGCCTGGGTCTGGTTCCACCCCGCGATCTCTTTGAGGCGCATTCCAAATGGAATGTCCCTGCGTGTCATGTGGCGCAGTTGCACCGTGGTTTCATCGCCCATATCCATCCACCCGGAGAGTGTTATGCAGCATGAAACAACAGCGGCCCGCTGCTGTATTTGAGCTCAATCTGCGTGGGACTGCGACAGCAGCAGCGGACCAGTTTATCACATCATGTATGAAGACAGTTTCGCTCAGTCTATGCATGCGGCCACCGCAGCAGGGGGGTGTGAGGTGTTGCTGTGGCGCATTTATCCAAACCACACACCGTAGCGCCGGTACATCTCGTTAATCAGACTCAGGGAGCCCCAGACGACACCGGCGGTGAAATAGTGCCCGAGGACCAGGCCCAGGAAAAACGGGATGAGCTGCCGGTACAGACGCATTCCGCCAAGCCGCAGGGTTAGCGTCTTGATGATCCACACCAAAAAGAAGGGCCCCCACAGCACACCGCTGTATGATGACACCATCACATAGCCCAGCGGGTGGAGCGGGAAGCGCAGGAAGAGGCTTCGCAATACCACCAGAAGCATCGTGACGGCAAAGCCGGTGGCACCGGCGATCGTCCTGTTCACGTCGGGAGCAGCATGGGCATTGATCCATCCCGACAGCGACTCCCATGCAAGGGCCGCCGAGCGAACACGGGCTCCACCGGAGGTCGTACCGCCTTCGAGGACATTTGCACCGAACGAGTAGTAGGCGCTCAAATGCAGATAATACGCGGATCCCAGGCCGATGACCAGCGCCACGATCATCCATAAGATCATCGTCCGCTGGCGGATTTTTGCACCCTCGGCGATTTTGAAGCCTTCAATCTGATACCCGCTGGTTGTCAAAAAGTAACCGCGCCCCAGTGGATAAAAGAGCGTGAATATGGTGAGGTTGCGGAAGCTCGAACCCCTCTGCCAGGTGGCCGATCCGCTCATGTACGGTATCATTTCCCACGCTTTCTGGATGGGGAAGAGCCAGACCATCGGCGCTCCGGCCTCGGCTCGTATCCGCGCATAAGTTACCGAAAACAGAAGTACGGTGAGCAGATACAGTGCTGCCATCGAAAGCCACATGCCGGCCTGTACGGCGATAAAAAGCATGATGCCAAAGCCGATCACCGCCGCCCACACGACGGTGCGGTATCTGAACGGTTCGTCCGAGTCGTCAATCGTGCGGTCGCCCAGAAGCCCCTTGCGGAATACCTTTATCAGGTGTTCACGACCGACGTAGAGCAGAAAGATGCCCAGCGCGATATAACCGCCGTAAGCCTGCTCGCGCTCAAACGGCATCCCCGCGATCTCATAGCCGCCGATGACTGTGAAGAAGTTGGCAAACCGAAAGAGGAGATAAAAAACCCACACCGACATCAGGACCTCTGTGGAGACGAGGTATCCGATGCCGAAGTTTTCGGGTCTCCAGGCAATGTTCAGGGGGGCCAGCGCAGACCAGGGGCGCTCTGTCAGTAAGGCGCCCAGATTGTAGGTTTTGCCCAGGCACGGCACCGACGGGTTCCAGGCGTTGAGCATGTTCATCAGGTTATATGCCGCGGCCACGGCAAAGCCCGTCCACATCAGCGGATTTCGCAGGAAGGGCCCTATGGTGCCCTCGGCGCCGTAATCAGAGACATCCATGACCAGTCTCGCCACAGGGAAGGTGAGGTGCTCCTTTTCGATCCACTGCTGGCGAAACATCAGCATCAGCGCGTACATGACGATAAAGTTGGCCAGAAGGAAGATTGTCCACACGGCCAGCGGAGCCAGCCACGGCTTCCACGGGATGACGCCGTCTTCGCTTCCCTCGTACATACCCTGAACGGTGTCCCGGTCCGTTGGTGCAAGCCACGTCGGAATCTCCTCGCGGACGGCACCGTAGTTGTTTTCGGGGCTTTGAAAGTATGTCGGAACCGTCAACTGCGGGAGGATCTGGCGCACGACGCCGACTGAAGACATGGTTACAGCAATGCACAGGAACGCATAGACTAAAAGCGACTGGTGGCGCGGGAAGTGAAAGATGCGGGGCAGGCGATTGAGCAACGGACCGATAGCCGCCAGGAGCATAATCGCGCCGACAGCAGGAATGACCGGGACGCTCTCGCCAACCTGAGCTCCCAGGGCGATGATGCCCGCCTGGCGCATCCAGATCAGACTGATGACGAGGAATATAATGGAAACCATCACGGCCCTCGCAGTAAGACCGTGAGCCGCCTGGTCTTCAGTGGTGCTCTCGGGCATCGGCATCTGCTTGTTATCTATATCCTGTGCCATTCGTCAGCCTCGCAGGGAGTTGCTGATGGAAGTTGAAGCATAATTCACCGTACCGGGCGGCGAAACCTTCAATATCCCTCAACCTGATTTATTCAAAAATCTCTTCGAGCGTAATCTCCCGCCCCTCCAGAAGTGAGCGATGACCGGCTTCGAGGGCGGCGATGAGCTGTACCTCCTCATCGATCGGCACGATCACTTCACCGTCGCGAGCGAAGCGGACAACGCGCTTGAGAAGATGGTAATAAAGGTCAGTGATGTCCGGCTGCACCGATTTCCAGCCCTCTGTGCCGTACAGATTAATCTGGTATCCGGCCCGCATGTACTCTTTTTCGCCGACGAGCAGCACCACATCGTGGCCGCTGTCGAACCGAATGCGCACGATATTACGGTCTTCGCGCCCGACGTTGATACAGGAGACGGCCCCTGCGCCCAGAACGGCGTAGGCCATCGAGAGCGCGTGGATGCCGTAATAGACCAGGTGATTCCCGCAGGCGGCGGTCGCCATATACACTTCACCGAGATCATCAATCTCATCCCGAAGTTCGACAATATCAGGCACGAACCGAAGCGAGCTGGCGGACATGAGGGGCGTCCCCGTTGATACCGACAGGTCCGCGATCTCGCGGGCCTCCTTCGCAGTCATCGCCAGCGGCTTGTCACAGAAGGTCGGCACGCCGTTTTGCAGGGGATACCTCGCATAACGGTGTTGTGAGCCCGAGCCGTCGTCAACGATGATCACCGCATCCACGTCGGTGGCGCATTCCTCGGGACCGTCGCAGACCTCGTCAATATAGGTGGCCTCTGCGAGCCGCGACGCCCACGTTGTATCCTCATCCCACACCTTCACGACGCGTGCATCATCAATGGTGTGCGAGGACGCCACAAACGTCCAGTCATACCGCTCGTACACCTCCGGATTGCAGCCATTGAAGGTGGAAGAAAATGCGGTCCCGTGGTGGGAACCGGGCGTTCTCTCAGCCGGTTCTCCCCGGTATGATGGTGCGTAGGTTGCCGCCGAAATGAGGCCGATTCTCAGCATTGCGTGTCCTCCTGCCACAAAGAAGACCCGGACATCGCATCCGGGCCTTCTGCTGTTTCAGTTTCTGTTTCTTACAGCCCCAGTTCATCAAGTTCAACCGGGCGGTTTTCCTCGAGTGACTTCTCGATAGCAAATGCCACCCTGTGCGTATCGAAGGCCTCCTCGAAGGTGACCAGCGGCCTGTCGCCCTCATTCAGGGCATTGACAAAGTCGTCCACCTGTGGCGGATACGGATGGTCGAGAACGTCTCCCGATTCTG
>JAWODS010000015.1:0-9072 GCA_046483205.1 Armatimonadota bacterium | reverse complement strand
CTCGAAACGCCAACCACAGGTCGACGCGACCCTCCCGGACGGTTCGCGCCGAAGATTGAACTCCGGCCGCGCAATGCTGTGTTGGTTCTGTCTCACCGCCAGGTCAAGGGTCACCATTGAACATGATCGCCGCTGCGCTGCGTCTCGGTCTGGCAGATGATCTTCCAAAAACCGGCTTTGGCCGCTCGGTCGCCCGCGAGTACAACGGCCTGGACTGGGGCCGCAATATCATCTGGGACAAAGACCGCTACGTCTTCGTCATTGACGATATGGCGGCAAATGAGCCCGGGGATTATCTGTTCACGACGCACTGGCGAACCCTGGGGGAGACCGTGATTGAGGATCGTACCCTGGCGGTCGAGCAAAATGGCGAATCTTTCCGCCTCAGCAACACCGACGGCTCGCGTTTGCAGTTAAGGACCGATCCCGCACCGGGCAAGCTGCGCCTGTACGAGCACGCTGAAGCGCCCGGAGCCATCCTGGAGCAGTATTCACACAAACAGCTTGAGGCCGGGGACAGCCACAGCATCGAGAACGTGTTTTACTGCCCGGATGAAGAGGTCGCACAGGCGGAGGCACTTCATATCGCACCGGGCGTCATTGCACTGGCAGGGGAGGTCCAGACGATCGCCGGAATCGCCGATGACGGGGTGACGGTGGGCGACTTGAGCATCACTGCCTCACAGTTTCTGGTCTCCCCGGAACGGCTGGCGGTGGCAGATGCAACCTCCATCACCTGGCAGGATCACGATCTGTTGACCACTCCGGCTCCGGTCTCCCTGGAGCTGAATCTGGCCGCAAACACCATCTCCGCAGTCATTTCAGCAGATGACACCGTGCAGTTCAATCCTCCCGGTCCGGCTCCTGCTGTGACCCTCACCGCAAACTCTCCCGGGCAGACAATCGAATGCGACTGGCCTGATCTCGCCGGGGCGATTTCGAGCGCGATTTCGGCTTCCGAAGGCAGGCAACCATCGCCGGCAGATACCGCCGTCAGCCGCAACGCCGCAGTCAACAACGTGGCGGAAGTTGATGATACCGTGACCGCGGCCGAGTTCGCCGACATGACGGGCGACGGGGTTGCCGAAGCCCTCGTCGGCACGGAAAGCGGCCTCGTGCATGTTCTCGGTGCCGGTGGCGAAGAGATTGCGCGGGTGCAGGCGCAGGCAGCCGTGACCGCTCTCGCAGCAGGTGATATCTCCGGAGATGCGGCCCCTGAGCTCATCATCGGCACCGAAACCGGCGTGCTCACCGCTCATATCCCCGGCGGAGAGACGCTCTGGTCATACGTCTTCCAGCAGCCCGACATTTCGCAGGCGGGGCTATATGTGACCGATATCCTCTGCCACAACCTCGACGGGGCCGGAAAAAATGAAATCATCGCCACTTCCCTCAGCGGAAGCTGGTCGGTGCTGGACGCATCCGGGAAGCCAATAAAGGAAATCGTGTATGGCAAGTCGGCTCTGGTGGCGGAGGCGACCGACCTGGACGGCGACGGCACGGCCGAATATACCGTCGGCACCGAATGGCGGGGGATGAATATGTTCCGCTTCGGGAGTAATTGGAGCCGCCGTTACCGTCCGGGACGCGGTGTCAAATCCGCCGCATTTGCCGACATCAACGGCGACGGGATGAAAGAGGCACTGTATGGATCGGAGATCCTCCGGGCGCTGAATGAGTTCCCGGACGAACCCGGCGGCGAGCGGTGGGATTCTTTGATGTGGGAGTATAATACGGGCGGGCAGGTACTGAGCCTGCGGACCGCCGATATTACCGCCGACGGCACCCCCGATATTCTCGCCGGCAGCAAGGGCTTTTATCTGCACGCAGTGAACGCGCAGGGGGAGCAGCTCTGGGCGCGGCTGTGCGGAGGGCCCGTGAGCTCACTTGCAGTCGCAGGCGAAGGGGCGGAGACGACGATTGTCGCAGGGACCGATACCGGCCGGGTGACGATTTTCGACGCCGAAGGCAGCCTGCTGGCGGTCCACACCTTCGACGCCCCGGTGGTGCAGGTTCATCCGGCCGATACCGGAGCCATGGTGATTACCGAAGACGGGCGAATGACCCGCCTGTCGCCAGCAGGCAATACTCCCTGAAAAGCGGAATTGGCCGGTCACGACGCCGCTTCAGGTGAAAGCCGCTGCCTGACTGTCTGCAATATGACAGCCGCTGACGGGCTTCGAATACGTGATGACGTCCTGGGAAGTGAAAAACTCCATGAGAATTCGAGCATTGTGCGTGGCATGCATTATAGTCTTTGCACTGGTCCCCTGTGTGGCACAGGATGATTTTGTGTTCGAGGATTTCGACGACGTCTCCGGCTGGGACGGATTCGAGCTTTCCTCGGATCATGCTTATTCGGGAGAGACCTCGGCCTACTGGCCGGACATGGTCTCACACATGAATGTCCACAACGACGATATTCCCCACGACTGGAGCGACTGGAGCGCGTTTACCTTCTGGGTCTATAACGAAAAGAAGCTTCCGGCGACGATCCGCTGCATTATCTCTTCGCAGAACGAAAAGACCGCCGGTCCCGATTACTGGAGTGTCAGCTTCCGGCTGAATTTCACCGGCTGGAAGATGTTCGGACGCGAGCTTATCGAAACCGGCGGCGCCCGAACTCCCATCGGCTGGCACAAGATTGACGGCATAACCTTCACCTCCAAATGGGGCAATACCCCGCACCCCGAGGCGAAGATCTACATTGACCGCCTCGCCCTGACCAATCGCTTCGAACAGCAGGGCCCGCTGCTGGGTGACGAAGAGTTCTTCGATCTCCTCCGCGAGGACATCCCGGGCCTGGAGGCCACGCGTACCGCGGCCGATGCCGGGCATTTCGGAACGGCGAAAGAGGAGCTTCTGGCGTACATGCGCTCCCGGACGAAGCCGGTGTGGCACTTCGACTGGCGCGACTTCGACCACAGCCGCAACCCCGGCTATGACACCCGCAAGGCGGAGCAGGCATGCGACCATATTTTCTCCGCCCACGGCGTGGAGGCGCACGTGGGAGATGACATTGACTGGACGTACAATCCCTGGGACCGCACGGATCCCGATTACGCCCGGACGTGGACGGCGTTTTTGAACCGCATGAATATGTGGCGCACCCTCGGGGAGGCCTACTGGGCGACGGGAAACGAGAAATACGCCCGGGAGTTCGTTGACCAGATGACGGATTTTATCGAGGACCAGCCCGCACCGGTGTTCGGAAGCCCCAGCCAGTTCCCCTGCTGGCTGACCATCCAGCAGGGCATCCGCACATCAGGCTCGTGGATGGACGCATTCCACTACTTCCTGGGCTCGCCGTCGATGACGCCCGAGGCGATGACGATGTTTCTCAAATCATTCGTCGAACACGCCCGGTTGCTGACACGAATGGCGCTGGAGAATCCGCAGCACGGCGGGAACTGGGTGACCATGGAGATGAACGGCCTCGCCCACATCGGCGTGATGTTCCCGGAGTTCAAAGAGGCCGAACACTGGCGGGATGTCGCCTATTCGCGGCTGCTTGCGGAACTCGACAAGCAGGTCTATCCCGACGGCGCGCAGAAGGAGCTGTCCACCGGCTATCACCAGGTCGCCCGCAGGAATTTCATACGGGCTCTTGAGCCGGCGCGAATGAATGACGTCGAGATTCCCGACGGCTACATGGACCGGCTGAAGAAAATGTACTGGTACAACCTCCGGTGCATGAAGCCCAACGGGCAGCTCCCGGCGCTGAATGATTCGGGAAACACCCGCGTGCGTGACAGTCTCATGGAAGCGTACGACATCTGGGGCGACCCGGAGTTTCTGTGGGGCGCAACGCTCGGTGGTGACGGACAGCCGGTTGATTTCACCTCCTGGTTCTTCCCGTGGGCCGGCCAGTGCGTGATGCGAAGTGGTTGGGACAGAAACGACAAGTACATGATGTTTGAGATCGGTCCCTACGGTATCGGCCACCAGCATGAGGACAAGCTCGGCCTGACCCTGTACGCCTACGGACGCCAGCTTCTGACGGAGGCCGGTACGTACAAATACGACCAGTCGAAGTGGCGCCGCCACGCGCTGACGACGCCTTCACACAACAGCGTGCTCGTTGACGGCCTCAGCCAGCACCGCCATCGGCAGGCAGAACTCTACGAGGCCGATGAGCCGCTGACGGATCACTGGGCCCACACGGAGATCTTCGACTGGGCGTTCGGGCGATACGATGACGGCTACGGCGAGCGCGGCGCTTCGGTGGATGGCCTTCTGCAGGTGCAGCATGAGCGCACGGTGGTCTTCGTGCGACCGGATTACTTCGTGGTCATTGACCGGCTCACCAGCGACGATGGTGCAGAGCATACCTATTCGAACCTGTTTCATTTCGACGCCGAAACAGCGGAGGTGGATCAGGACACCCTCGTCGCCCGGTCCACCGATGAAGGAATCGCCAATGTCACACTCGTGCCCCTGGCCACAGACGGCCTGTCCGCCCGTATCGTCAAAGGGCAGGAGGACCCCCTCCAGGGGTGGATACCGCGGCGGGGCTTCCGCAAAATACCCACCGCCATATACGAAAAATCATCCGCAGGCGACGTCATATTCATCACATTGATTGTGCCACATCCCGGCAACGAAAAGGTGCCCATTCGTGCAGAAGCAGAGTATGATACAGACACCGTTGCAGTAACAGTGCGCACTTCAGAGTCGACCGACCGGATCCTCTACGCTCTAAAAGATGCCGCTGAAATGACCGGAGCGGACATTGAGGCCACCTGCAAGCTCGCAGTGGTGCGCCAGCCCGAGCTCGGAGACATGCGCATCGGGGTGCTCGACGGCACAGATATCGACGTGGCTGAGGCGATGTCGAGCATTCAGAATATTAAATAGCACCAAAGGCAGGATTCTGCTCCGTCCGTCTGGAATATTCTTCTAAGATGCTTTTCCAACAACCACCCAGGCAACTGAACTCGAGGTGACGCGCACATGGCGGCAACGATTCTTGAAGGCGGACCGATAGCAGATCGCATCAAGGCAGAACTCAAGGAACAGGTGAAAGACCTTCAAAGCACGAAACCTCCAAGGCTGGTCTCTGTCCTCGCGGGCGACAACCCGGGCGCGAAGTATTATGCCAAAAGCCAGCAGAGGGACTGCGAGGCTCTGGGAATTGGGTACGAGCTCAAGCAGCTTCCCGCAGATGTGGACGAAGATGAGATGCGCTCGGTTATAGACGAGTTGAATGAGGATGAGACGGTCACGGGGATTATACTGTTGGTCCCGGTTCCCGAGCACCTGGACGCCCGGGCTCTGCAGGCGCAGATCCTGCCGGCGAAGGATGTTGACGGCGTGCACCCGACCAACCTGGGGCGCGTTGTGCAGGGCGACCGGACGCTGGCCCCGTGCACCGCACAGGCCGCTGTGACGATGGTCGAGGAATCCGGCGTGGAGATTGAGGGCGCCGAGGTCGTCATGGTCGGACATTCCGAAATCGTGGGCAAACCCACGGCGCTTTTGCTTCTGGAGCCGCTGGCAACAGTGACCGTCTGCCATATTGGCACCAAAGACACCGCGGCCCACACCCGCAACGCCGATATTGTAATCGTGGCCACCGGCGTCCCCGGCCTGGTCAAGCCCGACTGGATCAAAGAGGGGGCCCTGGTGGTGGATGTAGGTATCAACCGCGTGAAAGATGAAGAGGGCAATACAAAGATTGTCGGTGATGTGGAGCCCGGCGTTCAAGAGGTAGCCGGAATCCTCACACCGGTGCCCGGCGGCGTTGGAGCTGTGACCTCGGCGATGCTCATGAAAAACACCGTTGCCGCCGCTCAAACACAGGCAGGCGGCCAGTAGCGAAGAACAGATGAAACAACAGCATGGGAGGGTTCAGTGTGTCAATCCGTGACGCCATACAGGCAGGCGAATTTCTTCTTACAACCGAAGTCGGCCCACCAAAGGGACACCACCTCGAAGAGATGGTCGAGGAGGCACTGGAATGTGAGGGCATTGTGCACGGGGTGAATGTCACCGACATCCAGTCGGCGGTGATGCGAGCCTCGTCACTGGTGGGCTGCATCAAGATCCAGGAGGCCGGGATGCACCCGGTTTTGCAGATGGTCTGCCGCGATCGCAACCGGCTGGCCCTGCAAAGTGAGCTCCTGTCGGCCGCCGCGATGGGCATCACCGATGTGCTGTGTCTGACCGGTGACTACACCACCCTCGGCGACCACCCGGAATGCAAACCCGTGTTTGATCTCGATTCGGTGCAGCTCATCCGCGCGGGCCGCATGCTCATGGAGGGGCAGGATCTCGCAGGCGAAGAGCTCGAAGGGGAGCCGCCTGATTTCTGTCTCGGATGTGTCGTCAATCCCGGAGCACGACCGCTGGAGCCCCAGATCATGAAGCTGCACAAGAAAATAGCGGCAGGGGCGGAGTTCGTCCAGACACAGGCGGTGTACGATGCAGAGGTCTTCGCCGACTTCATGGACCAGGCCGGTGATCTCGGTGTGCCGGTCCTGGCGGGCATCGTCATGCTCAAATCCGCAGGCATGGCCAACTTTATGAACAAGTTCGTCGCGGGTGTCAACGTTCCGGAAGACCTTATTGCACAGATGAAAGAGACCGATGATAAGGTTCAGACATCAATTGAGATCACCGTGGATCTCGTCAACAACCTCAAAGACCATGCCGGGGGCATCCACATGATGCCACTGGGATGGAACAAGCACGTGGCGACTGTTTTGGAGGAATGTGGCCTCGCCTGAGCAGCCCGAACCGATCGTAGTGAATCGCGAGCAGGCCGCCGCAAAGTGGCCTGCTCCTGTGTTCTCCGCTTCTTTTTCTTCCAGCCCCCGGTGTCGAGAAATGCTTCTACTTCCCTGATGCCCGCAGCTTCTTCTCTCGCACATCGCGGCAGTGCTGGTAATATGGCACGCGGCGGTCCAGATCGAACTCTTCGGCGATCTCTTCGACGCTTATCTCATCACTTTCCGAGGCAAGCGAGAAAGTGCCCTGCGCGTGCATCAGCTCCATGGTCAGCCGGTCGCCATATTTCTCCCGGATTTTGTGCCAGGTCCCCTGCCGGGCGGTGCAGCGGAGGAATACGTCGCGGTCGAAGTTGACATCGGCGCTGGCGATGGAATAGCCGTAGTTCGTGCCCGCAAGCCGGTAGCCGTTCATGTCAATGATCTCGCAGATATGCCCCGGCCACGCCGACATCACGTACGCGTCGGCGAGGTACGCCCACAGGCGAAGCTGCAGGCCGCCCTGGTACATCGAGGGCCAGCAGATGAGCTGCACGTCCTTTTCAGCCATGCGCACGGCGAGCTCCGGAAAGTGCAGATCCCAGCAGATCGCCATGCCCACGCGCCCGAAATCGGTCTCATAGACGGGCGCCTCGGTCCCGGGAGTGGTCCCGGATTCGATCTCCTCGGGTGTGGGGAAATTTTTGCGGTACTGGCCGACGATCTCCCCCTCACGGTCAATCAGCACCGCGGAGTTATACACATCATCACCCTCGCGCTCCAGGAGACCGGCGATGACGTAGGTATCGTTGCGAGCCGCCGCCTTTCCCATCTGTTCGGTAATCGCATTCGGCAGCGGCTCGGCGCGGTCAATTGCCTCGGGACGATCCATGTTTCTGTGGGCAAAAAGCTCGGCGAGACAGACCAAATCCGAGCCCTCCTGTGCCGCTGTGTCAACCTGCTCGCAAGCCTGCCGGACGTTGTTTTCTATGGGGTCGCCGTCTTCTGCTTTTGGTCCCCACGAAACCGTGGTCAGTCGTGCATATCGTGCCATAATTCATTCCCTCAATCCATGTGATGCATTTGTCTCCTGCTGCTCTCATCTCGACTTCAGCATCCCCGTGCCGATTCCCTTCATCAGTCGCATCACCTTCCACAAGGCACCGGTCGGAGGAGATCACCACCCCGGACAGCGAGCGCATTACGACGTGGTTGTACCCAACAAGAAAAAAAGGAGTGTTATGACGCAGAGAAGAAGTACATCTTTGACAATGCAGACAACAGAAGGAGGCGGTTTATGTGTTTTCACGCAGAGGCTTTACACTTATTGAACTTCTTGTCGTGATCGCGATCATCGCGATTCTGGCAGCAATCCTGTTTCCGGTGTTCGCACGAGCACGGGAAAAGGCCCGGCAGACCTCGTGTCTGAGCAACCTCAAGCAACTCGGCCTGGGTCTCATGATGTATGTCCAGGATTACGATGAGACGTTTCTCAGAGGCAGTGACTACCACGAGCCCGGTGTGGACACATTCTGGGGCGCGTGTCTGTACCCCTACGTTAAAAACTATCAAATCTATCTCTGCCCCTCGAAGGGCAGTCCGCGAGCGGGAAGTAATCCACTCAACTACGCCGGCGTGTGGCATTTCGAGGTCAATCCCGCCTACGGCTGGAACACCTATCTCGCAGGCAAAATACTGGCAGCCGTTGACGAACCTGCTGAGATCATGGCGATTGGCGAGTGTTCCCACGAGGTCTTCGCCAACCTCCCCGGCCGGATCGCGTGGGCCAACAGCGGAGACAAGGTTCGCTACGGCAACGGCGCCCCGTGGCCCAACGGCGACCCTGACTATATGAAATGTGAGTACTCCCGTCACAACTGCGGAGAGAATCACTGCTTCGCCGACGGGCACGCCAAGTGGATGCAGAGCTCCGACATCTACGGCAAAGGCTATGATCTGCTGCGTCCCTGAGGGCAGGCTTTTGACTGCAGATGAGCTGAAAACACGACACGCACCTGCGAATATGAACGTGTGTCGTATTGGGGTGTGTGCTCACAAGTGAACAGAAATACAAGCTGAAAGAAGGACATGGCAGGCAGACCGGGAAATATGTGATAATAACGCCGTTTGAAATGCAGGAGTTATGGAGGGAGAAGAATGGGTAAAAGAGCTGGTTTCACACTTATTGAACTTCTTGTCGTGATCGCGATCATCGCGATTCTGGCGGCGATCCTGTTTCCGGTGTTCGCACGAGCACGGGAAATGCATAATCACGTTCGCCAGGAGTACCCTCTTCTTCCTCGATGGAAGCTACCTCAATGCTTTTTTTTTAAATACCCCTTCTTAACTGCATAGCGGATGGCTG
>JAWODS010000335.1:0-3346 GCA_046483205.1 Armatimonadota bacterium | reverse complement strand
TGGCCGGGTATGGGAGCTATTTCTCCATCAGCCCTTTATTGTCCTTGCCCGGCCCTGATAACAAACCAACAGAGGAAGAAGGAGGCGGATAGAGAAGGACACTATGCGTTTGACGTAACAGTGACAGGAGGAAGAATCATGAGCGCGGTGCAGATCGCTGAAGACACATACCGGGATAAAGTGTTTGGATGCTGGATGGGCAAGAATATCGGCGGCACGCTGGGAGCGCCTTACGAGGGGCAGAAGGAGGTCCACACCCTGGACTTTTACGACCCCGTCCCCACCGAGCCGGCGGCCAACGATGATCTCGACCTGCAGCTTGTGTGGCTGAAGATGCTGCAGGACCGGGGGATTTACCCGTCGGTGGGGGATTTCGCGGATTACTGGGTGAAGAACCTGGGCCCTTATCCGTGGAATGAATACGGCTTTTGCCGCCGCAACCTCGACCGGGGTCTTCGGCCCCCGATCTCCGGCTGCTTTGAAAACTACTATATTGACGAAATGGGCTCGCCCATCCGCAGCGAGATCTGGGCGTGCGTGGCACCGGGAGACCCGGACCTGGCGGCGGCCCTGGCGTGGAACGACGCCGTGCTGGACCATTCCGGCGGTGAGGGGATGTATGGCGAGATGTTCTGGGCGGCGCTGGAAAGTGCGGCTTTCGTCATCTCCGATCCCAAAACACTGATCGAAATCGGGCTGAACATGATCCCGTGTCACAGCCGCATCCACCGCGCCGTGAAGGATGCGCTGTGGTGTTACGAAAACGATGTGAGCTGGGAGGACGTCCGCGAGCAGACGCTGCATTCCTTCGGCCACTACCAACCGTGTAGCGCCCCGCAAAACCACGCCTTCACCATCATCGGCTGGCTGTACGGGAAGGACTTCGGCGACCGGCTGTGTGCGGCGGTCAACTGCGGCTATGACACCGACTGCAGTGGCGCGACGCTCGGTTCGGTGCTGGGGATTGTCGGGGGGCGTGACGCCATCCCGCAGAAGTGGATTGACCCGATCTCCGAGCAGATCGTACTGCACAAGTTCACCCAGAACCTCGACGCCCCTGAAAGCATTTCCGACCTCACCGACCAGACCGTGGAGGTGGGCCGCCGGATGCTTGCCGAACGTTCGGAGCAGTCATCCATCGCCTCCGAAGCCGCCGAACCGGAGGATCTGCTCAGCAGGCTCTATGACAACACCCTCGCCCTGGCGGCGCTGCAGCAGGACCCGCTTTCGACAATCGAACGGGTTGAGGGGCACGACCTCGCGCTGCATTACAACGGCGACCCGGTGATCAGGCCGGGTATCGAGAAGCTCATCGGGGTCTCGGTGCGGAAAGATTACGAGCTTCTGGACGCCGATGTGACGGTTGAAGCCCCGGCTGGATGGAGCATTGAGAAGGCCCCTGACAGCCCCAACCAGACCCGATTTGTCATGGAGGCCGACGAGGTGGAGGGGGATAACTTCATCACTATCTCCGCCACCGCCGGTGGTGAAAAACTGCAGGCGGAATACCTGATCCTGGGGCCGCAAAACGCCCAGGGCTTCCCCTGCAGCGTCAATGTGGAGCGCTGTCCTGAATGCGGCGCGCGGGTCGAAAGCTGCATCTGCCCGTAAGTCATGAGTGTCTTTTGAACTTGACCTCGCACTGCCCCGTCACCGATGGGAAATACAGCAAGCACCGGTCGGGTCTCCTCCCGGCCGGTGCAGGTGGTGTGTATGAGCAAAGAATCGGTGACACTGGACATTCGCGGGATGCACTGTGCGGCATGCGCGCAGACGGTCGAAAAGGCGCTGTCAGAGGCCGGAGGTGTGCAGACGGCGCATGTGAACTTTGCGTCCGAAACCGCCCGGGTGGAGTATGACCCCGAGGCGACCGGCGCGGCCGCCCTTATCAGGACAGTTGAAAACGCCGGGTATGAGGCCGCACAGCAGCGCCGGGGCATGCAGACCGTCGGACTGAAAATGCACGGCATGCACTGTGCGTCGTGTGTCAAAAGCATCGAGGGCACCCTCGGCTCGGGGGAGGGTGTCATCGAGGCCACCGTCAACCTCGCCACCGAGCGCGCCGAGGTGACCTTCGACCCTCAGACCACGGATCTTTCGCAGCTCATCGCCGCCGTGCAAAGCGCGGGATATGAAGCCGAAGCGGTCGATGATGAGGGCATGGGCCGTCTCGATGACCGCGAGGCAGCCATCCGCCACCAGCTCGCCCTGTTCATCTTCGGAGCGGTGTTCAGCGCCGTGATTATGGCGATCTCGATGTGGATGGAGATCCCCTTCGAGGAATATATCCTCTTCGCACTGGCCACCCCGGTGCAGATCATCGTGGGCTGGCAGTTTTATCGCAACTCTTTCGCAGCCCTGCGCCACGGCAACGCCAACATGGATGTTCTCATCGCCATGGGCTCGTCGGCGGCGTACATTGACAGCGTGTATTTCACGTTCTTCGCCACCGGCCACGTGTATTACGACAGCGCCGCGATGATCCTCACGCTCATCACGCTGGGACGGTTTCTGGAGGCCCGCGCGAAAGGCCGGGCGTCATCGGCCATCCAGAAGCTGCTGGAGCTGGCGCCACCTGAGGCCACCGTCATCCGTGACGGCGAGGAGAGCACCATCCCCGTATCCGCCATTCAGGCCGGTGATGAGATTGTCGTGCGGCCCGGTGAAAAAATCCCGGTTGACGGGCAGATCATCTCCGGAGCCTCGGCGGTGGATGAGTCGATGATCACCGGCGAGAGCATGCCGGTGGAAAAATCGGAGGGTGAGGAGGTCATCGGGGGAACCATCAACCGCACGGGCGCCTTCCATTTCCGGGCCACCCGCGTGGGCGCAGAAACGATGCTGCAGCAGATCGTGCGGCTGGTGGAGCAGGCGCAGGGAACGAAGCCGCCAATCCAGCGCCTTGCGGACGTGGTGGCCGCATACTTCGTCCCCGCAGTTATCGTCATCGCGCTCCTGGTCTTCGCCGGCTGGTACGTCTTCGCAGGCGAGCTGCAGCACGCGCTTGTGACGGCGGTGGCCGTACTCGTGGTGGCCTGCCCGTGCGCTTTGGGGCTGGCGACACCGACGGCGGTGATGGTGGGCAGCGGGATGGGGGCCGAAAACGGCATCCTCATCCGCGAGGCCACGGCGCTTGAGGTCGTCGGCCGGCTGGATACGGTGATCTTCGACAAGACCGGCACCCTCACTCGCGGCGAGCCGGAGGTCACGGACGCCATCCCGGCAGGCGATACAGCGGAGGAGAGGGTGCTTGAGCTTGCGGCGGCCGTCGAAAACCGCTCCGAACATCCCATCGGTGAAGCAATCGTCCGGGCGGCGAGGCAGAGAGATGTTGATATTCCGGCGG
>JAWODS010000330.1:0-7668 GCA_046483205.1 Armatimonadota bacterium | reverse complement strand
TCTGCTGGCCCTGCTGGCCTTGCTGGCCCTGCTGTGACTGCTGGCCGCCCGCGGGAGCGCCGTAGGTCTGGCCGCCCTGGGGTGGTCCGCTCTGCCCGGAGGCTCCGCTCTGCCCGGGTGGACCGGTCTGCCCTTCCTGCGCGCGGCGTCGCTCGGCCTCCTGGCGGCTTTCCAGAAACTGCACATTCCGGGCGTTAATCTCTGTCCACCACTGGCGGCGCCCATCCTGCTCGTAGCTGCGAGTCTGGATGCGTCCCTGGATGCCGACAAGAGAGCCCTTGTCCAGATAACTTGCCACATTTTGAGCCACGTTGCCAAAACATACAACGTTCAGGAAATCTGTGTCCTGCTGCTGGTTTTCCCGTGGTGGCCGGCTGACTGCTATGCGGAAGGTCGTGATCTCCGTGCCGCTTTGGGAGTACTTCATTTCTGGATCTGTTGCCAGTCGCCCCACCAACACCACGTTATTAATCATCGTTAACGCTGCCTTTCTGAAGATTTGCCTCGTGAATATGATATATCTGCGTGATACTCATAGATCACAGGCACCGATATACTCCCGCAAGACCGGCCCAGTCATCGGCCTTCCGCGATGATACACCCGTGCCGAATCTGCCAGTCAGCAGACGGCTGTCGCCCAAAATGATGCTTGCGGCTACTCGTCGTCGGAGGCTGCTTCCTCCGGCTCGTCTTCCTGCTCTTCATCGGCAGCTTCCTCTGTGTCTTCGGCCGCCTCCGCCATATCTGCCGCATCTTCAACGTCTTCGTCATCGGCTTCGACTGCTTCGTCTCCGGCCTCTTCTTCAGCTTCCTCTGCTGCTTCGTCTTCGACTTCTTCGGCCTCGTCTTCGATCTCTTCTTCTTCGCTGTCGGCCTCTTCAGCGGCTTCTTCGACGTCCTCTTCCATCGGCTCGACGTCTTCCGGTGCCTCTTCGGCCGCTTCTGCTTCTTCGGCCGCTTCTGCTTCTACTTCTTCGGCTTCCTCTGCCGCTGCTGCCTCTTCCTCAGACGGCTTTGGCTTGGAGCTTTTGTAAATCGTATTCGGTCGGGCGACAACGACGATCCCGCGAATGATGGTTTCGAGGGTGCGGAATTCGTTGTTCAGCGCCCGGACGACATTTCCATCGCCATGGAAGTAGGTGATGATGTACAGGCCTTCAGTGTGTGGGCCGATCTTGTAGGCGAGGGGTCTGCGGCCATACTGCACTGTTTCGGTGACTTCTCCGTTTTCTTCCTCGATAACAGCTTCAACAGCATTGACAGCGGCCCGCATTTCGTCCTCTTCACGAGTTACATCAAGAATATACATCGATTCGTACAGTGTCCGTTCGTCTGCCACTTTTGTGGCTCCTTCCTGTGGTCGTTTGGCTCCGCCAGTGGCCGGTGCGGAGCAGGAATGGCCGTAAGTCAGACAACTCCCGGCTCGAGTTCGCGCACGGTCGGTGCGGCATATTGACTTAGCTGCCATACATGTATGTCCGCAGGTATCTGCGGTGGGTTAGCAGTATAGCACACCCGCCCGCTGCAGGCAACCTGCTGCGGCACTCTCCCGGCTCCCCTCTGCGGCTGCAAATCCGTCCCCGGGCGCGCTTGTTCGCGATTGTTTCGCATACGCCCTTTCACACAGTGTATCAGGTTGACTGTCGGTAGGGTATGGTCTATGATGGATACGGGCGTCATGGAAGGTGTGAGAGCAGTATTTCCGCATTTGGGATGCCCTCACCGCTTCGCTATGGCATTTCAGTTTTCAACAGGGCCATGATGCCGGTTTTGCTCAATGTTTTTCGGGTCAGCGCCTGAGTGTTCGTTGCGTGCAGGGCAGTCGGGTGATACTCGAACTTACAATCCTTCGGGAGTGGGTGCAATGCAATACCGACAGACGCTCGTCACAGCCATCACCGCAGTTTTGATTGTTGGATGCCTTTTGCCCCTCGCAGCCCAGCAAACGTCCGACATCTGCATCGCCAATGAGGTGGTAGCACGGATTCGGGCGGCCGGTCCCTATGACAGCGTTGACGACCGTGCAACCGCCATCGACAAAGCCATCGTTACAGTGCTGTCGAAGTATGACACCAACCATCCCGAGGTGGCTTTGAAGCAAAAAGACGGTATCTGGACCGTCTATTGCTGGGACCTTCCCGTTATCAGGGTATATCCCGAGGAGGCGGCCGCCAACAACATCACCGAAAAACAGCTCGGCCAGATATGGGCGAACAAGATTCGTGAGCGCCTTCCGGCGGCGACCCCCGTCAGCAAGATGGAAGATCCCTTCGGCCGCGCAACCGCCCAAGAGGCCTCCGAGACAGGTGACACCGACGAAGCAGCAACTAACCCTGGAAGGCCTGAAACGGTGATCGCACAGGCGGAAGAGACCGCTTCAAAGCAGCCTGAGGCGGAGGCTGATATTCCCGAAAGTGCCGCCCTTTTGCTGATCATTGACGCTTTGCGGGCAAGCCGGGGCCTCAATGAAGATGAATGGATCGACCGGCGCGAAAGCATCGCTCGCAACCTGCTTGATAATCTCCGCAAATTCGTCGCCAGCAAACCGATGGACACCTCGGGACCGGTCGTTGCCGGGGGCAGCACTTCCCCCATCCAGCCAAGCGCCGCCACCGCACCGATGACCGGGACCGAGACGGTCACCGCACCCGATACCGCCGCGGAAGAAGCTGAAGTGGCGACGGAGGAAGCCGAGACGCAACCGGCACCGAGCACACCGGAACCTGCCGCTACAGAGACGGCCGACGCGCCACAACCAGCCCCTGCACAACCATCGGAAGCAGAGGCAGAAGTTGAAGACAGCGAGCATGCGGGCGACCCCGCCTGGGCGAAGGTTCCGCAAAAGCAGCGGATTGGCCGGAAGTTTGAGGCCGCGCGCGATCCGTATTACGAACTCAAAGACAATAACCCCCAGCAGGCTGAGGAAGTCGATGAACTTCTCTCAGCCGCTCGTAAGAGCTTCACCGAAAAGGATTTCGACCTTGCGGAGCAGTACGTGGACCAGGCGCTCCGGGCTCTTGGAATCGAGCCTTCCAGCATAGAATAAACAGCAACAAACACCCCTGACGGCCGGAGGATCCTGTCCTCCGGCCGTTTGTGCGAATTGACCCCATGCTTAAAGCACTGCTGTTTGATCTTGACGAGACTCTCTACCGGCCTGCGTGCGGGATGCTTGCAGCCGGAGATCGGCGCATTACGAACTTTCTGGCCGACCGGCTGAGCCTGAGCCATGAAGACGCCAACGAGCTGCGCGTTCACTATTACGAAAAGTATGGCACCACCGCCGCCGGATGTGAGATCGAGCTGGATATTCCCCAGGCGGAGTTCTACGCCCGCAGCGTTGAACAGGTTGATCCGGACAAATACCTCTCCCCCGCCCCGAAACTCCAGCAGATGCTTGCCGGGCTGCAGGCTGAGCTTTTCATATTCACCAACGCCACGAGCCGCTACGCCCGCCGCGTGCTTGACATTCTCGGAGTGAAGCAGCAGTTCGAGCGGATTTTTGACGTGGAGTTCACCGGCTGGCGGCCCAAACCGGATCCCGAGGCATATACGAAGGTGGTCGAGGCGGTCGGACGCCCTGCCGCCGAATGCGGCCTCGTGGAAGACAATCCGGCCAACCTCCCACCCGCCAGAGATCTCGGCATGACAACTTTTTTGCTGCGTGCCGACCATCCCGACGCCGATTACCGCCTGGATGATATCCTCGACCTGCCCCGCCTTCTCGCCGAAAGAGAGACCAAACCGGCTGACTCATAGGATTATTCATCCAACCCGTCGAATATAAGACCATACCTCGCTTCGCTTACGGGGAGATACCGGAAATATCTGCAAAGGAATGATGGCAATCGAACATTCAGGACACGTCTGGTCGGCGACACCGACACCATTCACGGACGACATGCAAATTGACCGCCCCTCCGTGCAGCGGCTGGTCGAGCATCACCTCAAACTCGGCATTGACGGCCTGTTTTTGCTGGGGACATGCGGCGAGGGAGCGTGGATGACCGATGAGCAGCGGCGCGAGTTCGTGCAGTCGGTCATCTCCACTGCCGCCGGTGACCTGAAGATCGCCGTGCAGGTGACCGACAATTCCGCCGCACGCGTTCTGGATAATATCGAGCGCGCTGCCGAAGACGGCGCCGACATGGCGGTCATCGCCCAGCCCTATTTCTTCATGAATGATACGCCCGGGCGCATCGTTGATTTCTACCTCGAGGCCATACAAAACAGCCCTCTGCCGGTTGGCTTTTACGATCGCGGCAAGCATTCGAATGTTTACGTCCCACAAAAGATTCTCCCGCAGATTCACGCACAGGAGAATGTCGTGATGATCAAAGACAGCTCCCGCGACCCGAATCGCCGGGATGTCGCCCTGCAGGCCCGCCAGGAGCGTCCCGATCTTCTCCTGCTGGACGGCGATGAGTTCGTCTGTGCGACCTATATCGAGGCCGGCTACGACGGCCTCCTTCTGGGCGGTGGCATTTTCAACGGCTTCATTGCCCGCCAGATCATCGAGGCGGTGCACGATGGCGACATGGAGCGGGCCAATGCCCTCCAGGACCGTATGAACCGGCTCATGTGGGATGTCTATGGCGGCAAAGACGCCCCATGCTGGCTTTCGGGCCAGAAGAGACTGCTGGTGGAAATGGGCATCTTCAGCACCTGGAAAAGCTACCTTAACTATCCGCTGACAGATGAATGTGTGGAGGCGATCGAGAAAGCCGTGCAGCAGGACGCTGACATCCTCACGCCGTGGAAGGACGCGTAATATGCCCCGCGAAGTGATGCGACGCAGCGCCGCCGATAATGAGTATCTACACCAGGATTTTCACGGCGCGCTCAGCACCGGCCTGCAGTATCTGCAGGATACCTATGGCCCCGACGCCGTGATTGAGTGGCTGCAGCAGATTGCCGATACACTCTATGCGCCCCTGAAGGAAGACCTCCGGCAGCGCGGACTCGCGGCAATCAAGGAATATCTGCAGCAGCTTTATGACGACGAGGGCGGCGAGGTGAAGTTGCAACTGCGCGATGGTGAGCTGCTGGTGCATGTCAGGCAGTGCCCGGCGGTGACGCACATGAGAGAAAACGGCTACAGAGTGGCCGATATGTGGGTCGAGACGACCCGCACCATCTATTCGCGGCTGACTGAGGATACAGCCTACAGCTTTGAGCTGCTGGAATATGACGACCTGACGGGTGAAACCAGGATGCGTTTTTACGGTGATGTCGGGTGATTCCCTGCAAACAGTTTATCCTCGCCTATAGCGAGCTTTTCTGGTATCTGCAAAAGCGCGGTGGAAAACAGGCCGTTGTGGAATACTGGGAGCATATCTCCGATGAGTTCCTTTGGAACCTCCGCGAGCTGGTGCAAAAGCACGGCCTGCGGGGATGCTGGAAATACTGGAGCCATACTCTCAACGAAGAGGCCGCCGATTTCACGATGACGATCGACGACGAGGCGGGAGTATTCCGCATCGAGATGCACCACTGCCCCTCCAAGGGGCGGCTTCTGGAAACCGATCTCGTCGAGCCCTATGAGGACTACTGCGAGCACTGCGATGTGCTGTACCGGCGCGTTCTGGAACCCCTGGGATATGAGTACGAATGCGATCTTTCCCACTGTGACGAAGCCCGATGCTCGCTGACGGTGCGCGAAAAGACTGACGCGGGTGCGGAGACACCTTCGACCGTGGAGACATCTGAGACCTGAGAACCTTTTAGCCGCTCCAGGGCATTCTCTTTAGAGGTCCGGCACCTTCGGCGAAGAAATATTTTGAGGCGTCACAGCTTCAGATCAACGCGGAGGACTGATGGGTACTTCAAGCTCGCAACGTTCGCCCTCAACACCCGAATGGGAGCGCGTACGAGAGCTGTATCGACAGCCGGACCCTGATCCGTCGCAGATACTCTCGCGAATTGTATCGGCACTGGAGCCCGACACGAAGGCGGGGATGTCTGACAGCGCGGTCACCTGCTGCCTGGACAGCGTTCTCGATGGCGCTGTGGCGGCGTCCACCGGCCGCCTCTCCGAGTATCTTTCCGATCTCCCTGATATCGAGCAGGCGCCGGCTGTAGGGCTGGCCGGGGGTATTCGCGACTGCGCCGAAGAGCGAATCATCGCCGACAATATCGCATCCCGTTTCGGTGATCTGGCGCTGAATGCCGTTGGCACCACCATCCTGTCAGCCGCTGAAAGCGCGGCCGGAGCGGGCGGCATCCTGCAGGTATCGTATCCAGACATCGAAAGTGCCCTGGCGCAGTATTACGACCGGCAGCGGATGCACGAGCTTGCCGGTTCATTCTTCGCCCACGACTTCGACCACGTGTTTCGCTATTTCGTCGCCCGCGATATCAGCGATTTCGTCGGCACTGAGGCCATCCCCGACGTCAGCACGAGTGCCCGGCTCCAGGATCGCATTGCTCATCAGTGCCGGACGATCACAGGCCAGCTGCAACTGGCCGCGGCGGAAGAAACCATTCGCCAGGCGCTCGCCAACTCCGATCATCAACAGCGGCGTGACGCACTCCAGCCATTCGTCAGGGATACGGTGAACAGCGGCCTTGATATGCTGGCGGCGGCAGGTGGAGCGGCGTGAGCAAGCGGGTCGTCGTGGTCGCCAGTGGAATGCCGCCCGAACATCTCCACCGGGTTCAGCCGGGAGCAGATGTGTGTATTGACTGGACCTCTGACAGGCGCAACGCGCTTGTCAGCATCTCAGAAATCACCAGCCGCTGCCAGGTGGAGCCTCCCGGAATCATCCAGGATCTTTTCGACATTGCTGTAGCTGTCTATCTGGCCGATATCGCAATCCTCAGGGGCAAAAACGAGGACTGGACGCGCTCAATCGACCTTCTCATTCCCGTGCGAGATCCCGCCTTCTGGCAGGCGAAAGCGGCGATCCTCAACAGGACGCTTCACGAGCTCACCCGCGATAACTTCTCCCTGGAGTTTACCGCTCATTCCGGGGAGCGATTCTATGAATTCGACTGCCCCGGAAGCGACACGCCTGATTGTGTGTCCGCGCTGTCGGGCGGCATCGATTCCATGGCCGGTGCGGTGATGCTTCTGCGGGCGGACAGGCGCCCACTGTTGATCACCCACCAGTCCGGCAACCCGTACGTGCGCAGGGCTCGCGACCGTGTTGTGGAGACTCTCGACGAATTCCGGCCCGGGCAGAGCACCGCCGTGTGTGCAACTATCCAGCCACGCCGCAACGGCGATGACGCCTGGAGCTTCCCCCCGGCCGAGCAGCGCGAAAATTCCCGCCGCTCACGCGCATTTCTGTTCATCTCTTTGACTCTGCTGGCCGCAGTCTGTGCGGGTGTCTCTGAGGTCTATGTGTGCGACAACGGGGTGCTAACTGTCGCCCTGCCCCTTACTGACGGGCGTGTCGGCAGCCTCTCCACCCGCAGCACCCACCCGGTTGTGATCGCGGGGATAAACAGCCTCCTCGAGGGTGCCGGTGTCAGCGTGCGTGTGGCCAATCCTTTCGTCTATCAGACGAAGGCCGAATTGATAGGCGACATTCTCCGGCCCGTCCTTACACCCGCAGAGATTCAACAGACGGTGAGCTGCTGGATGACGGGGCGACGCAGCCGGCAGTGTGGCGGGTGCATCCCGTGTCTGCTGCGCCGGATTTCCATGCTGGCGGCGGGCCTGCC
>JAWODS010000154.1:0-14396 GCA_046483205.1 Armatimonadota bacterium | reverse complement strand
ATCTGCTGGGCGATAGGAACGTCAAGCGGATGGTGCTGGATGCCGGGGTCTTCAGACCGCGTCCGCTGTATGACAACTTCATGATCGATATGGAGCACGGGAAGCTGTCACCCTCGAAGCTCCGTAAGCAGGACTGGTATCCGACCGATGCGTCGGCGCCTCAAAAAGCGGCGTTCGAGAAGCGCTATTACGACGGGTATGCAAGGACATACACCGGAGTGCTGGAGGCCGCCCGGGAGATGGCATGGCACGACATCAGTGTTTACGGCTGGCAGCCCTTCCCGCGCACCTGGTGGCACAATAAGAACCAGGCAAAGGACGTGGACATCGACCCCGAAACCTATCATTCCTGGACGGCGTATGGCAGGCAGATTTATGAGGCCGTGGACATCCTCAACCCCTCGGTGTACTGCTTTTACTGGTCGCCGCGAAATGTCGCCTATACGCTGGCGAACCTCGATCTGAACATGGAGCTCATCCATTCCATGGAGACGCAGAAACCCATACGACCGTACTACTGGACCCTGCTGCATGGCGGTGGTGGTGGTTGGCGCTGGTACAAGGGCCAGCCGATGCGCAACGAGGATTGCCGTGCGATGACGGCCATGTGCTTTTTCACCGGCTCTGACGGCATGGTGTGCTGGAACTGGTCCGGCACCGGAACACACCACCACCCGACCATCAGGCCCGAAGCGGACTTTACCGTCAAAGAGGAATTCCAGGTGACCGCCCGCGAAGCAGGCGAGAATGTCGAACCTGCAACCTTTGAGCGCTACGCTCCCCTCCACATAAACGACGTGACCGAAGACGGCACGGTGACCTTCCAGCGAATCCTCCCCGGCAGCCGCGACAATCACGGCGTCAATGACAACAACCCGTACTACGAGATGAGCAAGGCTGAGCTTCAGCCGCTGCTGCGACCGCAGTCGGAGTCGGTCTCGGCGATGATCGAGGGCCTGGCGCTGGTCAGGCCGCTCGAATACATCCTCAAGCACGGCGAGGTCCATGTGGATGTCCCGGCCCTGGAGCAGTACGCAGATCTGCTGCCGATCGTGCGGCGAGTGAGTATGGATGACGTTCATGTCGTGTGTACGTATGACCCGATGTGGGAATCGGAAGATGCTCCGCGGGATATTGTGCTGGAGGATTTCGCAGGTACGGCCGGCCTCACCGTGATACTGCCGGCGGACAGGCACACGCGGATATTTGTATTGAGAACACAATGAGCACACAGATGAGAGTGCGGCAGATCGTTGTCCCGGTCAATTCGGTATGAAGACACATCACACCGCCAGGAGCACTGCCAGATGATTCAAAACGATTTTATGAAGACCATTCACGGGGAAGTGACCGATGGAGTTCCCTTCTGGGAAGTCTGGTTTGCCATGGAGGAGCTGCCCGAATACGTGCTGGGGCGGCCGATGGAGACCATTGATGACGAGATAGAATTTGCCCGGATGATGGGATGGGAATACCTGCGGGTCCGGGTACCGGCTCGGCGCCCCGGCAGCACCTCGCAGGTGGCCTCAGACGGCACCTCGCACTACGTTCAGACCGGCCGTATTGACCTGCAGGAGCTGTACGACAAACCGGAGCCGGAATGGGAGAAAGCCCGCGAGGAAATGGCCCCACGGGTCCAGCGCATCAAGGATGAAGGCATGGTCGCAATATGCTATCTCCCGTGGGCATTTCATTCCGTCAACACGGCGCTGGGGCTGGAGCATTTCTCGCTTCTCATCTACGACGACCCCGAATACATCAACGCGATGTTTGACTGGGTGGAAGAGGGCTGCCGAAAGGCCCTCGAGGAGGTTGTCATTCCCCTCGATATTGACCTCGTCCTCTTCGACGGCGACTGTGCCTTCAAAAACGGCCTGATGATCCGTCCCGACATGTTCCGGGAGCTGGTCTTTGAGCGCACGAAAACCACCACCGGGCTGCTCCGCGATGCAGGTATTCCCTATACGCTCCACAGCGACGGGAAAGCCGATGAGCTCCTCCCCATTCTCATCGAGCTGGGCTTCAGCGCTTTTCACGGTGTCGAGGCACAGGCCAACGACCTCGGAGAGATCAAGGAGCGTTTCGGTGAGGACATCACCCTGGTCGGGAACATGGACGTGGTTTTTTTGACGAAGGCGACGATTCCGGAAATTCGCGCCGCCACCGAGGAGATGCTGAAGACGGGCAGCCCGGGCGGCCGGTATATGGCGGCATGCAATACCAGTCCGCTGGATTACATTCCCAAAGAGAATTACCTGGCGATGGTTGACGTTATCAACAATTTTTCCCGCAGCAGTGACGTGCAGCCGTAATAACACAGACAGCCCCCACGCCACAGGCAACTGCCGATCACAGTGAGGCAGCGTGCGGCTCGGTGGTCTTCAATCTCCTGCTGATGGCTGTACAATACGATACAGGCACACTTCAGTCCAGAGTGTCCCGGCGGTGTTTTTTTAACATGTCGTCACACGGGTCACTCGGTTTGTTCTCCGCTTTGAGGCAGCCCGGCAGCGTAGTTCGTCTGTACCTGTTCGGAGCTCAGACTATCCCCGTAGATCGCTGCAAGATAGATCTTCCCACACCAGAAGCGCTGGCCATCGAATTCGTTGCCCAGCATCAGGTGCATCGTCTCATCCCAGTTTTGCAGGCTAGCAATCCCCGTGTCACCGCTGAAATGCGTCGTTTCCGAGACAGCTTCGCCATCCACATAGAAGACGGCCGCATGGCCGTCATACGTAACGGCAAGGTGCTGTAATTCACCTGGACGGACTGTATTCTCCGGCGTTGTGATGGGTGGTGTGCCCTGCTCATTCGTCTCGGAGGTACGCAGCCGCAGGACGAAGGCTGACTTCTCCTGACCGAGAGTCATATTCCGCGACGAGGCGTCATGGGAGATACTGACGATACGAGCGGGGCCGTCCTGTGTGTCGTTGGCCGCAGAAATCCAGGCCTCGACCGTGAGTTGGCCGGTCTCCTTTAGAGCCTCTATAATCTCCGTGGCGGGCCGCGTGGAGAACACGCCGGGAACGTATGTTTCAGGCGAGGGGCCGAACACAACGGCACCCTCCTCCACACTCACGGCAGGAGGAGGAGCAGGACGTATCTGAAGGTTGAGGCGTTCGACAGCTTCAGCGAGCTCGATCATCATGCCGTCTTCAGTAACACGATCAGCCCGGTACAGGGCAACAAGACTTGTGACTATCCGCGTGTTCTCGGCCGGCGTCTCCTGGGCGTGCACCGGCACCCACACCCCCGGGCCGATTCCGACAAATGCCACCATCGCTGCAACAGCAAGCAGTGTCGTTCTCATGATTATCACCCCCGGCGTGGTTTCGATTGTCGTGGGATTGAACATCCGAACTTTGCAGACTGCTTTGTGTTTCACATTACATCTGCGCAGGCCCAAGGTCAATATAAAATGTAAAAGAGGTCAGCCAAAAGACACTGATTCCACGGGTGACGCTGTGGGACAGTTTCGAGGGGAAATGGCCCGTCTTACGCCTCAGTCGGATAGCAGCGCGGACTGATCTTTTCCTGGGCGATTATGCCTTGCGCCGCCTCCACGCCAGCCATCCCAGGCCCACGGCTATCAGCACGAGCGTGCCCGGTTCCGGGATAACCTCGTTTTGAGTATCTCCGTATAAGATGCCGGCATACATGTCCAGCTCGCCGTAGCCGAAATCGATATCGTACCCCTCAGGTCCAAGATCCTGTGAGGATGTATGCAGGATATCGCGGAAGTCTTCGTAGTCGAAATCCACGTACCGGGAGCGCAGAAGGCCCGCATATCCGGCGACCAGCGGGGTTGAGAATGATGTCCCGCCCAGCGGGTTGTCGAGAAGGTCCATGCCAAGCTGGTAGTCCCCTTCAGGGTCCAGCCACTGCATCATCCGCCACGTGTAGTTCTCCAGCACACTGGTGGTAAAGGGCAGATCACCGGGGGCCACGACGTCCAGAACCTGTCCATCCACCGCGTAGTTTGAATATCCTGACACATCCTGGTTCCAGTCCACGGCACCGACGGAGATCGTCTCCGGCATGTCCGCGGGGAAGTCGAGGCCACCGGCATAGCCTTCACTACCGCGAGAGTTTCCGGCGGCGCCCACCAAGATGCAGCCCTTCGAGGTGGCATACTGTATGGCCTCGGTCATCATGTCAACAACTGTCTGTGGAACATCCTGGCGAAGGCCGAAGCTGAAGCTCATGTTGATGACATCGGCACCGGCATCGGCTGCATACTGGATGGCGGCTGCGGCATCCTGGTCCCACCCCCACCCTTCGGCATTCATGATCCGTACGGCCATCGTCCGGCAGTTAAATGCGGCCCCCGCGATATCCAGGTTATTGTCGGTGACTGCATTCGCCATCCCCGCGACCATCGTGCCGTGCGTTACCCCTCCATCGGGGACCCCGTCTGCGTTGTTGTCTTCACCATCACCGATAGCGGGATCGGTCGTGTAGGGTTCCGTATCGATCTTCCAGTCCTCGTCCCACACCGTCGGATAACTGTCTTCGCGGGGCATGTAGGTGGCCTCATCGTTCATCTCTGCGGTGGATCCAACATTATCGCCGACGAAATCGTAGCCCCAGTAATCATCGACATATCCGTTGCCGTCATCGTCAATGCCGTTTCCGTCAATCTCGCCCGGATTCCGCCACATGTTGTCGTAAAGATCCTCATGATAGATGCTCACACCGCTGTCGAGCACCGCTATGGTTGTATCGGCGCTGCCACGCTGCAGGTCCCATGCCTGCGGGGCATTGATGTCATAGAGGTAATACTGCCCGTATTCCTCAGAGGTTTCAGGGTTGCGATATCGGCAATACGTGTCGTTAGGTTCGTAAAGGGCACGGAATCGCACGCTTCGGGAGGCCTGCTCGGCAACATCCGTCTTTTTGACGGCATCGAGCACGCTGTCAGTTGTCTGTCCGTCGGGGACCCGCACACTGGCCCATCCTGGCAGGCGGGAGCTCACATTCACGGACGCAGCGAATTGGCTGGTCAGGGAACTACGAAGTTCGGATAGATCGATTCCGCTGCGCAACTCCACAAGCACAGGATCTGTGTCGGTTGCAGCCGGTATGGCTTCGAGGGCTTTCCGCTGCGCCTCGGCAAACTGTTCGGGCCCTGTTGGGCTGAATGTATGGGGGATAACTCCGTCTGCACTTACATACTGGCAGAGCACGAGAACCAACACGATCATGCAAAAACGCGTGTGCCCTCTGCTGGGGGAATGATTCGTTCGCTCGCGGAGATCATGGCATTGCATATTCGACAATCCCGGTAGGTGATATTTTAACTATTACATACATATACACTTTTAATTATGTTTCTTGTTCCCTTGCGACCATGCAATCAAACCCATAAATTCTTATTCCGGCCCCACGGGGAGGAATGGGCTGTCCATTGTCGAAGTGCTTTACGACCAACGCAGAATGGACAACCGTTTAGCATATTCATCAACTGACGGAGACTGCAACCGGGGAGCAATGTTTATGCGCGCATGGTATCTGCCGTACGTCGGCCTTGCTGCCGTTCTCATTTTCTGTGTGGGTGTCCATGCGAGTGAGATCCCCGTGGTCAATCCCGGATTTGAAGGCGGACTCGAAGGCGAGGCACCGGCCGGCTGGCACCCGTACGGTGGCGGGACAAAAGACACCGCCCTGGAGATGGACGATGACGCACATTCAGGAGATTATTCCCTCCGGGTCATTGATGAAGCCCCCGAGATTCGTGACAGCAAGTACGCGACCGGCGTGTATCAGGAGGTGGAGGCACAACCGGGGAAAACCTACCGCGCGACGGTGTGGGTGAAGGCGATTTCGCGCAACAACGAGGCCCCGATTTATATGCAGATCCGGTTTCTTCCGGATGGACAGCGACACAGCGTCGTCCTGGCACCACCCGTGGGTGGCGACTGGACCAGCTTTTCGACAATGGGCACGGCCCCGGAAGGCACGGAAGAAATCCGGCTGTACCTGCACACATCGCATTACCACAAAAGCGTGACCCTGCTGGATGATGTCTCGATAGAGGAGATAGATATCGAGGCCAGACCGGTCCTTCAGGCCCTCCTCGCTCACAGCAGCATGGGAGTGGGGGAAGTCCGCGATCTTAACCTGCGGACTCCGGTTGTTGCAGATGGTGCTGCTTCAGCGACGATCCTGGTGCCGGAGGGCGATGACTACACCGCCCTCGGCCAGCAGATCGCCGCGGCTGTCGAGGAGCGCAGCGGTGTGGGCATTTCCGTGACCAGCGAATATGAGGGCACTGTGGAATCGGATGAGACGATTATCGCCCTGGGCAACCTCAACAACAACCGCATGATCGAGCGGCTGTATTTCAACAAGTATCTGCAGATTGACGCGCAAAAACCGGGACCGGGTGCGTACGTGCTGCAAATCGTCCACGAGCCGTATAACAGCCCCAAAGGCAAAAACGTGGTGATCATCGGCGCCAGTGATAACGAAGGCCTGAACGCGGGTGTGGAGGACTTCATCTCCCACCTCGGCGAGGGGCCTGACATCGTTTTAGACGGGCCTATGCTGTACGTCTCAGACGCAGAGCCGATGACTAAGGCGGCCCGCGAGGATTTACTCAATCGTCCATTTGGCCGAAACCGCCTCCGCGAATTCTGGATGGAAGCTCAGAAGTATCGGGATACCGGTGACCCTGCACACGCCGAGCGGGCGAAGCTGGCGCTGCAATCATGGACCGAACAGGATATCCAGAATCCCGCTCACCGCCTGCATGTCAGCGACGAATTCACCTCCGACATGCTGGGGGCGATGTGGGATTTCATCGAGGAGGCGCCGGTTTTCACCGATGAGGAGCGGCTGGAATGCACCAACCTGCTTTTGACCGCCCTGTATATTCTTCCGCACCACACCTCGGGCTATCATGGTCTGGAGAACAACGACACGCTCATCTGGAACCACACCACCTTTCCGCTCACCGGGATTTACTGGCTTGCGAGGTATTTCAAGCGCTACTACGGTAATGTTGACGGGCGCATGGATCTGATGCTCGCGAAGGTCCACGCCGCTTTCGAGGGACAGATCGACTCATGGAAGCCGCAGGAAGATTCGATGGGCTATTACTCCTACGTGCCCCACCACACCATCGAATACACGCTCGCCGAAAATGACTACCGCTACTTCAAAAACGGCAGCGTCCGCACACACGCTGATTACACCATGTTCATCGCCGACAACACCGGTGATCCGGGTGGCTTCGGGGACAACCCCTACCGCCATATGCCGTACGTGCGCAACATCCACTGGGCGCTGTGGTATTACAAAGACGGCAAATACCTGTGGTGGCTGGATAAGGTGCTGCCGAACGGTTACGACAATCCCTACGATCAAAACATCACGCCGGAGCCCGCACCCGAGATCGCCGGGACCCGCCTGTTTCCGCTGCACCGCAAAGTGTATGACTACACGAAGGATAAGTCATATTACCGCGGGCCGCTTTCGCCCCCGAATATCCCCTTTGAAAAGAGCTTCGACAAGATCGCCTTCCGCGAAAACCTCGATGCTAACGGCGAATACATGCTCCTGGACGGCTATTCGCGCGGCAAGCACCTGCAGTATGACGGAAACGCCATCACCAAGTTCTACGCCGACGGCCACGACTGGCTCATTGACGGTGATTACCTCGTCCGCAACACCACCGACCACAACATGGTCAGTGTCATCAAAGAGGGCCGCTGCGAGGAACTGATCCCCACCTGCACGGCCGTGGACGCTCTCGCAGACCTGCCTTCGGCGGGGATAACGAGGACGCGTGTCAGGGAGTACAACGGAGCGACGTGGCGGCGGACGATCGTGTGGCTCAAGGGCGAGTTTACCGTGGTGCTCGATGATCTGCAGGCCGAAGAGGCCGGAGATTTCAGCTTCCTCAACAACTTCAAGACCCTCGGCGATAGCCCGCAGCAACTGCAGGACGGCCGCATCTTTGTCACCCGGGTTTCGGAGGAGACAAGCGCAGGTAACCGGGGCCTGGCGATGGTCGAAACAGAGGAGGCACGTGGCGGGAAGGCGGTGCGACTGGCCCGGAAGGATGCGCAGGTGGACACCCTCCTGGACATCCCCGCCGGAACCTATGAGCTGACGACCTTCGCCCGCGGTAATGGCACCTCCACCGACAGCCTCTACGGGCAGGTTGACGGCGGCGAGCGGGTGGTGCTGCATGTGCCCATCGGAACCATCGGGGCATCATCCTCTTCGCACACCAAGGATACACCGACGCCGAATATCGAGGTGACCGGCGAGGGCCCGCACCGTCTCACCATCACCCTCCGCGAGGGGCCGGGCGTAGTGCTTGATCGGTTCATGCTCCGCGATCAGCAGGGCAATGTGGTCGCGGATTATGACACCGAGGACGCCCCGGAGGTGCCCGCGGATTTCCTGAAAGACGAGCCGGTGCAGCGTTTCTTTGTGAAAAACGACGGCCTCGCCCGGAATGCACTGGCAAGCCGCATCAACCACGCTGCCATGAAAATCACCTATCTCCGCCAGCGCGCGGGAGGGGTGATGGAGCCGGGCGACACAGTGCGCTTCGCCAACATTTTCTACAACGACACCTCCGATGACCCAAAGGACTACGATATCCGCCGGGTGGATGAGACGAATGTACTGATACTGAAGAATGGCGACGTGTTCGGTTCAGTGACGGCACTTCCGATCCAGCCTGATTCGTATCACACTGAGCTTGTGACCATGTGGGGGGATGCAGTGCAGCGCGTCATGGATGTGACAGATAGATACGCTCGTGAGCTGGATTTCACGACCGATGACACGAAAATAAGGGTCACCACATGCAAAACGTTACCCGCCGCAGATGGCGA
Source organism: Armatimonadota bacterium (assembly GCA_046483205.1). Lineage (GTDB taxonomy): Bacteria > Armatimonadota > Zipacnadia > Zipacnadales > UBA11051 > JBKHJK01. Next base: position 5,544 of record JAWODS010000154.1, on the reverse strand, counting down.
CGTCGAAGAAGACACCTCCGAGGTGGACCCGACCGATAGGCAGGGATGGGCGGACTCGCGGAGCAAGAGTGCAGCCAGGATGCAGGCACTGGCCGACCGCGTTATTGAACCTCCAAAGACGCAGCAGCCGGTCGTCGAGGCGCCGGAGACGATGCAGGCAATCTGGCAGGCCACACCGGAGCCGAGCAATAAAGAGTTTCTCTCGCCAATCCAGGCTCTCCACCCGGTGGATCTCGACGGCGACGGAGCGGAGGAGGTCGTGGTGCTGTTCGCCACTGATGCGATCTGCTATGACACCGATGGCACCGAACTGTGGCGGCTTGACACCGGCGGGACAACCCGGGCGGTGGATCATTACGACATCACCGGAGACGGTCGCCCGGAGGTTTTCATCGGCTCCGGCGACGAGCATGTATATGTGCTGTCGGCGAAGGGAGAGACCATCCAGAGCCATCACTGCGACATCGCCTACAAATCAGGCAGCACCGTCTCGCAGCCGAAGGTCAGCACCATCACCGTCGGCGACCTCGAGGATGACGGGGAGATCGAGGTGGCGGTCGGTCTTCTGAACGCGAACTTCGTGGTGTATGACGTGGACTTCAATGAGCTGTGGCGCGCGCCGCGAGTACCCCACGGCAGCCGGGAGGTCCAGTTTGTTGACCTCGATTTCGACGGCCCCAGAGAGGTGCTGGTGGCCAACAAGTACGGCCACATCCAGATCTACGACACCGACGGCACGCCCATGCCCACCATCACCTCCGAGCTCGGTGACGTGGAGATGGCGGTCGGGAATATGGACGATGATCGCGAATGGGAGATCGCCAACGGTTCGGCGACGGGGGTGCTGACGTGCGTGCAGTGGCCGGAGCGCGAGGGCTTCGAGTTCACCAATTACGGCTTCAACGTCAACGAGCTCATCATGGCCGATATAACCGGAGACGGATATGATGACCTGTGTATCGCCTCGGCCACCGGCTACGCCTACGTTCTTGACGCCGACGGAGAAATTATCGCCCAGCGCAAGCTCGGTGACGGTATCAGCGACCTCACACTCATGCCCGGCGATGAGCCGATCCTCGCCTGCAGCACCGGCGGCGGATACGTCTATCTGACCGATGCAGATATCCAGCCACTGGCCTCGTACAGCGCAGGTGCGCCGGTGACACTCGTCCAGCCGCTGCAGGGCGAAGACGGCCTTCTGCTTATGGCAGCAACAGAGGATACGGTGATCTGCCTGCAGCCCTGAACATCTGAAGAAGAGCGCTCCCTGGTGTGGGGTTCGGTGGAATGCTGAGTGATAACATTACCGTGGCTCGGCCCGAGGGCTGTGATGTTTACAGCCTGAGGGTGGCGCTGTTGTTTGGCGCCAGCTTCCAGCCCGAGTCAGCGGCCCTACAACCGATGAGGCATCTTGCGAAAAACAGGGATCGACTCGGGCTGGAAGCTGAGGGATAAACAGCAATCCCTCACCTGAGTGAACCAGCAGACGACGCCGGTCCCCTCAGGCCACAGCCACCGGGAGTTTGGTTTTTGTGTATCAAACTCCAAAGGCTTTCGGAGCCACGGGAAGGCTTCCCAGAGATCGGCTCACAGGCCTGATCTGTGTGAGCCGGCAAACTCCAGATGTGGAACCACGCGGATTTGAGTGTGACTCTCAGAAACCGCCGTCACCGCGGATAGACTTCAGGGAAATCATTGCAGCCCTCGGGCACATCCCAGATGTCCGGATCCTCGCGGGAAAAATGGCGGTCCCAGGCGCGGATGACCGTCCCCTCTCGCCGGATACGTTCCACCGCCGCCTGCGCTCCCTCCGGATCCCAGCCCCCGGTCACCTGCTGCTGAAGCTCCCGGACGATATGTGCGTACGCTGGATCAGTGCCGCGGTCGTAAAATTCGTTGGGGTCTTCGTCGAGGTTAAACAGCATCGGCTCGTGCTCGTAATACTGCATCAGCTTCCACGGGCCGCTTCGGATCATCCGGGCGTGAGGGTCGCCACGGAACGATGCGCTGAACTCCGACATAGCGGTATTGCGCCAGTGAACCGGCCGGTCTTGTAGCAGTGGGAGCAGGCTGTCTCCGTCCATTTCCGGCAGCGGATCCGCACCGGTCATCTCAATGAGAGTCGGCGCAAGATCCAGCAGGCTCACAACCTCGGACCGGGTGACGCCCTCTCGGAACTGGCCCGGAGCGGAGACGATCAGCGGCACTCCCGCCGAGGCCTCGTAGAAGCTGCTCTTCCACCACATCGCGTTTTCGCCGAGTGACTCACCGTGGTCGGAGCAGTAAATGACGATGGTGTCGTCTCCGTATCCAGCCTCTTCCAGCGATTCCACGAGTCCGCCGACGGTGCTGTCAAACATCTCGACGAGGCCATAATATGCAGCCGACGCCCGGCGCATTTCCTCCTCCGGCACATCTTCAATCCCCCGCCGGTGCCGCCAGTATTTCATGGCCGGATGCGGATTGTCCAGGTATCCGTCCGGCACCTGTGGCAACTCGACGCGATCGTAGTAATAATCGTAAAGATCCTCCGGGGCGATGAACGGGCAGTGCGGGAGTATGAATCCCGCAACCATCATGAAAGGCGTATCGGTGCCGGAGTCCGCGCGGTCACCGAGCCACTCCTGACACCCCTCCAGGACCGCCCGGTCGTAGCACTGGTAGGAGGTGCGCCCGGGGCCTGAAAGCTCAATCGCCGGGTACTCCTGGCTTGAGCTTCCCGGCGGGATCCCGGCGTTTGCACCGCTGATGTCGCCGACAAGTCGCTCGTGAAAGCCGTGGCGCTGGTCGGGTCCCTTGAAATGCATCCGCCCGCCCAGGACCGTATCATATCCCGCCGCGCCCACGGAATGGACGAAGGTCGGGATATCGGATGCGAGGATGCAGCTATTGGTCCATACGCTGATGTCCTGGCAGTGCCGGGAGGTCAGAAAGCCCATTCGTGAGGGGACACACAGCGGGCACGAGCAGTAAGCATTTTCAAACCGCACTCCGCGGTCGGCCAGTGCATCAAGATTCGGGGTGCGGACTATTTCGTCACCCGCACATCCGAGCACATGGGGGCTGTGCTGGTCCGACATGATGAGCAGTATATTGGGCCGATCGGCCATGGTCATCACTCTCCTGGACGGCTGGCAGCTCCTGCAACCCGTGACTCGAAGGTCATTACACTATGTCATTTGCACCACCCGATACGAAATACCTGCGGGTTTCCTGGATTTTTATCAGACAAGCCGAAAAGTGACGGCCATGAAAGCTACGGGGCTATAAACGTAGAAAGAGGCAGGCGGGTGGCCTGCCCCTTTCAATTCCCTCCCCCTGTCGGGTCTCAGCCGATACCCGGACCGTCGTCTTCGTAGCTGAGGGGCAGCTCGACTGTGGCGCCACCCTCGCGTGAGGACTTGTAGATGGCTTTGATAACTTCCACGGCACGGCGTGCTTCTCTGCCGGGAATCTTCGGTTCGCGGTCGTTGTTGATGGCGTCAACCATGTCGGCGACGTGCGAGGTGTGTCCTTCCTCGGTGAGACCCGAGGTGGCATCACGAGCGGTGCCGACTTCCTCCTCGCTCTCTTCAATTTCCTCTTCTTCGCCCGGGATATCCCACATGGTGACCTCTTTGTTGACGACTTCGATGGTGCCGTCGTCACCGGAGATCTGGATTTTGCAGCCGTATCCGGGGGTGACGGAGGTGGTGCCTTCGATGACACCGAGAGCGCCGTTGGCGAACTCCAGCGTCGCTACAGCGGTATCTTCGACGGCGATATTTCGGACGAGTGTTCGGGCGTGGGCGTTGATGCGCTTGACGTCGCCCATGATGTAAAGCAGCAGGTCGATGCCGTGGACGCCCTGGTTCATCAGCGCGCCACCACCATCGAGCTCCCAGGTGGCCCGCCAGTCGCCGCTTGCGTAATACTCGTGACTGCGGAAGTACTTCTGGTAGCAGTCACCGATGACGAGCTTGCCGAGCTTGCCGCCCTGGACAGCGTCGCGAACCCGGTTGCTGGATTCATAGGTGCGCCGCTGGAAAACGCCCGACAGCTTTACGTTGTTTTCCTTCGCAGCCGCAATCATCGCGTCTATCTTCTTCAACTCCACATCCATCGGCTTTTCACACAGGATGTGCTTGCCGGCTTCGGCGGCCATGATCGCCTGCTCCGAGTGCATCCCACTGGGCGTACAGATGGATACGACGTCCACGTCCGGATCGCTGAGCATGTCCTCCAGATCGCGATAGACTTTGACGTTGCCGTCTCCGAACTCGTCGGCACGCTCCTGAGCTTTCTCTTCGACAACATCGCAACAGGCTACGAACTCGGCCCCGTCGGTAGCCTGGACTGCCTTAATGTGCGTGGGCGCGATGACACCACACCCGATGATTCCCCAACCAAGAGTATTGTCTGTAGCTGACATCGTGACGTCTCCCTCCGAAGAATGAAACCTTTTGTTATTGGCAAACCGTTCGACACTTTATAGCAGAATCCCTTTTCACACAGGGAGTTTCCCCAAAATGGCCTGTATTATCTTTCAGCCGTACTGCCCAGCACCTGGAGGATACCGTGCAGGACGATGACGTTTTCGGCAGTTGCATCAACGATGGGCGCGGGCGGGACGTAGCCCATGGAGGCTTCGGCCCAGCTCCCATTGGACATCTGCGCATCCGTGATGCTTTCGGCGACGCTCTCGGCGATTTCACGATAATGGGTAACATCCGTCATCGAGTACAAAAGCGCCGCTGCGAGTCCGAAAAATCCGCTGCGCACAGGATCGTAGCGGTCGTCGCCCGATGAATCTGAAAACTGCACATACCCCTGGGCCACATCCATGAACTGTTCTTCTTCGGTCGCCTCATAGAGCTTGGCCAAAAAGCAGGCCGCGAGTCCGGGCATGAAGTACCACTGGTGAGGTCGGCCGAGGGTGAGACAGTGATTGACGCGCTCATCGTCTTCGAATTCGGTCACAAACTCGTCGGTATTTTCGAGATAGAAATAAAGTCTGTTGCGCTGGCTTTCAAGAACATTGCCGAAGAAGTATCCGGCCCGTTCGGCCACATCAAGCTGCCCGGTGTGCACGCAGGCCAGTCCGGACACAGCGGTGCTGAGAAGGTCCTGGCGATCCTGCAGACCCGCGCTGGGGCCGGCTGTGAGGAATCCGCCCGTCCCGGGATGCTGCAGGGTGGTCAAAAACCCCATGCCCCGGTAGGACAGACGAAACAGCTCCAACCGGTGGGCTCCCATGATCAGCCAGGCGTTGGGATATTCATAAAAATCTGCCATCGCGCCCTGCCGCTTTTGTGGATCGACGAAGTCTCCGTCTTCGTCCATGACATTCTCTTCGATCCAGTTGCAAAGGCGGGTGGCACGTTCCGCCTGCCCGACCAGTGAAAGCATATAGGGAACCTTATGATAGGCGGCGAGGCCGTTTTCCACTGGCTGGATGCCGCCGCGGGCATTTTGCTGGGAGATTACGTACTTCAGGCCCGAGACGATGGCCTGTCGGTAGTCACTGAGCGCCATTTTACATCTCCTTCGGAGGCCGCAGCTCCC
>JAWODS010000135.1:0-4597 GCA_046483205.1 Armatimonadota bacterium | reverse complement strand
GGCCCTTGGTCATCCAGTCCGGCTGGCGCTTTTGCGGCACATGCTCGCTGAAGAGCCGTGTGTCGGAGAGCTGCAGGAGGCAGTCGGACAGAGCCAGTCATCCGTCTCCCAGCACCTGGGCATTCTCCGCGACCGCGGGATTATCGTACCGGAGCGGGATGGCAACAGGACGTGTTACCGCGTTGCCGACGACCGGATTACAGAGCTTTTGTCCATAGCCGAACAGGTGCTTGGACAATAGTATCAGCGACAGCAATGGAGGTGCCAGCAACATCCATGCCAATCTACGAATACCGGTGTAACAAATGTGATAGTCAGTTCGAGGACATGCGCCCAATGTCCGAGCGGGATGATAAAGCGGAATGCCCGGAATGTGGCAGCGATGATACAAGACGTGTCATGTCCAGCTTCGCGGTCGGCCAGTCCAGCACCATGGATGCAAGCAAATACCCCGGGCCGCCCGAGACCGCAGGAAGCTGCCCGACCGGTACATGCAGCCTTTCCTGAAACACAGAAGACACAGTCTGAGCCCGCCGGTGCAGTTTGCCCGGCGGGTTCTTTTTTATTGAGGCTGCGATTCTGGTAGAATGAGCCCGGACGGGACCATCAAACATCCCCCTGTCTTTCAGGGGTTTTGATTGCTGGAGGAAAACTCATGTCACCATCAGACGATCTGCAGGCCCTGCGCGATTTGTACGAAGACACACTCCTGGATGATGTCATCCCCTGGTGGATGGAAAACGGGATTGACCACACCTTCGGCGGCCCCACGGAGACGATTACCGAAGACGCCAGGGTCACCAGCACCATCAAGCCGGTGTGGTCTGTGGGCCGCGCCATGTTTGTCTGGTCGAAGCTGTACAACCGCATCGGACAGCGCGGCGAATGGCTGGCGGTGGCAGACGATATTTTCGAGTTCATTCGCCCCATCGGTCCGAGGGTCAACTGGTACTGGCCGCAGTCGGTGTATCGCAACGGCACGCCCTGCGAGCCCAGCCAGAACATCTACAACGACGGATTTATCCTCATGGGCCTGGCCGAATACATCCGCGCGACCGGAAACCCGGACGCTGTGGATGCTGCTTACGCGACGTGGGAAACGGTGCAGGAGCGCATGGAACCCGCCAACGCTCATCTCGCCGGCCAGACCGACCAGCCGGACAACGCCGCCGCACACGGCATCTCCATGATCTTCTCACTGGTGTATCACCAGCTCGGCACGGCGCTGGCGGATCCCGCCATTCTCCAGGCCGCCTATGACCACGCCACGCGCGTGCAGGACGTCTTCCTGGATGACGAATATGGCCTCGTACGCGAAACCCGACAGGCCGATGGCACACCGCTGGAGGGAAGGACGGGCCGCACGTGCATTCCCGGGCATGCCATCGAATCCGCGTGGTTCGGCATCCATATCTTCCGCGACCGGAATGAGCGGGACCGGCTCGACCGGGCGGTACAGGCCGTCAGGTCGCACGTGGAGGCGGGCTGGGATGAAGAATACGGCGGGCTGTTCGGCTCCATTGATGTCGAAACAGGCGAGCCGCTGAGCCCCGACCACTACAAGCACATGTGGCCACATACCGAGGCCCTCTACGCGCTGCTTCTTTCGTATGACATCTGTGGCGAGCAGTGGTGCCTGGACTGGTATGACCGGATGCACGAGTGGAGCTGGGAGCATTTCCCCAACAAAGACCACGGCGAATGGCACCGGGAGGTTGCCCGAGACGGAAGCTATCCGTGGGATAACACCGGCCCGGGAGAAAAACCCCGCAAGGAGCCGTTCCATCTGCCGCGCATGCTCATCAACACCACCATCCTGCTGGACGGGATGACCGGGCAGGAATAGCGCGAGAACATACGAAGCGCGCAAATAAAAGGACCTCCGGGCGGTGCGTGGAACTTTATACTACTACCGCAGCACTGTCGCTGGAGGTCTTTGTATGTGCAACCGCCTTCTGGTTCTTGCCTCTGCAATTTTGCTCGTCACATCGGTCATCGCCGCCGATACCCCTGTTACGCGGGCTATCGCGACCACGTATCCTCCGGTCATTGACGGCATCGCCGATGACGCCTGCTGGCTCAACCGCTCTCCGGAAGACAGCTTCGTGCGCCTGAAAACGCAGGAGCCCGCCGCATCGCAGACGCGCTTTATGACCGCGCGTGATGCCTCTCATTTGTATATCTTCGCGGCGTGTGATGAGCCCAATCCCGGCGAGTTGAGGATGAACTTCACCGACCACGACGACGCGCTGTGGGCCAACGACTGTGTGGAGGTCTTCCTTGATCCCACAAACAACCGCCAGGAGTACGCCCACATCATCGTCAATCCCGCCGGGGCCATTCATGACTCGTGGGTGGTCCAGGGCGGCCTGTCGCATGACGCCTCCTGGGAATCCGGGGCATGGGTCTCGTGCCAGGTGAATCAGTGGAACTGGACGGCCGAGATTGCCATCCCCCTCGGGGCGCTCAAGCTTGCTGCGGGCGGCTCGGATACCTGGGGTTTCAACGTCGCCCGGGAGAAGAAGACCGAACCCCGCGAACTGTCGGCGTGGGCATTCACGGGGCGCGGCTTTCACGACGCCTCCCGATTCGGCGAGCTGTCAGGGATGGATCTCGACTACTCGCGCTTCATGATCTCTACCTCCCGGCCCACGCTGGAAGAGGTGCGCTTTGACACCCCCGCTGCCGCAGCCCTTTCCGGGAGCTTGACCATCCCGACGACCGTCTCCGGCCGCGATGCCCGCACCCTGCAGGTGCACGTAACTCTCCAGCAGGCCGGGAAGACGCCGATGGGGATGGAGCAGACGACGGAAACGATCCCCGCCGGCCAGAGTACGCTGCAGGTACCCATAAAGCTCGACGAGCCGGGGGAATATACCTGCACCCTCCGGCTTGTGGATCCAGAGACCGGCACATGGGTGCACATGAAGAAGTTCGACCTGGACCTCGACGTCTCACCCCTGGAAGTCACCCTGCAAAAACCGTGGTATCGCAACTCCATCTACAGCACCTGCCCGGTGAATGAGATCGTCGCCGACGTGAAGCTTCTGCTCAGGAGCGAGAAATGGTATGAACAGGTACTGGATATCGCGCTTCGCGACTCCTCGGGAGAGGCCTTCTTCGAGGGAAAGCAGCATTTCAGCAGCCAGGGCACCTGCGTCGTGGCGGTGCCAGTCCACGATATGCCCGACGGCACCTACACCCTGAAGGCCAGCACGGGTGTGGGCGGTCAGACGCTGTCCCGGTCGCTGAAAGTCCATAAGCTCCCGCCCGCCGATCACGAGGTCTGCCTCGACCAGGATGGACACGTTCTCGTCGATGGCGAACCGTTTTTTCCGTGGGGCTTTATGGGAGCCGGGCCGGATGAGCGCCTCGCCGAGGCCGGATACAACCTTATTCACACCTACGTCGCCCGTTACAGCCACCGTGATGACAGGCTCATGCCGTGGCTGGATGAATGCCACGATCTCGGCCTTCAGGTGGTCATGTACCCCTACCCCGGAAAGACAGGCTTTCATGGATACAACGGCAAGCCGGAATTCACCGATGAAGAGATCACCGAGATCCGGGCCTTTGTGGAGAAGTACAAAGATCACCCCGCCCTGTTTGGTTGGTATATGTGCGATGAGCCGCGCGGACAGCAGTGGCGCGAGTCCCTGGAGATGATCGCCGGCGTCGTCCGCGAGACCGATCCGTATCATCCGACCATTGCGCTGGACAACGGCGCAAACGGGCTGCTCGGATTGCAGCAGATTGGTGACATCCTTTGGATCGATCCGTATCCCGGCTTCGGCGTCGGCACAGGCCCGCATGTGCCGATGGGGCAGAAGGTGATCCTGGCGGTGGATGACGTTTTCCGCGGCCTGGATGATGACACAAAGCCGCTGTGGATCGCCCCGCAGGCATTTTCGTACGCCGGAGACGACCCGGAGAAACAGAAGGTGGAGCGCGCCCCGACGTATCTCGAAGAGCGCTCGATGACCTACATGGCGCTGGTGCATCACGTTGACGGCGTGGTGTATTACGCCTGGGCGTACGCGAAGACGTTCCCGGAGCTGCGAGTGGGCCTGCTCCGTGGACTGTCGAAGGAGATGCAGGTGCTGATGCCGGCGCTGCTTGATGGCGAAGATGTCGGCGGTGAGACGATGTGCGAGCCGACAGAGGCGATCATCCACACCCGTGCAATCCGACATGACGGCAACCTCTGTGTCATCGCCACAAATATCACCCCCATCGAATGCACGGGATATGTGTACTCCGCGGGCCTGTCCGGGGAGTATCAGGTGCTGTCGGAGGGGCGGATGGTAAAAGTATCCGGCGATGGTGCCATCGTGGACACATTTGCTCCATACGCCACCCACATTTACACAGATCAGACCGACCTGCCGGAGATGAAAACACTGACAGAAATTGCGGCAATGATCGCCGATGCACAGGAAGAGGGGGCGGAAGAATGACCTATCGAGCGGCGCTTATCGGGCTTGGAGAAATTGGCAGCCTCTACGCCGAAGAATCGTGGCGAGGATCACCAAGCACTCACACCGAGGCCTTTGAGGCGGTTGATACAACGGATCTGGCGGCGGCATGTGATATTTCT
>JAWODS010000075.1:0-4067 GCA_046483205.1 Armatimonadota bacterium | reverse complement strand
CCCCTGGGCATACTCTCCTGGGGCGCGGAGGCCCTGGTGCTCTGCGCGGTGGCCCGATCGCTGGGTTACACCGTAGGCGCCGGCCTGGCCCTGCTGGCCCACGCCGCCGGCACCATCGCCGGAGCGGTCTCCATGATCCCCGGCGGCCTGGGCCTGACGGAGATCACCATAGACGGCCTGCTCACGGACACACTGCCCGTACACACCGCCACCGCCGTCACACTGCTGATGAGATTCGCAACCCTGTGGTTCGCCGTCCTCCTGGGCCTGGCGGCCCTGGGGCTGCAGAGAAGGAAGGACTAGGCCCTACAGCCCCTCGCCGAGCACCTCGGGATTGATGAAGCCGTCCCTGCCGCCGAGGGTGATCGGTGACTGGGGGTCGGCGCAGTCTGCGGAACCCTCTGTACATGCTGCCGCCAGCCACTTTCCGTTGAGACCATGGCAGGGGTCTATGAGAACAGGGCTGCTGTACTCGCTGGGAAAAACGCTGTCTGCTCGCTTATTTGCCATATGCTCGCCTCCTTTCGACTAGACCAAAGATACGGGCAACTGCCGACTGCATCAAGCGGCACACCTGAACAGGCAATATTCTGAATGCCCTGCAGGACCTCCTCGCCCTGAGACGTACCCAATTTCTTCTTGTTAGAACATGGGTAACCGTCAGAATGTTCCCGCATACAGTTATGGGCTCATCCGGCCCGCTCCTGTCACCGCATGTCTTTATTACTGCCGTGTCATCTCCACTTTCTGCCAGAATGCGCATAAGTCTGTGCACAATCGTGTTACCGTTTTGCCTGTGTGTAACTATAACTATTGCCCCAGGCTCGAGAGAACGCACATTACGGTATTCCGCACGCAGCACCTGTCCGGACCGAAGCGTGGGCCACATGGAGTATCCTCTTACACGAGCAACGACCACGTGTCTCGGATTACTCACCCGATCAACGGACCCATTATCTCGTCCGACATCGTTATGTGGCATTGGATTCCAACAGCTGCAGCGGAAACTCGTGTCTGTTGAACGCGAGGATGTAGGCCGGAACAGCTGCCAGATATTCGCTTAGACTGCCACGGACGGTCTTCAGACTCCGAAAAGAGAGGTCACCATAGAGCATCAGTGATCTGTCCCGGACTAGTCTGAACAGCGCATATCTGAAGCCCACCGACAATTTCTGCGGGCAGTTAGATTTTTCGATAATATAAATACCCAGGATCGGTGCCGGGGCCGGACGTTTCCCGGTCTCATACATGAAGTGCATGGTTGGATAGGCGCATGGTTTTCCGCGACTGTTGCGGGTGATCAGTACGTTGTCCCAGCCCAGAATCCTGTATCCCATCGCATGCAGTAGAGAAGCGGCGGTACTCTTGCCTCCGCCTGAGGGACAGGTCAGTAGTATCGCGCCCCCTCCTACCACCGCAGCACTGCAGTGCAGGATGATCCCGCGGCCGAGCAGCAGCTCGGTCTGCGTCTGCAGCAGCCTCTTATAGCTAAGAAAGCCGGGACTCGGGGAACTCCCCGCATTCGACCGCCCGGATGCATCTGTCATCGGGTTCGGCAAAATCCCCCCCAATAGCGTAGTTGTTCATCGGGCAGAAGCCCAGGCAATTGTCCCTGAGCATGCATCTGCTGCATGGGGTTTGCAACTTGCGCGGAAGCTTCTCTCTGATCTCGTGCAGAATCGGCGAATCAGCCCAGACCTTCGCTATGCCGTCTTCGTGAATGCTGCCGAGGACAAGCTCCGGCCTTGTAGATGCGATGCCGCAGAGGCTTATTCTGCCACCGGGCAGAAGGGAGATGAGATTGAGCAGAGGACACACGTGCACGTACTTCAGGGCGCTCAGCGGTTGTAGTGCAGGAGGAAGGGCGATCTTTGCCCTTTGGCCGAACCTCTCGCTGATGGCTCGTGCGAGACGCATGAGTCCCGACACGTCCGATTCGGTGGCATCCAGAGCCGCTGCCCTGCCGATCGGCCTTATCGGATTGAGTTTGACGGCTGAGACGCCGAGATCGAGCAGCCGCTCTATCGTATCGAGTATCGTGGCCGTCGTATCTTCGGGCAGTACTGTCTTGACGGCAAGCGTTCGAATACCTCTGCGAACAAGCCCGCAGATGAAATTCCCCGTCATCTCCCAAGCGCCATCCAGTCCACGAAATGCGTCATGGATGCTGCTGTCCATGCTGTCCATGGAGACGGCAACGCTCGTGGGAGGTATTCTGACCATTGTATTCCAAAAGCCCGGCGGGACCACGGTCCCGTTCGTCTCCAGGGAGACGTCTTCCGATGCGTCCCAGCAGACCTTATAGAGGTTGCAGAAGTCTTCCCTGAGGAGAGGCTCGCCGCCGGTAATCTTGATTCGCCGAAGACCCAGGGGCACGGCCTGCCCGATGGCCAGTCTCAGGTCATCGATGGACAGGTTCTCTTCAGGAGTGTGGGATCTGCCTTGGCCGGCGTCTTCACGCCCCTGTGAAGCATCGACCCAGCAGTGTCCGCACCGGAGGTTACATCCTCGCGTGGCGTAGACGTACATATGCAGCAGCTTGGGTACATCATCTCCCTGCTTCACGCACACCAGCCCCGATTAGCTTAAGACAGCTCAGCGTGTCCCGCCCATCCCGGGAAAACCGATTGTAGGGGATGACAGGACATCCTCCGAGGCAGATGCCGGCGCACTCGCAGTTTGCGCATCCCTCTACATTCTCGCGGCCGCGGTTCACGAAGTTCCTGAACTCCGCATTGGCTGGGCTGTTCAGGACGGCATCCAGCTCCTGATGGCGCAGGTTGCCGAGTACAACGCCCGGAAGGTGATCGCAAGGCGTTGCGTCGCCGTTTGGAAACACGGAGAGTTTGTTCAGTCCCCCACCGCAACCGAACCCAATAGATCGTGACGGCCCGTCGCCTGTGTTCTCTTTCGATTCAAGCTGGCCTGCACGTTCCAGGTTCATGGCGCAGTTGACCACTGTGCCAAGGACTTTGGCACCCATCTCCCTGCGCTCGCGGAGCAGGATCTGACCGGCTTTGGCCAATTCCCCGGGGCTCAACAGCAGATACCGGGGTATTCTGGGGCCCGAGGGGACAAGCGGATTGAATTTGATCCAGGTGTCGTGCTCACGGGCGATACCCAGTATTCCACATATGTCCTTGAGATTCTTTGTGGAAAGCGTGCAGTAGAATCCGTACTCAAGCAAACTATCCTTGAGCCTTTCCAGTGCTCTGTGCAACTGCCGATAAGTCCCTCTTCCCCGAATGCTGTCCACGATCTCAGGTCTTGAGCCGTCGAGGCTTACCATGAGGAACCCGAATCGCGAAGGGAGTGACTCCAGTTCTGCGATCATATCATCGCTCAGCAGGATTCCGTTTGTATTGAGATTTATTCGAGCCGGCTTGCGCAGAAGAACTTGCAGCAGTTCGATTATATCGGGACGGCAGAGGGGCTCTCCTCCAGTGACAGTTGCTTCCAGAAGCCTGCCCTCGACCAGTTTGTCGACAACACTGGACCATTGGCGAATCGTCATATCCTCCTGCAGCGGGCCCTGACTGCGGACGGTGCAGTGCTCACAGCTCAGGTTACATGTACCTGTGACCAGAAGATTGGCGCTTCGAGGCCCGGATACACCCAAGATCATCGCCTAATATTCCGCGAGCATTTTGAGATCTTGCAACTCTTTCAAGAATGAGTCGAGGTCTGATTCCAAGTTGTCCTCGTGTGGATATGCCGCCGAAAGCCGTTTCAGGATATCAGCTCGCGAGCTTCCCGAGTCGACCAGCCTGCATATCCCCCAGGCGACATCCTCTACAATCCGCATCTCCCCCGTATCCACATTGAAGAGTATCCCGCCCTCGGGCTCTTCCCTGAAGACTACGTTCTCCGGAAAGCTCAGCTTCTCTTCCATCAGCACCTCCTGGAACATTGACCACTCGGACTGGTATCCTGTAATATACCGGTGAAGGAGGTCAACGTTGAAAACAGCTATAGTGATCACGGCAGCACTGGCCGCGGCGGCGCTATGCTACGGCCTTGAGCCGTCGGGATTTCAGCTGGTGGAGCCGGACAACCGGTGGTTCGAC
>JAWODS010000051.1:0-6514 GCA_046483205.1 Armatimonadota bacterium | reverse complement strand
GTCAGAACCGTTGGCGTGTTGATAATACCAATGTCCGGATTGAAGCCCGATGGCGGAACTCTGACGGTTTCACCCTCGACGACGATTTCAACGAAATCACTTTCGTTAAATTTGCCATCATTGTTCACATCAAACACGGCATAGGACAAACGACCGCCGCTCTGGGTATCGAGCTCATACAGCCAGCCCGTACCGCCGGCGGGTCCCGAATGGCTCTTAAAACACCGTCACGTTTTTCGGTTGCCTTATTACCCGACAGGGCCACTGCGGATGGATCACGCCCTGCCTGGTCGCAAACACGGCTTAATCAGTGCGTGTCTGCGGATCCCAGAACTTCGCCGAATCCAGTTGCGTCTCTCTTGCCCACTTGGCGTGCCCGTCGGCGTAACCCCAGTTGAGGCCATCGTTATGGCGCTCGGGCCGGTTGATGGCATGGAACGAGTTGTCGTTGGGATCCTCGCCGGCCACAGCCACTGTTCCACCGCTGGCGTTACAAATGTCATTGCCTGGGTCGTTGATCCACCACTCGTCGCCGGGTCCGTTTACTGTAACGCCCAGCGCCTCCGGTGGCACATCCGCCAGTACGATCTTGGATGAGGCATCAAAGAACTGTCCAATGCTGGTGCCCCGGCCGACAATCCAGTTGTAGCCATAACCGACGTAGCGGTCCTTGCGGTCCGTGCAGCGCAAAATCTGCTTGTTGTGCGTGTACGAGTAGATCATGTCGTGCCACTGGTCGTTGCCGAGCTGACCGTACGGCATAAACTCGTCATAATCCTGTGCATACATCTGCACGGCCAGCAGAAGTTGCTTGACATTCGACAGACACGCCGTCTGTCTCCCCTTCTCGCGCGCCCGCGAGAAAACCGGCATAAGCATTGATGCCAGTATGGAGATAATGGCGATGACAACGAGAAGTTCGATAAGCGTGAAACCGGCTCTATGTCGTATTCGCGAGCCCATGGCAGGAAGGCCTCCTGTTGACGTTCGCATCACGGGGGCCTCCGCCACCTGACCCGTCATTCCCCGCGCGAACAGTCCGCTATGTTACACTGTCTTCGTGATTGTGTCGCTGGTACAACTACTTGGACGTACCGGTAACGGACGTGTTCCCGATTTTTTCATCGCCATTATCAGTATGTGCATTCTGCGCGGCTGTTAAACTCTCGGAACCTCGACCGGCTTCCCCGTTTTTGCAGACTCGTTTGCAGCAAGCGAAACGGCCGCCGTCTGCAGCCCGCTGCGATACGAACACGGGATGGTGGCAGAATCGTCGTTCCGGATGGCCTCGACGAAGGCCTCGTCAATATTCATTGTCTCTTCGGACTCTGAGGTGACATCATCGTCATCGTCCGGCGTAAGGGTGTTGCCACCGACGCCCCATTCCAGAATATGATCTTCGACGAGAAATCTCAGGTCGGACAGTCCGCCGCCCTGCGTCATCATCGGGCTGGTGACCACGGTGCCGATGGCCCCGTCATGGAACTTAAACAGCGCGCCCTGGGCATCCGGGATATTGAAGTTTTCCACCGTCTCCATAACGCGCAGGGAGTAGTGGGCATAGACCTCGACGATCTCTCCGGCCAGGTAGCGCATCAGGTCAACCTGGTGTGTGGTCTGCTCGTGGAGCTGGCCGCCCGACTGGTGCATCTGCCGCCACCATGGAACCTGCGGGAGACCTCCCCAGCGATGCGAGCTGACCATGCCGATGGTTTTGCGTGACAGATACCTGCGGGCTCGCTGCACGGAATCCAGCAGCCGAAGCTGATAGCCCACACACGAAAGCACGCCCGCTTTGTCAATGGCCTCTGCGATTTCGAGGCCCTTTTCGATGTCCATGATAACCGGTTTTTCTACAAACACGTGTGCGCCTTTTTCGGCCGCCAGGATCTCTGCGTCCTCGTGGGCGAAAGGTGGAACGCTCACGTAAAATGCATCCGCATCCAGTTCTTCAATCATCGCGTGATAGTCGGTGTACGAAGCGGCATCATACTGGGTGGCGACCTCCTCGGCCTTCTCCTCGACGAGATCGCAGATGCCGATGATGTTGACGCCTTCGATGTCGGCCGCACGCTGCATGTGTCCCTGGGCATTGCCGCCTGCGCCGATGAAAGCAAGTTTCGTTTCCTGTGCCATTGAAAGTGCGCCTCCTGAACAATGTGGTACTGAGGTAGCATGTTTTCTTCAACGGACCGCTGTGGACCTCCCGCGTCATGGAAAGTTTTCAAATTCCTGCGTCGGCCACTGCCGCTTGATATGGAGCACTCGAGCAGTCATAATACGGATGGCTTATATCTCTGTCAGTGGGAGCCGCCCTCATGCCTCCTTCGACCCACGTGGCCGTCGATACCGATGCACTGGCTCACAACCTGACGTGTGTTCGCACGCGGCTGGCCGACGACGTGAAGCTCATGGCGGTGGTGAAGGCCAATGGCTACGGACACGACACGGTGCTGGCTGCTGAAGCGTTCGCCGGTGCGGGCGCAGACTGGTTCGGAGTCAGTACGCCGCACGAAGCAATTGCCCTGCGAGAGGCCGACATCACGCAGCCGGTGCTGGTGTTTTTGCCGGTCCCGCCGGACGAGCTGCCGGACCTGATCGAGGCCGATATCACCGCGACCGTCGCATCCATCGAGAACGTTGTCGAATGTGCCGATGCCGCCGGTGAGGCCAAAAAGGCCGTCAACGTGCACTGCTATGTGGATACAGGACTGGGACGAGTCGGCTCTGATGACGCGCTGCCCGACATCATTGACGCCTGCCTGCGCTATCCAAGGGTCAACCTGACGGGTGTATATACGCATTTCGGCCCGCGCGGCTCCGGCTCTCTATTGGGAGGCATTGACGCGCTGAGGCCGGGAGCCTCCGCCAGGGCGTTTGCACGCCTCGCCAGTGACGCCATCGCCACCTCGGGCGCCGGAAAGATCCTGCGTCACTGTGCCGCCAGCTCCATGTATCTGCAGGAGCCAAAGACTCATCTCAACATGGTGCGTATCGGCACCCTGCTATACGGGCAGGGCCCCGCCGACGCTGATGAGCTCCCGTTCGACCTGCGAAAAACCTTCGAACTGCGCACCCGCATCATCGCCACCATGACGCTTCCGGCACGCTCGCCGGTGGGCTATGGCGGAGACTTCATCACCAGCCGGGAAACAACCGTGGCAACACTGCCTGTGGGGCTGGCCGACGGTGTGGGTGTGATTCCGGAGTCGATCACCGGAGGGCTGCGGTATGCGGTGAAGCAGTATCTCAAGCGCCGCGCGGCCTCCTCCGGAAAGGCCCCTCATGGCCCGTGGGCGCGTATCAATGGCACCGAGGTCCCCATCATCGGCCGGATCTCCATGGACCAGTGCTGCATAGACATCACCGACGTTGAGGCCGGGGTGGGCACCGAGGTCGCCCTGGACCCTCGCCGAACCACCACCAATCCAGCGATCCCCCGTCTCGGCGCGTCCATAGAAGAGTGACGCCGCAGGTTACGCCAGGTGCACGTCCACGACGGTGATGCCCTTGCCCGGCACCCGGACGCTGAAGGTGCTGCCCTCCGGCTGAATCCGCACTGATGGGAAATTCGTCACAATGTCAATGCGTCCGATTTCGCGTTTCATGTCCACAACCGGTTCGGCATAAACATCGGTCTTGTTCTTCAGAGCCAGCCGGACGGTTCCGCCGTCCAGATCTGCAGCCATCACGGTGACAACCCCGCCACCCTCCTGAAGAGCCGGGGCATCAGAGACGCCGTGGACGACTGCGACGCAGGCGTCCAGAAATTCGCCGGACACCTTCCGGAAGTACATGTGATCCCAGTAGCCTGATCTATCCTGCACCGCCCGCATATCCCCCGGGATGTCCTCGGTTTCGTCGGCCATCGGCTTCACGGGCGTCCACTGCATATCTGCATTCCACACCCGCAGGGACAGCTCGCTGGGGGGATATGCATCGCTCAACTCGACCTCGCCATCGGGCAGCCCTCCGAGGTCGGGACCTATGACAATAACGGGGCCGCGGTGGTACTTCATCAACTGCTGCCGCTCATCGTCCTCCATCAGGTGCGGATTGATGGCGAGTATCGCCCCCTCTGCAGCATCTACGTCTTCGATGCGGACAGTCTCCGTCACCGGAAGGCCGCGTGTGAGCAGATGAAACAAAAGCCTGTGCACCGTCCACCTGCGCGTTTCGGTGAAATCTGCCACCTGCGCGTGCATCAGTGCATCCGACCACACCAGCGTGGGGCCGAGACATCTTCGTGGCATCGCCGACAGCGCCCGGTCCCAGCGCTCCCGCAGCCACAGCCACTCACATTCACTGATGGCGTCACCGAGACAGGCGAGAAAACCGTCGGCGGCGGGCACCAGGGCCCCCGGAGCCGTGTGATACACGTTCAGGAGTGAGTAAATGTCCGTTTCAAGCACCGTCGGGTTGTGGCGGATGGCGTCCCACTGCTCGCAGATGTCGTGGACATTGTGCAGAAAAATCAGCCGGGCATCGGGGACGTACGCCCTGATGAGCTGCAGCATCGCCAGAAAGTCGTAATGGCGGGAGGGCACCGCACATTCGGGTCGCGGGTCCATGCTCAGCCCCGACGCAACCGTCTCGACGATGATGCCGTCAACGCCGGTATCCACGATTTTTCGGTAGTCGATTCCGTAGCGGTACAGTGACTCGAAGGGCGCCCTGCCCCATGCAGAGTTGATGACGGCCTGCTTTCCGGCATCATGCAGCGCATTGACCGCCTTTTGCCAGAACCCCGCCCATCTATCCGCCATGAATTCAATCCACTGGTGCCGGTACTCCCGCCACAGCGTCTCGCCCCGCTCTTCGAGGGCGTCCACATCATGCCCGCAGGGGCCGATGATGGTGTCCGGGAGGTCCTCACCAAGCCACAGTTCAAACTGCCCCAACATGTCATCGGACATCGGGACATCCCACACCGGGCCGTTGAGCGGTCCGTAGCCATCGGCGCCGTGCCAGCCATCGAAGTCGTAAGCCTCCATGACACGCACGAGCTGGGGGATGAAGTAATCCTCAAAATAGCTGCCGTCCTCGAGGCGTGAAAGCGGGTTCAGGGCGGCGACCCACCCGTGGCCTCGCTGCACGCGGCAGGCCTCACGGTGGTCGCTGAGCCACTCGTGGTGAAACCTGTTGCCATAAAAGCGGGTGAAGACCGTCAGGTACACCTCCACGCCGCGGGCGTGAAGCTCCTGTATGAGGCCCTCAAGCTGGCGGTTGGTCCATGTCTGCCGCTGCCGCACCTGGTTGAACTCGTGTCCGTCGCGGGCGCAGTAATCCGCCGGGAGATCATATTCCCCCTCGCGGTCCTCGTACGAGAGGATGAAATCCACCGAGGTCAAAAGCAGGCAGATGGTGTCCGGGACGAAGCCTGCGGTGTTAATATACTCGCCGACACCGAGATCCTCCTGCGTGTTATCGAAGCCGATGAGCTCTGTCCAGATCCACTTCTCACAGGACCGTTGTGTGGCCATAGACGCCTCCGGTTACCGCAATTTTTTCCATTCTTCAATCATCGCCAGCCCGTTTTCCCACGGCATGATGCTGTGAAGCGAGGGGCACGGGGTGATGATGAGTCCGGTTTTGCCGACCGCCTCGAAGCAGTCTCGCACCGCCTGGCGGGTGATTTCGGGGTCCGGCTCCTGGAGCTGGTAGCTGCTGGAGGGCCCGATCCAGAAGCTCTTGGTGTCCGCCTGGGAATCCACAATCTGCTGCAAGTCGTGGTCCTTGAAGGCGATGTCTATGGAGATCAGGCAGTCAACATTCAGCCGTCGGAGGTAATCCAGCATCGGCATTATGCCGGTGTTGACGGTATAGACGACCGGTTTCCCGGCCTGGTGAGCGGCATCTGTCTCCTGCTGGATGCGATCGAAGACGAACTCCTCCAGCATCTTCGGGCTGTAAAAGTCGGTGGTCTCATAAAAGCCGTTGCGGCCGATGATATCTGCACCGAGCTCGACGGCGATCTCAATCCTGCGCATGTTGACCTCGTGCTCGATCTCGAGGAAGCGATCCACGATCCCGGGGCTTTCGACCATCATGATGCACAGCTCGGAGGGCCCGAATATCTGCAGGCCGCCTGTCAGGCCCATGCCGATACCGGCGCGGGTGGCGAGGTTGAACTCATCGGCGATTCTTTTGTGCTCCATGAAGTTGAAGCGCAGGCGATCCAGGACGGCCTCGCTCTGCACGGGCCGCAGGATGTAGCTGAGACACTCCACGTCCTGCTCGGTCTCGAGCCACTGCTGTGTTGCATGGGCGGGGAGGAAGTCGGTGAAAAACGGGATATCGTATCCGTGAGGCCATCTTTCGTCGTACTCCACCGTGGCACTGAGCTCTCCGGCGGGCGTACAACAGCTTGCGGACCTCCGCCAGTACCCAGCGCAACTGGTCGGGCGTGGTCTCGTAGCGCAGATGGATCGTGGTGCGCAGCAGCACCCGGTCGCGGCGGTCCGGGAGTAGAGGATCCCTACGCGCATGTCGACCACTCGCGTGTCGCGGCCGT
>JAWODS010000014.1:0-9417 GCA_046483205.1 Armatimonadota bacterium | reverse complement strand
CTTGATCTCCGTCTGCGCGCCGTCGGGGTAGATGAACCCCCCGTCATCGAACCAGTTGTACGCCTTTCCGAGCTTGGTGACGGCCACCTGCCGCCAGTGGTGGGTCTCCGCCATCATCGGCCAGAACTCGGCGATGTCCAAAAGCGCCAGCCCCATCCGCGTGGCGTGATTGCTGCGGTTCTGGATATTCGGGAGCTTCCGCACGAGGCTGTCAACCTGCTCGTGGATGGAGACAAAAATCCGGCACCACAGCTCGGGGGTGAACTCCTCGCACTCGGTGCAATACACGAACAGGCTCTTCCAGTTCTGCACGCGCCGGCCGGTGACGAAGGGCTTCCAGACCATCCCGACGGCGGATCCGGGCCTGTCGGGCTCACCGTCGCCGTCCTCGTCCACCGCCGTGACATAGTTCTGGTTGTCCTGCACCTGGTAGGCGTCGATGATAGGGCAGCTTTCCATGAAATCCGTGAGAATCTCCACAAGCTTCTCGGCGTACATCTCATCACCCGTGTGCCACCACGCCTTTGCGAGCTGCGGCATCCACACGTTGTGGCGGTTCATGCTCGTGCCGCCGTAGTACAGATGCACATCATCAATCTGGTCCATTGGCGGCTCGTACCAGGTGATGTCGGAGACCTCCGGCCCGAAGGTGACCTCAAAGGGGCCGAGGTGGAAGATATTCTCAAGCAGATCATCGGCCACCGGGTCGGAATAGTCGGGGTCCTTGTCCTGTGGCACCTCCCAGTAGCCCGGCGCCTTCTCCGCCCAGTCCTGTCCGCGGATGTACTCCACCAGCGCCTCCCGGGCGGCGTCGTCATCACCCTGCTCGTGGAGTTTCTTTACCTGCTGCAGGCCGGGATGGTCCAGGTCGAGCACATCGAAGATCCGCTGCGTCGCGGGTGCGTCAGGGGCGGCGCGAGTGCACATGGGGATCACCGAGACGAAAGTGATAGCTGCCAGCATCAACCAGCCGCGTTGCAAAACCA
This sequence comes from Armatimonadota bacterium, assembly GCA_046483205.1. Classification (GTDB taxonomy): domain Bacteria; phylum Armatimonadota; class Zipacnadia; order Zipacnadales; family UBA11051; genus JBKHJK01. The sequence goes on along the minus strand of JAWODS010000014.1, from coordinate 8,431 downwards.
TTGTCTCACCACTCGGGATGGGGGAGATGAATGTGCCATTTGCTTCAGAGTAGAGGTGAACTGCCCCGAAGTCAAGCCGTGGCCGCCATGCGACGAAATAGACCGTGATAACTCCTGCGTCCACTTCCACTGTTTTCCCCCCTCTCCAGGATGGAGAGGGGGACAGGGGGTGAGGCATACGTATGAAGCAATCCCCTCACCACTCCCGCGGGTCGGGCACCTCTACCGGCTCGCCGCCGTTTTCGGCGGAGATATGCGCGCAGATGCCCGGCAGGCCCCAGTCCAGCGCCTCATACACGTTGATCTCCGGCTCGGTGTCCTCGGCGATGCAGCGCAAAAAGGCGTCCACCATGTAGTATTCGCTGGTGCCGTGGCCGCCCGCGGTCGCCTCCGGTGGCGCCCCCGGGTGATGGTCGGGTATATCCAGAATCACCGGCTCGCGCAGGTGCCTGTATGCGCCCTCGCGGTACAGGTAGCTGCGGGTTTTGCCCTCGACCTGTCGGTGGCGGGATTTTTCGAGCTGCCCCTGCGTGCCGTAGATGGTGAACCAGTGGTGCGCGGGCTCCTTGGCGACCGAAAAGCCCACAAGCTGCTTGATGGTGATGTTCTTTTCAGTCTGGAAGATGCCGATCTCCATGTCGATGACGCCCAGGTCCGGACGCCGCCGGTTGCCCGTGTGCATCCCCACGGCGGTGGTGCAGCGGTCGGAGAACATCTGCAGAAGCGGCCCCAGGTCGTGGGTGCAGTACTTGATCGGGGCCATCCGCGCCCGCCACGTCAGGTTCCCCTCACTCATCCCGTCGGGCCGGTCAACCATCAGGTGCTCGCAGTTGTGGATATACTCGCCCTCGGCGTAGATGATCTCACCGAGCTCGTGCCTCTGAACGATCTCCCGGTAGGTCTGCAGGTAGGGGAAATAGCAGCAGTTTTCGGCGAAGAAGTACTTTTTGCCACTCTCGCGCACGGCCGCGACGAGCTGTTTGCCCTCTTCGATGGTGTTGACGGGCGGCACCTCGCACATCACGTGCTTTCCGGCCCGAAGCGCCGCGATGGAATGCTGTGCATGAAGCGACATCGGCGTGGCCACAAACACCGCCTCAATCCCGTCATCGTCCAGCAGCGGGTCAATATCGGCATACCGCCGCGCCGGTTCAATCCCGAATCGCTCCCCGGCGTCCTGCAGCACCTCCGGGTTCCGATCCGCCACACCCACCAGCTCACACCCGGGATGAGAATGAAAAACCCTCCCCGGCCCCGATCCACGTCTCGCTCCGATTATGGCGGCAGTTAGTTGTGTATCCGTGATAGTCAACTCTGTTTTGAGGCACTGCGACCTCGATTGTCCGTCGGCAACGACGAAGACCTGTCGCTTAAAGAGCAAATAACGACGGTGGTGGCGATTCGAAAACGTACAATTTTGTCAGTTTACACAATTAGAATAATAGTCGTCGAGTGCCTTTTCAACAAGTTCAACCAATTGTCGCAGAGCTGCATCGGTGTTGTTGGTGAGTCGTTTTCTTGCGGCCTCGATCGCGTGGCGAAACACGTCGTCACGGTGCATATGACAAGGCATGCCCACATCTTTGTGGGCAAGACGTATCACCGCGTAGAAAAAATGTGTCAGGAAATGACCGCGAATGAGATGGAGAATACATTTATCGGCAAAGGCTTCGCGAGTACGTTCCAATTCTTCATTAGGGAGGTCTACCTCGGCAATCTTACGTTTGATCTTACTCAGCGAGGGAGGCCAGTCAGAGTTTTGAGGTCGGAACTTCGCTCCTTCCCTACCCATGACGCGGTCGCCCGTGCCCAATCGAATCGCTGTGCAATCATAATACAGTAGCTCTTCAAAATACGTTTCTATCGTTTCCTTCCATTCGCGCGCCCACTCGGCTGCGGTTTCATGTTCGCACCACGACCGCCGCTTTATAATTTGGGCCAATGCATCTTCGGTCAGAAGGTAGTTCTCTATACTGTGGCGTTCCGTCCTGAGGATTCTTGGATGTTTGGGGATTTGCTCATCCGGAATTACGGCACCATACTCGCCGTCCATCACCATCAGCGCCTCCGTACTACCGGAGACTATTAAAGGCGCGATATCCTCTCTTAGAACCTTGATGCCGCCGGCAGCATGGAAATGTGGCTCCTGCCGCAAATCAACCCCTTCAAAGATAACTCCCCAAAACTCTTCATCCTCATCACCCTCTACCCAGACGAAGATTTGATCGTAGAACATGTAAGGTAAATTGGATAGCCCTTTTTCCGTTCGTGTGAAATCAGACACGAAGAACCTGCTCCATTTGGATCAGCTTGTCTGTGAAATGAGATGCGATGTCCGGGGAGTGAGTGGCAACTATCACTTGTGAGTTCGGATTCAACTCCTTGATCTTTGCTAATAGCTTTTGTTGCCAACGCACGTGCAGGGAGATTTCTGGCTCATCAGCGATAAAGACGCAGACTTGCTCGTCTTGCACCACAGTCTCAAGAAAAAGGACCAACAACTGCTTCTCGCCCGAGGAAAGTTTCTCCAACGGGATCTCATTGCTCTCGCCGCCTGCTGCGCTCCTGTCATCGAGAAAGCAAGTCAGTTCACCGCTACCAGACGCAACTTCTAGTGTCTTGTCACGGAAGAATGTATTGCAGGTTGCGATAAACTGATCTCGCAGCTCAAATATGTCACGTCTTTCGTCTTCCAGTGTATCGAGTGTGTCTACAATGGAGTCAACACGACCAAACAGTATCAGGACGAGATACTCGTCCCATTCCAAATCTGGAATCGGATCACCCTCCGGCCGTTGCTTCCAGCGGTCAATCTTGCGAAAGGCCACCATTAGCTTATCTCGCCATTCATTCAGGCGATCTCCATAGTCGGTTCTTTTTATGCCGAGTTCTCGGAATGCTCTGTCAACTTTCCCAAGCTTTGCTTTCACATCCTGCGCGGTCGTGTCAGCGTAGAACGGGTCGCGAGGCAAATCGAGTAACAAGTTGAGCATAATGTCACGCTGGAATTCCTTCGTAGCCTCGTTCTCCCGGTTTTCTAAGATTAACTGATATCGTCCCCAAGCCTTTTCGAGCGTCTTAAGTTTCTCATCGATCGGAGGTACGCGTTCTCGCGAACGCGGATGTCGGGTTTCGGTTTGAGGCCACCTGTGGACCGAGAGCCAATGTACATCTACGATCTCGTCGAGGACTTGCGATCGTTCTTCAGACCACCGCTCAGTCCGTCCCGGCTCCTTGCCCACAAAAAGGAGACGCCCTGAGAAATCCGTATGCGAGTCCGTGTCTACACACTGAAAATGCGCGATGTTCTTATCATCCTTGGCAATGGAATAATCAAAGATGGTACCCGGCCTGTCTCTGGGGGCAGGCTTCACAGTGATCTGGTACGAAGAGTCTTCTCCTTGGAGTTGGAGTTCGACGATGCGAAACCCCGTATCTGCCAATAGGGGGACTTGGCAAGTCATTACTGCGTATATTAGCCGGATTACTGTCGTCTTGCCGGTTCCGTTCTCTCCAATGAGTATGTTCATGTCGCGATGTAGCTCTATATCGACTGATGCCTGCCCCCAAAGCCCCTCTATGTGCACAGCCTTAACATAAGTTCGTTCAACCACGTCTCTCCCTCCTATGGGCGAGCATTCCTGACGTGTCACGGTGCGTCGACTTGGGATACTGGTTTCGCTTCTTCTCTTGCTTTTGACGCAAGCTTATGCACACATACAGATGATGGCTTCGCGGCAGAGTGGTCGGCTTCCTGCGGACATCTGCGCTGACTCGTAGATTCCGATGAAGTCCCGCTTCACTTCAACAAGAAAAAAGGTCGTAATTTCAAAGCACAGGTTCACCAGAGTTCGCATCTCTCACCATCCGCCGGATCCTCGACTTGTTCCCTGAGCCGAGGCTGCTATCTTGGTCTATCACTGTGCCCCTCACTCAAAATCCATCGCCATATTCGGGTCACCTATGTCGTCCTCGTCGTTGATTTGGATGCCCAAATGCTGGCAGGCGCGGGGGGTGACCTGGCGGCCGCGGGGGGTGCGGATGACGAAGCCGATCTTTAGCAGGTACGGCTCCACGACGTCCTGAAGCGTGCCCTCGTCCTGCCCGAGGGTCGCCGCCATGGCGTTCAATCCCGCCGGGCCGCCGTTGTAGTATTCGATGAGCGCGCGGAGGTATTTGCGGTCCAGGTCGTCGAGGCCCATCTCGTCCACACCCATGGCTTGCAGGGCGTCGCGGGCGATGTCGGCGGTGATGCGGCCGTCGCCCTTGACCTGTGCATAATCCCGCACGCGCCGCAGCAGGCGGTTGACGATCCGTGCGGTACCTCGGGCGCGTTCGGCCAGTTCGCTGCAGCCGTCGGGTGTCAGCTCCACCTCCAGCAGCCGCGCCGACCGCCGGACGATCTTCTCAAGCTGCTCGGGCGTGTAGAAGTCTATGTGGTGAAAGATGCCGAAGCGCTCCCGCAGCGGCCCGGTGAGCAGTCCGGCGCGGGTGGTCGCCCCGACGAGGGTGAAGCGGTCCAGATGCAGCGGGATGGACTTGGCGTACGGGCCCTTGTCAACCACGAAGTCGATGCGGAAATCCTCCATCGCCGAATAGAGGTACTCCTCGACCACGCGCGGGAGGCGGTGGATTTCGTCAATGAACAGCACATCCCCGCCGCCGAGGTTGGTGAGGATGCCGACGAGGTCTGACGCACGCTCCAGTGCGGGGCCGGAGGTGCGGTGAATCTCGGATTCCATCTCGTGGGCGATGATGTGAGCGAGGGTGGTTTTTCCGAGGCCGGGCGGGCCGTCGAAGAGCACGTGTTCGAGGGCGTCGCCACGCTGCCGGGCGGCCTCGATGGTGACGCGGAGGTTTTCGATGAGCTTCTCCTGCCCGACGTCGTATTCCTCGAGGGTCTTTGGCCGCAGGGCGAGGGAGTATTCCTCTTCATCCTCGCGCTTCTGCTGCGGTGTGACGATTCGCTGGCGTCCGGTGTCATCGTTATCAGTCATGGTTTGATTCCAGTGCTGCGATGATAGTGTGATGTCGGCAGCGTTGTCCCCGCAGCTTCAGGCAATGAAACCGGTGATTCAGGCGGTGACGGTGGCGAGCTGCTCGGCCATGGATTCAAACACTGCGAGGCCCGGTCCGGGGCTGTTGAGCGCCTCGGCGTCACCGTAGGCCTCGATTTTCTTTTGCGCCCACGGGCCGCCGATTTCCGCCGGGATCTGCCGGAGGAAGCTGGCGCGCTCCGGATGCGGCATCACGGCCATCACATTGCCCTGCGGGTTGCAGATTGCGGCGATATTCTCCATGGCGCCGTTCGGGTTGATCTCGCGGGTGTCCTCGACATTCCCGTCCACGTCACAGTACTGGAAAACGATCTGGTCATTGGCCTTCAGCGCCTGCAGGACGTCGGGATCGGCGGTGGTGAAGCGGCCCTCACCGTGGGCGATGGGGATGGGGATGACCTCGTCTTTTTCGTAGTTGCCGGTGAAGGCGCAGCGGCCGGGATCAGAGACCTGCTTCACAAAGACCCACCGGCACCAGAACTGGGCGATGCGGCCCTTCGGGTAGCTGAGGTTGGGTGCGAGGGCCATCTGGACATTGCCGACATCGATTCCGGGGACCAGCCCGGCCTCCACGAGGACCTGTGCGCCGTTGCAGATGCCGATCACGGGCTTGCCGTCACCGGTCACCTCATCGAACACGGTCTTCATAATCGGCTCCTTGCAGGCGATGGCGCCGGCGCGGACGCGGTCCTGGTATGAGAAGCCGCCACCGATGATATAGCCGGCATATTCGGTCAGGGCCTGCGGGTCGCGATTCCACCGGAAGACGTCGCATGAAATACCAGCGGCTTCGGCGGCGCGCTTTGTCTCCCATTCGCAGTTTGAGCCGGGAAATTGTATCAGGGCAACGCGGGGCTGAGTGTCCATAATCATCATCCTTTTGGAGCTTCAATTCCGCCTGTATGATATAGCTTCTGGACCCAGCCTGCAAGGTTGTCGGCGAATGTGCTGAACCGCTCGCCGCCGAGGACCGTAGGCAGTGAAACGTGGGCGAAATGGCGGATGACGACACCGTCATTCACCTCGCGCACCGTCACCAGCGGATGCACGCCGGTCACCTCTTGCTTCCGGACGTATTTGACGCCGTTGTACCGCGCCCACTGGTGCTCGGCCTCCACCAGCACGTCCGCAGTGATCGCCTTCGCCGGGTATGCGAGGTGGCCGTACTGCCGCCCGCCCCGCTCATAGGGGATGTCAATCCACTCGCCGGCCGGACCGAGACCTTCGGTGAGCGGGTGAGCGGATTTGATGCGGATGCGATTGACGGCGCCGCGGTGGTAGTAATGAAACTCCACGCCCGCCACCTCGCCGAACTTCAGCGTGCAGGGAGCCTGCTCTCCTCGCAAAGCCTCGCCATCGGTGGCCGTGTACCATCCGGGGACGCCCTCGAGGATGAGGGTGCCGCCGAGTTGCGCGTACTCCGCCAGCAGATCCGCCCACTCCGGCCGCATGGAGCTGCGGGAGACGAGGATGCAGTAGTAGGTGTCCACGGCCTCTTCGGGGTCGAAGGTGCCATCCTGCAGGCGGGAGAGAATATCGATCTGCGGTACGCCGAGGCGGTCCTTGAGCCCTCGCGAGACGGCAGACGGCCGCTGCAGGAGCGTGCCGAAATACGGAGGATTATCCAGCTCCGTGCGATATTTCTGGATATGTCGCTGCGGATCTTCGGCAGGGGCATCTCCCCAGTCATCCCCCTCCTCGCGCCACTGCTGTGCGAGGTTCCCCATGGCCTCGTAGCAGGGGCGGTCGATGCCGAGGCCGTAGATGCGGGTGCCGAGGGCGTATTCGTGGGCGATTTTGAACTTCTGCACGGCGTCTTTGACGATATGCTCGGTGGAGGGCGCCTCACCGTCGGGCGTCATCACACCCCAGCCGCCCTCGTAATACCACACGTACAGCCCGGCGATGAGGGGTTTGTCGCCCAGGATCCGCCTGACCCGCTCGAACTCGTACCGCATGACATCGGCGTACATCTCAAAGCTGTTTGGATCATAGGCGTCGATATATCCCGGCGGGTAGCTCTCGGCTCGGTAATGGAAGACGATACCGTCGATGTAATCTCCGCGCGTCTCCACAAACTCCTCAGTCACGCCGGGGTAATAGATTAGTGGCAGGAAAAGCAGGCGGGGATTGATGCTGCGCCACCGCCGGGCCATCTCCGCCAGGACCTCAGGAGTGAAAAAGTCGTAATTGTGGGAGAAATCGTCACAGGTGAAGGCCACGAAGTTGTCGTGTTGCAGCGAGATTTCGGCGAACCGCTCGACGGTGTCGTAATAGTACTGCCGGGCCTGGTCTTCGGGCATTTTTCGCAGGTCTTCAACACCCGTCGGGGGCGCAAGGGTCGCCCAGACGTCCAGGTCGTGCTCTGCGGCAGCCTCGCAGACTTTCTCAAGAAGCTCGAACTTCTGTTCATTCCACGGCCATCCGCGCCAGTAGTCGTAGGTGTTGAAGCCGGTGGCGCTGATCTTTTCCATGTAGGCGTCCAGGACCTCCGGCCGGAACTCAATCGCACCGGTCTCGCGGTTGCGATCAAATCCGTGGCCCTGGTTGAAGACGAACTTGGAGACGGTGTTTTGCAGGATCTCCCGGGCCATCTGCGTGCGGTCGGCAGTCTGTGACGCAGGATCGGTATCGGCGGCCTCAGGAGCGCCCATCGCCACCTGCGCGAGGCTGAAAATGGCCACACATACGAGAGCGGTCAACGCATGGCTGTTGCGTATCATGGTTTCACCTGCGGGTGAAGTATGGACTGGAACGCCGGGATCATTGCTCGTCCAGCAGCTCGATGAAGGCCTCCTCGTCGAGAATCTCCACACCGAGGTCCTGTGCGTCGTCGTACTTGGAGCCCGGGTTTTCGCCGGCGACGACGTAATCGGTATTGCCGCTGACGGAGCTGGTGACCCGCCCGCCACGGGTTTCCACAGCCTCTGAGGCCTCCGAGCGGGTGAAATTGTCCAGCCCGCCGGTGAACACGAAGGTGAGCCCTTCCAGCGCCCCACCGGCCTCTTCAGGCTCCTCGATCTCGATCCCGGCCTCCAGCAGACCATCCACAGCGTCAGCATTGTTGGGATTGGCGAAGAACTCATGCACGCTCTCGGCGATTTCCGGCCCGATTTCGCGCACCTCCTCCAGGTCCTCCACAGAGGCTTCCCGGAGGGCTTCGAGATTCCCGAAGGCCCGGGCGAGGACATCAGCCACGTGGCCGCCGACATTGGCGATGCTGAGGGAGTAGATGAACCGGGACAGGGTGGTCTGCTTGCTGCCCTCGATGGCGTCGAGGAGATTCTGGGCGGAAAGATCGGCAAAGCCCTCAAGCTCCAGGAGGTCGTCTTTGGTGAGGTCATACAGCTCCGGCAGGCTCGTGACGGTATCGG
>JAWODS010000465.1:0-14791 GCA_046483205.1 Armatimonadota bacterium | reverse complement strand
AAGACGGCATCGACCTGGTGGCTGCAAGCTCCGGCACCCAAGTGTATGTGTTGGTTCGGGAAGGAACGTACGCAACCGTGGATCTACCGTTTCAAGTTAATGAGGATAAACCATTCGACATTCTCGCGGTCTTCGAGGGATTCGGCGACGATATGGTAATCACCGGCCGGGAAAAAGGCCTCCAGAAACGGCTCGAAAAAGAGCATGCTCTGGCTGGCGACGAAGCTGAGAGGCTTGCCTGCCTCCAATATGAATATCGCCGGTGTCGTAAGCCTGCGCCGGACCAGAACCTCGGTGAGCTTCTTCAGAACCTCTCGCTGCTTAACACGACCTGTCATTGTCTGTCCCATCCCGTGATACGTGCTGTGTCACAAAGTTCATGACTGTGTCGAAGTTGTCGGGGCACCGCAGGTACAGTCCTCGCCGCTGCGCAATCCAGGTCAATTTCGGCCGCGGGCTCAGAAGTATCCCGGCCTCATCGGTAAACACCGCCGCCACAGCATCCCATTCCCGCTGCTTTGTCGAAAGAGGGGTCCGAAGCGTCGCCCGCTTTTTTGTCAGGCGGTATGTTGTCGGCAGATAGTGTGACGCAACCGCGAAGAAAAGACCGATAAATGCCATCACCCCGAACCACATGTTGTCGTAGCTGAGCACCACCGCCACCGACAGCCCAATAATGATGACGGCCACAGCCGCTGACAGCACGGGCCGCTGGCGTGCCGGCCAGACGGTCCATTCCAGGGGCGTCTCCTTTGGTGCTGTATCATCTGACATAACAGTCCCCGACAGAATCCGGCGGAGAGCAGCAGGCGGTCCTGCCCACGATTGAAAGCCCGACCCCCTGTTCAATTCGTGCGCGCCCCGGCAAGTTCCTTCCCGACGGCGGAAAGATGCGACTGCGGCGGCACGCCTGGCGCCGGTGCAAAAGTCCTCGGCATTACTCCGGCCGGAAGCCCTCCTGGACGCCCAGGCGCATTGTCTCCCGGATGGTGGTCAGGTAATCATCAATAATGTCGTCATAGTCGCAGCGCGGAAGCTGGTCGAGAAATCCCTGTCGGCCCTCATAAACAAACGCCAGGCCGCCGTGGTGTTTGTGAATAATCCGCAGGTGTGAAAATACGCCTGTATCGGGCGGGGCCTCGCTTCCGGGGAGAGTGTCGCTGTATTCGTGGCCGAGAGCGCGGACGGCGTCCCGGGCGGCTGCATCGATTCTGCGGACCTTCTCGCGGGACGGCTCAGGAAGGCTCCGCACCATCATCATGACATTAAAACCGCACGCGTGCAGATCTACGCAGCAGTCGGGCGAAAATTGCGGCATCACCTCGAGCATCTGCTGGACCTCCACCACCGGGGTGGTGTCGTAATCGTACGCGCGGTTGAATGAGAAACCGGCCTCGTTGTACAGAGTGCCGATGAAGCTGACCTCGTCGAGGTCGAGACCATCCGGCAGCCCGGCCTCCTTGTCCATGGTCCGGCCCTCGCTGTCAATCCCCTGCCCGATGGTCACCACCGCCGAGCGGGGAAGACCGACGAAGCCGTCGGGGCTGCGCAGGCGGGCGTCAATGTTCTGGCAGGGCACCACAACGATCTCCAGGTCATCGGCAAATGCCGCGATCTCGGGCCACGGCCTGCCCCTCAGGTCCTCGCCGGTGGCCATAATCTGTAGAAGATTGAAGCAGGCCGCCACACCGCCGGGTTCATGTCCGTGCGCCCCGGCCATTACCCACAAAACCTCGGCTCCGGGATTGTCCGTATGAACCAGCCGAAGGGGACGACCGGTCACTGACCTCCCGTATTCAATCACCTCGCCACATGAAACGGCATCAAACATCGCGTCTATCTCCGCCTCACTTGCAGGCCAGAAATCCGGGGTCTGTATGCGTGTCCTGATAAAGTTATGCATTGTGTCAATCACTGTCCGGGATATAGCCCTCCTCAACGCCGATGCGCATGGTTTCGCGGACGGCGATGAGGTAGTCATCAACAATATCTGATTCGTCACAAAACGGGGGTATGTCAATATATCCGCTGCGGCCCTCGTAGGGGAAAGCGAAGGTTCCGTAGCGCCGGTACAGAATCCGGACATTGCCCACGACCCCGGTATCCGGCCCCGCCTCGTTGCCGTGAATATCATCGTGATACTGGTGACCGAGCGCCCGGATGCCTTCCCGGGTAGCGGCATCGAGGCGGCGAAGCTTCTCGCGATACGGCTCTGAAAAACCGCGGTTCATGCAGTAGAAATTTGAGCCGCAGGCGTGCAGATCAATGTAACATTCCGGCGGCTCATTATCCTCCATGTATTGCAGAAGCTGCTGGAACTCCACAAACAGCGTGGTGTCTTCATCAACCGGGCGGTTGGCCAGAAAGCCGTCGTCGTTATAGCGCCCGCCCAGGAAAAGCACATCATCCGGATCGATCCCCTGCATCCCGTCTGCAATGTCCAGGGCGCTGCCCTCGCGATCCCAGCACTGGGCCATCCCTCGCATACCCTCGGCCATAAAGCCCACGAGACTGTCTGGGCACCGTGCACGGCCATCGGGATTGAAGCAGGGAACGACGGTAATGTCGAGGTTTTGTAAGAGGTCGAAAATATCGGGCCACTCCTGCCCCCGGAGATCGGCGCCGCAGCGGAGAATTTCGAGTAAGTTAAAGCAGGCTGCAACCGTTCCGGGCTCATGACCGTGCGTGCCGCCGATCACCCACAGGCGCGGAGCATCCTCTGCAGGCAGTCGCACCAGGCGCAGCGGACGTCCACCGGCAGATTCTCCGTAGGTAACCAGTGTATCTGCGGGAACATTCTGAAGCTGTTGAGCCATGGTCCGTTCGTTGACGGGCCAGAAATCCGGCACATTGATACGGCCCTCAAACGGGGTGAACATTCGGCATCCCTCCAGCGGCAGCAAATAACAGGTGCTGCAAACCTTCCGTACCGGCGGGTCTGACTCCTGCGATGGGCGGAGAAAGCGAGAAGCACCCGTCAATCATCCAGGTGTTCAATTCCCCAAAAGCCTCCGAAGCGGGCTTTTCCGGAGGGCAAAAAGGACATATCATGGGTGGCTTTTGGAGCAGGGATGCAAAAAAAACGGGACGGGCCAGTTGACCCGTCCCGCGATATTCCCTGATGCGAGGCCGATCAGTCTTCGTCGTCCTCGTCGTCTTTGTCCAGCTCGGCCACGATGCTTTCGGTCGTCATGATCATCGAGGCAATGGAGCCGGCGTTTTCCAGCGCAAAGCGGGTGACCTGCAGCGGATCAATAATGCCCGCCTTGAAGAGGTCTTCCAGCTCGCCGGTGCGTGCGTTGAAGCCGATGGTGCCATCGGCGTCAGCGACATGCGAGGCAATGATGGAGCCCTCGTATCCGGCGTTTTGCGCGATCTGCTTGAGCGGCGTGGGCAGCGCCCGCAGCACGATCTGAGCGCCGATCTTTTCATCGCCTTCGAGGCTTTCGGCAATTTTGTCGACCGCGGGGATGGCCTTAATGAGGGCCGCCCCACCACCGGGGATGATGCCTTCAGCGACGGCCGCGCGGGTGGCTGAAAGAGCGTCTTCGAACCGGTGCTGTTTCTCCTTCAGCTCTGTCTCGGTGGCCGCGCCGACTTCGATGACTGCGACGCCGCCCGACAGCTTGGCCAGCCGCTCCTCGAGCTTCTCGCGGTCGTAGTTGGAGGTGGTCTGGTCGATCTGCTTGCGGATCTGGTTGAGCCGCGCGTGAATGGCATCGGCCGAACCCGCGCCGCCGACAATCGTGGTGTCATCGTCGGTAATGGTGACGCGTTCGGCGGTCCCGAGCATGTCGGTGGTCACGTTTTCCAGCTCCACACCGAGATCCTCGCTGATGAAGGTGCCATCGGTGAGGATGGCAATGTCTTCAAGCTGCTGCTTGCGGCGATCGCCAAACCCGGGAGCCTTGACGGCTACGGCGTTCAGCGTGCCACGGAGCTTGTTGACGACCAGCGTGGCCAGGGCCTCGGCCTCGACGTCTTCGGCGATGATCAGCAGCGGCCGGCCGGACTGAATCACCTGTTCCAGAATCGGAACAATGTCGGCGACAGCGCTGATCTTCTTTTCGTAGATCACAATCAGCGGGTCCTCCAGGACTGCCTCCATATTCTGGGTATCAGTGACCATGTACGGCGACAGATATCCCTTGTCAAACTGCAGACCCTCGACGAACTTGAGGGTCGTTTCCAGGCTGTTGGACTCTTCGACGGTGATGACGCCGTCCTTGCCGACTTCTTCCATGGCCTCGGAGACGATGTCACCGATGGTCTCGGAGTTACCTGCGATGGTGGCGACACTGCGCATGTCCTCGCGGGTCTCTATAATTTTCGACTGCTTGCGAAGGGCCTCAACGGCCTCCTCGACGGCCTTTGCGATCCCGCGCTTGACGAACATCGGATTGGCCCCTGCAGCCACGGTTTTCAGGCCCTCGCGAAGAATGGTTTGCGCCAGCACCGTCGCAGTCGTTGTGCCGTCACCAGCGTCGTCGTTGGTCTTTGAGGCAACCTCTCGCAGAAGCTGGGCGCCGACGTTCTGCAGGTGGTTTTCAAGTTCGATTTCCTTGGCAACGGTCACGCCGTCCTTCGTAATCGTCGGCGAGCCGTATTTTTTGTCAAGCAAAACATTGCGTCCGGAAGGGCCGAGAGTCACTTTGACAGCGTCAGCGACCTTATTGGCTCCACGCTCCAGCATTCTCCGGGCGCTTTCGCTGTAAAGAATTTTCTTGGCAGCCATTGTTTCTTTTCCTTTCTCGATACAGGTTAGACGATCTTCCCATAGAGCTGGTCCACGTCGAGGATTTTGTATTCCTCGCCGTCAACCGTGATATCATGACCTCCGTACTCGGCAAAGACAACCGTGTCACCTTCATCGACCGGCGGTGCGATAATCTCACCGCTGTCATTTTTGCGGCCCTCGCCTACAGCCACCACGGTTCCACGCTGGGGCTTTTTCTGTGCGGTCTCCGGCAGGACGATGCCGCCTTCGGTCTCTGCGGCTTCGTCCACTTTGATCATCACTCGATTTCCCAGAACTTTTAGTGCCACGTGCATACCTCCTCTTCATTGCGTACAAAACTGGATATGATCCACCCGCCTGGCATGGCGGGGAGGTGTTGTTTGCTGGAACCGAATGATAACCAATAATCGGAGAAAAATCAAGACCTATTAGCACTCCACCATCGAGAGTGCTAATTCCTCGGCCGCGCCCTCAACTCTCTCCTATACTCCTGCAAGTGGCTCTCTTTGCGGCATATTCCACTCAAAAACAGAATCGACGGACAGCAGCCATCATCGCTCGTCATCCGCCGGATTTGCCCGGGCGGCACCCCGACTGCCTCGCCCTTATGCCCACGACGACAGGCGCATAATGTTTCACTGCATCACCGGGGGGGCACAAGAACACCGGCCCACCCCTGCCACCTGCGCCACTTTATACCCGCTGTCAGGGCTTCCCTTCCTGCTTTTGGAATGTTGATTTCCGTGCAAAATAGGCATAATACACAATGCCTCTTGCACAAAGAGGAGAAAATATGTATCATGAAATTATCCGTGACCAATCGCAATAATTATTGCGCAATGCACAGAAAGCGAGCAGCCGATCAACGACGCTGGGGTGTGCCGTCCTCCCCGAGGGGAGTGAATCGACAAAATGGCCGCCAACCAACGCGTTGTGCGACCCTGCACACTTTTCACAGGCCACCGGATACAGCATCTTCGCATGTCGTGAGCTTCTGGCAGACAGAGGTTGTTTCCCTGCGGAAGGAATTGTTTGGTGCCCATAGGATGGTGGATGGTTAATTGTGTGCAGTTGTGAGAGATTTGGCAATCCGCCCTGTGGGTTCAGAGGTGTGAATGAATGGTTTCTGGCGTGATACAGGCACGCATGACGGCCTCGCGTTTTCCAGGCAAGACACTCAAGACGATAGATGGACGCAGCCTGCTGGCGTGGACGATTCTCAGCGCGCAGGCGTGCCCGTCAATTGATTCAGTCGTTGTTGCCACCAGTGTCAACAACAGCGATGATCTGGTGGCTCAGGAGGCTCAGCGCAACGGGGCGATCGTGTACCGGGGCGAGGAGCATGACGTCCTGCAGCGGTACCTCAATGCCGTGGACCATCTTGATCTTGATGTCATCGTGCGGATTTGTGGTGATGCCCCGGTTTTCTCGCCGTGGGTGGCCGAGGGTGTGATACAGGCGTATTATCAGTCGGGAAAAGATTACGTCAGTAACACACACCACGAAACTTTCCCCTATGGAACGCAGGCAGAGGTCTTCAGTGCCGATGTGCTCAGGCGCAGCGCGCACGTCACCGACCGTCCGACGGATCACGAGCACGTCACTCCTGCGCTGCGCCGGAGAAGCGACCTGTTTTCCAGTCTCTCCATCGTGGCGCCGGAGCCAATTCATCGTGGTAAATACCGGCTCTGTGTGGATACACCGACAGATTACGAAGCTGTCTGTGAAGTTTTCGAGAGCCTCGAACACGACGACGATTTACCCCCCGACCTGGTGGATGTCGTTGAGTTGCTGGATGCCCGGGATGACCTGACCGGCCACATGTACGAAATGCACCAGAAATACTCCACGTCCCGCGACGCCAAACAATCCCCCCCGACCATTGAGTTGCCGATGGAGTACCGGCAGATATTTCGCCGGAGCCGGCAGATGCAGGCGGCGAAGTGATGTTCACTCCGACTCCGGTGCGATGACGAAATCGTCGTACCAGAACTCCTGCCCCTCCTGGTTCCACCGACACAAAAAGAAGAATCGCCGCACGTACTGGATATCCGGTGCCCCGTCGTGGATAGCGCGCAGGTCAATGATTGCTTCGTGCCACTGGCCGTCATCAATCAGCTCACAGCCCCCGAGGTCCGTCCAACCGTCGGTTGCGTGCTCGGGCGTACCGCCGAAGATGAAGCCCTCGGGCAGGTCAGGCCCGTCGAAAAGCTCCACCGCCGGCCCCACCGGCACCCCTTCAGGAATCCGGTATTGAAACCGGATGATGGGGTATTGGTCAATGTCCCACGCCCCCGGCGCAACGGCCCCGGCCGCCCGGCACGCCTTCTTCGACGTGTACCACAGGTGCATGCATTTGCCCTCACCGTCGGGCTTTGGCGCCTGCTCATAGCCGGTCAGCCAGCTGCGGTAGAACTTGAACTGCCACCCCCAGTGCGTCTTGCGGGTTGCATCCTCAAAGTCGGCTTCCACCAGCGGGGTGGAGGCGCCTTTGGGTTCGCTCACCTCCACAAACACCACATCAATACCCCGGGTCCCGTTTTCATTCTCCGTCCGCACAATCACGCCGTACCGCCCCGGCTCGGTGTAGGTATGGGACGGCTCAGATTCGGTTGTACGTGTGCCGTCTCCAAAATCCCAGCGGACACTCTCTGTCTTTTTGCCCATCGGATCCAGCGAGAAGCCCACCGTCTGTCCGGGTGCAATGGAGGAGGCGTCGGCCAGTGCGACCACCCGGCGTGGATGGGACAGGCCGCGCTCGTATGCGCCGATATCAGTCGTCTCCCCGGCCCATGGAAGGCTGACCGGCATGCCGTCTTCCCAGACGACCTCTCGGTCCAGGTGCAGAAGCCCGGGCTGGTAATAGCGCAGCTCCACGCGCTGGATGCGGGCGAGGGTGTCGGGGCTGCCGACAGCGATCCAGTCGCCCTTTTCTCCCTCGATGCCAAAGCCGTCGTAAAAGTACCGTGCATCGGCGACCGGAAGCACCGTGCCACTGCCGGATCCCATGGCAAGGGTCAATGGCTCGCCGGCGTCGATGCAGTCACTGTCCTCTGTCAGCCGATAGTCGTTGCGCTCGGGCGCCTCGAAAGCCGGTTTGCCGTCGATATTGTCGCGAAATTCGCTCCAGAAATTCCCCCGGGTGCCAGTGCGTTTGTTGACCTCTTCGGTGGTCAGGTATTCGCCGCGATATTTCACCGTGCGTGCGCCGGGCTCTGTTGCAGCGATGAGATTGTTGTGCAGCCGGTTATCGAGACTGATTTCGTCTCCGACGACCAGTTGTACCCCTGCAGCCGGCCAGTCGTTGCTGAAATAGCAGTTATTCGACAGCACATTGGCGCTGATATTCATCCCGTAAAGCTCCCAGCCGTGGCCGATGTTGTCGGTGACGGTATTGTTGTACAGCCGGGAGTTCATCAGGCGGAACGGCTCGCGGTAGGTACCGGTAGGGTCTGCGCTGCCCGGGATGTAGCTGCCGGAGTTCATCGGGGTGTGGAGGTTTTTGAAGACGCGGTTGAAGCGGCAGATGCCGTCGAGATAGAGATTCTTGGCTTTGCTGTCTGCCGAATAGCCGCTGTCGCGAGAGCCAGTGATCACATTCCCCTCAACCAGGATTTTTGCAGGTGACCTGAATGCCCAGTTGCGCCCCCAGGTGTTGCAGAAACAGTTCGCCCGAACGCACAGATTGCGGCAGTTGGTAAGTTGCACCGGGCAGTGTCCGACCCGGGAGAAGGTGTTGCCCTCGATGAGGACATACGAGCAGCCCAGCAGTGAAACCATGTTGCCGCTGACCGTGTCTTTTTTGAAAACACTGTCCAAAAGCCGGCACTGCTCGGAATGATTGATCTGCAGGTTGCCGTCGGCGCCGTACATCAGGCAGTCGCGGACGGTGATGTGGTCGCAGTGGTTTATCATCGCCCACCGGCGGACATCGCGGATCTCAAAGCCCTCGATGACGATGTGACTCCGATCGGACAGGTCAATGGCTGCTTCCCCCTCCGTTCGCAGCACCGCACCCAGCCGTTCGGAAGAGCGGTAGGTGATGGGGGCATCGGGTTCGCCGCTGGCGACCGGCTCGATAGCTCCCGTGTATGTCCCGGGGCCGATATGGACGGTGTCACCGGGCTGCAGGCTTTCATTGGCCCGGCCGATGGTTTGCCACGGCTGATCGTGTGTGCCGGGCGCTCCGTCGTCGCCATCCACAGCGATGTAGTAGTCGGCGGCATATCCGGAAACGGCGAGTGAGAGAACACAAACAGCGACGGCTATCGTCACAGGCACAGAATTGATCAAGGCGTCTCACCCCGATGTGCAGAGCGTGGTTGCATGGTGACACAGTCATATTGGCGGAATGGTTCACGCTGACCTCTGAAAAGTGCGTCATTTCCCTATATACAGGTTGCGGGCGCGCTGGAGGGCTCCAAGGCGGGCTCTAAGGGAACAAAAAGGGGATATTAGCCATCACTATCAAATACCTTGACAATACTACACTCAACCTATATAATAGGGGCGAACGAAGGAAAGGGCAGTGAATGCACGTGTTGAGAGCATGTGTCAACGCCTCTCAACACTCTTTTTCGAAACAGAAGGTGAAAAGAACATGGCAAAGGCAATCGGTATTGACCTGGGTACGACCAACTCGTGTGTTGCGGTCGTCGAAGGCGGAGAGCCTTCAATTATTATTAATCCCGAAGGCGGCCGGACGACACCGTCAGTCGTTCATTTCTCAGAGAATGGCGAACGCATGGTTGGACAGACGGCCAAGCGGCAGGTGGTCCTCAAATCTGACCGCACGGTCAGCTCCATCAAGCGGAAGATGGGGACCCGCGAGAAGGTGACAATTGACGGCAAGGATTACTCGCCGGAGCAGATTTCAGCGTTCATTCTTCAGAAGCTGAAGGCGGATGCGGAGGATTACCTGGGCCAGGACATTGACGATGCGGTCATTACGGTCCCGGCGTATTTCGATGACACGCAGCGGACGGCGACGAAGCAGGCCGGCGAGATTGCCGGGCTGAACGTCCTGCGAATCATCAACGAGCCGACCGCAGCCGCCCTGGCCTACGGCCACAAAGAAGAGAAGAAGGAAGCCACGGTCATGGTGTACGACCTTGGTGGCGGCACGTTTGATGTGTCGATCCTTGATATAGAGGTGGACAAGGCCGGTGAGGAGCGCGACTATTACGAAGTTCTGGCGACTTCCGGTGACACGAAGCTTGGTGGCGACGACTTTGACGAGAGAATTATTGACTACATCGCCGACGAGTTCAAGAAAGAAAACGGCATAGACCTGCGCAAGGATAAGCAGGCCCTCCAGCGGCTGAAAGATGCCGCCGAGAAGGCGAAGATGGAGCTGTCGAGCACCGTCCAGACCTCCATCAGCCTCCCGTTCATCACCTCGGTTGAGGGAGAGGGCCCCAAGCATCTGGACATGACCCTGAGCCGCGCAAAGCTGGAAGAGCTGATTGGCGACCTTATCGACAAGACCGCCGATTCGGTGAAGACGGCGATCCGCGAGGCCGAGATTGACGCCAGCGACATTGACGAGGTCATCCTTGTTGGTGGCTCCACGCGGATCCCGAAGGTCCAGGAGTTGGTGCAGGAGATCACGGGCAAAGAGCCGCGGAAGGGCATCAACCCCGACGAGGTCGTGGCGATCGGTGCTGCGATCCAGGCGGCTGTGCTCACTGAAGACATGCAGGACATGGTCCTGGTCGATGTGACGCCGCTGACGCTCGGTGTGGAGACACAGGGCGATGTCATGGATGTTGTCATCCCGCGCAACACTTCAATTCCGACCGAGGAAACGCGGACCTATTCGACGGCGTCCGATTATCAGACCACCGTTGAGATCAACGTTCTGCAGGGCGAGCGCGCCCGGGCGTCGCAGAACAAGTCGCTGGGCCGCTTCCATCTCTCCGGCATTCCGCCGGCGCCCCGGGGTGTCCCGCAGATTGAGGTCAAATTCGACCTCGACAGCAACGGAATCCTGCACGTCAGTGCCAAAGACAAGGGCACGGGCAAAGAGCAGGACATTACCATCACGGGCTCCGGTGCACTGTCCGACGACGAAGTTGAAGATATGGTCGAACAGGCAGAGGAGCACGCGAAAGAGGACGAGCGGTTCCGCGAGCTCGCCGAGGCCCGCAACCAGGCGGACCAGCTTGCATACCAGCTCGAAAGCACGCTGGAAGACCTCGAAGACAAGATCGACGAAAGCGACGCGGCTCCCATCAAGGAGAAGATCGAGCATCTGCGAGATGTCAAAGATGGAGACGACGTCCAGGCGATTCGCAGTGCGATCGAGGACGCCAACGAGGCCTTCTCGGCGGTGTCACAGCAGATGTACGAGCAGGCCGGCGCAGCCCAGCAGGCTGCTGGCGGCCAGGCAGGCCCCGGTGGCCCGCAGGCAGGACCAGGCGGTCCACAGACAGGCCCCGGCGGCCCACAGGCAGGAGCGCAGCAGGAACCGGCCGAGGGCCCCGATGACGTTATAGATGCCGAATTCGAAGCAGAAGACGAAGAGTAACCGGACCAATCGCCCGCCCCGCCGGTATCAGGCGGGGCGGGACCGTCACACCGTGTGCCGTCGAAGATACCCAGAGCCGTAAAGAGAGATGGAGTAGATTATGGCTCCTGACATAGATTTTTACGAAGTGCTGGGCGTTGACCGAGACGCGTCCCAGGATGAGATAAAAAAAGCATATCGAAAACTGGCTCGAAGATATCACCCGGACGTCAACCCTGGTGACGAGCAGGCCGAGGCAAAATTCAAAGAGGTCAAACAGGCCTACGAAGTCCTCAGCGATGAGGAGAAGCGGAAGCAGTACAACCGCTTCGGCAAGCAGTACCAGCAGGCCCAGCAGCGTGGTGGACAGTACCAGGACGTTGACTTCTCCGACTTCATCTTCCAGCAGGGCGGCCCCGGGGCATTTGCCGATATTTTCGGTGATCTTTTCGGCGAATTCCGCACCAGTGGCGGCCGTGCGCGACGTGCTCGACG
Organism: Armatimonadota bacterium; assembly: GCA_046483205.1. Taxonomy (GTDB): domain Bacteria; phylum Armatimonadota; class Zipacnadia; order Zipacnadales; family UBA11051; genus JBKHJK01. Next base: position 3,050 of record JAWODS010000465.1, on the reverse strand, counting down.
GGCTCCCCAGCAGCAGCGCGGAGCCGACATCCAGCACGAGATGTCGATAACCTTCAAAGAGGCTTTTGAGGGGACTGAAAAGACGCTCAACCTGCAAATTGCCGACGTCTGCCCCGAATGCGACGGTGTCGGTGGACAGACGGAGACCTGCCCGGCCTGTGGAGGTACGGGCCGAAGCAGCCAGGGCGGTTTCATGGGAATGGCGTCGGCCTGCCCGCAGTGCCAGGGCAGCGGAGAGGTCATCAGCGGAACCTGTCGTAAATGTGGTGGCACCGGTGAGGTCGCCCGGCAGCGGCGTATCACCGTGAAGATCCCAGCCGGCGTAAAGACCGGTTCAAAAGTCCGCATCGGTGGCGAGGGCGGTCGCGGAATCCGCGGCGGCCCCAACGGTGACCTGTATCTGATCATGAATGTCCAGGATCACCCGTTTTTCGACCGCGACGGCGACGACGTGTACTGCGAGGTTCCGATTACGTTCGCGGAGGCGGCACTGGGGTCCAAAATTTCCGTCCCCACGCCGGAAGGCCGCGTGAGTCTTACAATCCCGCCCGGAACCTCAAGCGGCCAGACCTTCCGCCTCAAAGGGCGGGGCTTTCCCCGGCTGAATGGCAGCGGACGCGGAAACCAGTACGTGGAAGTGGCCATCACTGTTCCCAAACGGCTGTCTCGCGATCATAAACAGCTTATTGAAGAACTTGAAGATGCGTGGGCCGAAGACCCGCGTGAAGGATTGCCAGGCGGACTGTAAAGCTCCAGCAGGTGGCGCTTCAACGGAGGTGGCAGTACTGTGGCAGAACGATCGAAAGAGCCTCTGTACGTTATAAGTGTGGCCGCAAAGCTTGTGGATTGTCATCCGCAAACACTCAGACAGTACGAAAAAATCGGATTGGTCAGCCCGGAACGGTCGGAGAGCAATGCCCGGCTGTATTCCGATGAAGACATAGAGCAGCTCAGGCAGATCCAGCGGCTCACCCAGGAAATGGGTGTGAACCTTGCGGGCGTGGAGATTATCCTTAACCTCCTGGATCGCATCGAAGAACTGCGCAATGAGGTCAAGCGACTGCGCAAAAACCTGGAACATGGCCCGCCACGCCTCACAGCAGGACGACGCACCGAGGCGGAGGTCACAATTATCGAAGAGGCCATCAACGGATCTGACGAAAACGAAACCCCATAGGATGTCACACAAAGGCGGGCGATCATGAGCAACCAACAGTGGGTTGAAGTTGCACGCTATACAGGCTCAGACGCCGATACCGAGGCCAATCTCCTGATAACACACCTGGAGTCCGAGGACATCGAAGCCAAGCGCGTACCCGTCCAGCCCCCTGCCACCACAATGGCGGGCGTGTTCGACCAGCCGATCCAGGTCTTTGTCTCTCCGAGTGACGAGGATAAGGCCCGAAAGATCGTCCAGGGCGGGCACGAGAGCGAACAATAGTCACAGATGACAGGCGGTGCACCCCGGTGGATGAGACCGACTGGGTACGAGTTGCTGAATTCACCACCACCGACGAATACGTGGCGGATATGACCGTCGCCCGCCTCAAAAACGCGGATATCGAGGTCCGGCGCGTCCCGCCTACGAGTGTCGGCGGGCTTATTCCGAATCTGAGGCTGCCGGTGGCGATACTTGTGCGGAAGGACCAGGCCGCCCGGGCCCGCGAGGTGCTCGATGAATCACAATGGGTGCAGGTCGTAGAGCTCAGCGGGCAGGATGCAGAAGACAGGGCCGCACAAATCATGACCCGTCTGCTGCAGGCCGGTATCGAATATATGCGCCTGCCGCTGACACCCGCCGAATCTCCCGGCGCCGGATATACCGTCCGCCTGCTGGTGCCGACCGAAGATGAAGACGACGCCCGGCAGATCGCGGATGAAATCGGATGAAATGGGGTGAGCCCCGCGCCTGACACGGATGACAGGGAAGAATGGGTGACGGTGCGGGAGCTGTCGGGGATGGCGGTGGACCAGCTCGCCGACCTTGACATTGCAAAGCTCGAAGGTGCGGGGATTCCCGCCCGGCGCATCCCGCCCACCAATGTGGGCGCACTGGTCCCGGCAAATGTGCGCATCCGAATTTGCGTGCCCCGGGATCGAGAACAGGAGGCGAAGGCGCTGCTCGGAGAGCAGACCGGCCGGGCGCCGGAGCCTGCAGCAGACAAATCCGACGATACCACCGATGAGCCCGGACGCCGGACCGGACGGATCGTCAAATGGATCGTCATCGGCGGTGCCGTCATCTATATTGTCGCACAGCTCTTGTGGATACTCACATCTCAGACGAGGTGAATTATATATATGGATTTCCAGAAGTTCACGAACCAGGCAAAAGAGGTTATCAGTCACGCGCATCAGCTTCTGGGGCGCTACAGCCACCAGCAGCTTGATGTGGAGCATATCCTGCTGTCGCTTTTGGAGCAGGACGGGGGCGTTGTCCCCCGCGTGCTGCAGAAGCTTTCGATAGACGGGGATGCGCTCACGAAAAAGGTTGAGCGCGAGCTTGGCGGGCGCCCACAGGTCAGTGGCGCCGGGGCGGGTGAGCAGATTTTCATCACCCCGCATACCCAGCGGGTGCTCGACCTCGCCTTCGATATTTCCGATCGCTTCGGTGACAAGCTCGTCGCCAGCGAGCACATATTCCTGGCAATCATGGAGGACGGTCAGACCGAGGCCGCAGATATCCTCAAAAGCGCCGGTGTGACCGCCGATAAAACGCTGGAGGCACTCCAGGGCATTCGGGGCGCCCACCAGGTGACCGACGAAAGTGCGGAGGCCGGGTACGAGGCGCTGGAGCGGTATTCACGCGATCTCACCGAGCTGGCCGAAGAGGGAAAGCTCGACCCCGTCATCGGCCGCGACGACGAGATCAAGCGCGTCATCCAGGTGCTCTCGCGCCGCACCAAGAATAACCCGGTGCTCATCGGTGAGCCCGGTGTGGGCAAGACCGCAATCGTCGAGGGGCTTGCACAGAATATCGTGGATGAAGATATGCCGAAGATGCTGTACGACCGGCGTCTTCTGCAGCTCGATCTCGGCGGCATGATCGC
>JAWODS010000462.1:0-11393 GCA_046483205.1 Armatimonadota bacterium | reverse complement strand
CCCCGCCAGTGCGACCGCTACGAGCAGAATTGCTCCGATGCCTATCAGCAATGTCTTTTGTCGTGTATTCATCATTCGCTCCCCCATCCGTCCAGTAATCGTTGTTTGCGTCTTCAGTAACTAAGACGCAGCTACCGTGTCTGTATTCCGTCTTTCCTGCCTGACAGATACCTGACGTTTCGTCGTGTCGCAGGGTTCGCTGCCACTCCGGAAGGTTCAAATCACGGCAACGGCGAAAATAATTATCATAGCCTTGCAGAATCCACATCAGGGGTTGAATACTGTGGCAGATACATACCAGTTTGGACTTATTGGATGCGGTTCTCAGGGACGATACCTCTCAGAAGCACTTCGCAGTACCGGGCGTGCAGACCTCGTTGCGTGTGCGGATCCCAACGAAGAGGCCGCCCGCACGGCGGTGCAGCAGTGCGGCTACCGGGAGACATTCGACAGCGCGCAGGCAATGCTGCAGGCGGTTGAGCTTGACGCCGTCATCATCGCCACCATTCACGACCAGCTTCAGCCGATGGCGAGGGAGGCGGTGGATGCCGGTGTCCATGTCTTTGTGGAGAAGCCGATGGCGTTGAATGCCGCGGACGCACAGGCGCTGGTGGACGCCGCTGAGGCCGCCGGAGTGAAGCTGATGGTCGGATACACCCTGCGCTTCATGCCCGAGCGGCTGATGATGAAGGATCTGCTGGACAGAGGTGCGATCGGCGAGATTACCCACGTCTCCACGGGCCAGTGCATCGGTCCGGTCGGCGGCTGGCTGAACGATCCCGATCACGGCGGCGGCCCCCTGTTTTACATCGGCTCGCACGCGCTGGATAATGCGCTGTGGATGACCGGCGCCGAAGCCTACGAGGTCTTCGCCGACGTCTATCAGCCCGACCCCTCCGAAGCCGAACAGAGCGTGGATGCGATTATCCGGTGCGAGGGCGATTTCACGATCCAACTGTGTACGTCGTACCGTGTCGGCGGTCGCGCCGGATGGCTGGAGGTCATGGGTACCGAAGGCCGCATGCGGGTTCAGTGGGAAAGCAACGTGCTGGAGATTTCCAGCCAGAATATTGATGAATACAGCCAGCCGACGGAGATTGCGGTGCCTCCACAGCCGTGGATTCCGGCGGTGCCCGTGGAATCGACCGGCAGTATCATCGCCGCAAAATATCTGCCGATATGGGCGGCGGAGATGCACGAGTTCATTGACGCCATCGAAGAGGATCGCGACCCGTGCGTGACCGGTGAAGACGCCGTGGCATTTCTCGAAATCTCCGACGCCATCTTCGCCTCCGGAGCCTCGGGTGTGCCGGTGCCGCTGGGGTCGGAGCAGTAAAGGTCGAAACGAGACGAACGACAGGGAGTGCGATTATGTGGCGAGTGGCGATAGTGCTGCTGGCGGTGTTTGTGGCGGCGAGTGTGATGTGTAAGACCGGGCGGACGTATTTCACCGATGAGATAATATCTACGGCCTGCAGCAATGTGCAGCAGTTTGAGTGGGCCCGCAATTGGCGGGACAACGTTATGACACGGGATATCCGCCAGTACAACATGATTGGGGAGGCCTACGTTGGTGCCGAAAAGTTTGAGCGATACACCGATGCAGAACTGTTTGACCTTATGCCGCCTATCTCGATCCCCCGCAAGTACGATAAGGACACGGTCTCCGCATGCCCGGAACATGGAACTGCGATCAAGAAGTACAGTGGCTTTACCCCATGGAAAGTGGATTTCGTAAACCATCCTTACAAGCTGATCTGCCCCGTCGGTGGCGAGATGTATCCGACCAACGATTTTGCGGCCGGGGAGATGACTGGCGGCGAATATCCTGACGACGGCAGCGGCTGTGAGATTGACGGAAAGAATTACACCTTCATCCAGTATTACTGTCACCAGGTGTACAACGCCTGGGTCCTGCCGGGCATCCACTCAAGTGCCATGGCGTATCTGCTGACGGGCGAGAAGGCCTACGCTCATCGCGCGGCGGTGCTTCTCGGAGCCGTGGCCAGCCAGTATCCCGGCCCGACATATCACAGCGAACACTGCTATGGGCAGGAGCATGGTCAAACCGGGCCATATGGGAGACGATCGGGCCTGGTTACCGATTATATCTGGTCATGTATCAAGATTGTGGACCTCGCCCGCGCCTACGATGCGATCTATCCGATCTATGAGCAGGACCCGGATCTGATCGGGTTTTTGCAGGAGCACGGCTGCATCCAGTCAGGCGCGGCGAACGCGGTGGCCGGAGCGCGCCAGTTCGTCGAAGAGCATATCTTCCGGCAGGCCATGCAGGCGCTGATTGATGAAGCAATCTCCGGCAACCCCGGACACCACCAGCTTGCTGCCCTGACAATCGGCCTGATCATGGACGACCATTCCGACACCTCGCCCAATACGTATGACGTCGTCCGCCGCGCCTACTATGAGGGCTATGCGCCCACGGCCTGGATTTTCTCCAACTTCCTCACCCGCGACGGCGGCGGCTACGAGGGCCCGGGGTATGACCGCATCAAGTTCAACTACATCCAAATCGGCCAGCTCATGGAGCGCCTGCGCGGGCGCCACCCGGAGGTGTACAGCGAGACCGAGTTTCCCGATATTCTCAGCCAGCTCAAAGCCCGGAAAATGTACGACTTCTACATCGATATCCTGAGCCTGGGATTTTTCACCCCACCGGTTGGCGACGCAGGGGGAGCACGCCTGAAGCCGGGTATCATCCCCCGTCGGCGCCTGGCTGCCTATCCGGACTTTTACGCCGACGGCTTCCGGCTGTATGAGGATCCGCGCTACGCCCGGGCGCTGCTCGGACAGGATGGCGAGATGCCGCAAACAGATCCGTTCAAACCGCCCATCGAACAGAAGGCGCGGGAGGCCGCCCGGCAGCCCGACGCCGCAATTGTCCCCGAGACGCGCCTTCTGGATCACTACGGCTTTGCGTTTCTCAACAGCGGCGATCCCGGGCGGTACGAGCGTGAGGCCGTGATCAACTACACGGCTCTCCGCGGTCACCAGCAGTATGATTTTCTGAGCCTTTATCTGTTCGCCCACGAAATGTCACATCTGCCGGACCTCGGGTACCCGTATTCGTGGGACTACCGGTGGGAGTGGGATTCCAACATTTACGGCCACAACACCGTGGGCGTGGATGAAACGACACCGCTCTATCCGCACAAGGTCCCTCGTGGATGGGTTTCGCTCATCGGCGACAGCGACGGCGTGAAGGTGGCCGCCGTGGCTCATCAGCCCTACAGGCACCACCCCGACCTGGAGCCGGACCAGCCGGAGGTGGACCGCTATGAACGGATCTGTGTGATGGTGGATGAAGATGAGCAGGACAGCTACCTGCTGGACCTGTTTGTCGTCCGGGGCGGACAGCGGCATGACCAGAGCTGGCACAGCGTTCTGCGGGCGCCCGAATTGCCCGATATCGGGTGGGTGGAGCAGGATGGTGGCACCGCCGCCGGGCCGGATGTGGCGTATGACACTGAATATACCAATGTCCGCGGCCAGCAGACAAAAAATGCAATGTGCTATGTCACCGACGTGCGGCGGGCCGAGCTGAGCGACCATGTGATGGTGGATTGGGATTACGAGCTGGATCAGCCGGCGGGAATGCGGCTGCACCTTGTGCCGGTGGATGGCCCAGCAGAGCTGGTTTACGGCGGCGGCCGATCACCCGCCCGGCCGGAGAACTGGCGGCTTCCGTATCTCTTTGTCCGCAGTGATGGCGAAGAAGGCCTGCGAACGCGGTTTTTGAGCATTCTGGAGCCATATCGAGCGGCTGGTGAAGCACGTATCAAAAATGTGACAGCCACCGGTGGATGGCCGCTTCACATCACGGTCGAACGCGCCGATGTTGTGGATGAGATCACCATCCATGCACCGTGCCCCGAAGAGCTCCTCCGCGGGCGGCCCCGTGACATCGGCCTGCGGGTTGTCACACGCTCGCAGGACGCCCGTACGCGCGATGTGACGTGGGGGACCCTGGCGCCGGGGAGCGATCAGAACATCTATCGAGGTCAAATCGTCAATATGAACCGGAAGGTCAGGACCATTACCGTCTCCCCCGCTCTCTCGCATGATGTGACCCGGCAGTCGTGGGTGCGCATCTATTCTCAGGGCCGCAGCTCGATGTACACAATCGAGGATATACAGCAGACCGGCGACGCATCTGTTTTGCAGCTCAAAGAGCCCTCACTGCTGGGAGCCGGCATTCCGGTGGCGTATCAGCCGGGACGCATTGACAACGATGTGTGCCTGCCGTTTGCGACCGGAAGAGTGGACGAGGAGGGCAACCTGTACGATTTCGCCTGCCGCCACGCCGGCGCTCGCGTGGAAAACGCCGACGGCTCTGTGTCGCTTCAGCTTCGGGGCATCAACGGCTCCGGATGGATAAACGGAGAGAAGGACTACGATCTGTATCTGCGCGAGAAGCTGAGCCCCCAAAAGCTCGATGAAATGTTCGGGCCAGCGGGAGGTGACAGCCGCTTTTATCTGCATGATTACGGGATCGGTGACAGTGTGGAAATAATACTTTCGAAGGAGGTGTCATAAGGAGAGTAGTCCGGTTGACATTTGTCTATTTTCACTTTAAACTTGCTTGATTAGATGAACGTCTATGGCTTTATCGGAATTGTTCTTCCTTAAACCTATATGAGTAGCACCGGACTTATCACAGATATCAAGAAATTTGCCGTACACGACGGCCCCGGGATCCGCACGACAGTGTTTCTCAAGGGCTGTCCGCTGCGTTGCCTGTGGTGTCACAACCCGGAGACACAGGCTGCGGACCCGGTCATCGTGTACTACAGCCACAACTGTATTGGCTGCGGGACGTGCCTGGATGTATGCCCCAATGACGCCCTGAGTATGGGTGAGGAGGGCATTGAGATAGACCGGAGCCGCTGCGAGGTCTGCGGGGCGTGTGTGGAGGCCTGTCCGGCAAATGCGCTGGAGAAAATCGGCCGCGAAGTGACCGTCGAAGAGGTCATGGCCGAAGTGGAGAAAGACCGCCCGTTTTATGAAACCTCCGGCGGCGGCATGACGGTGTCGGGTGGCGAACCTTTGCAGCAGATAGAGTTCACCCGGGAGTTGCTGCAGGCTGCGCAGGATGCGGGTATTCATACCTGCCTGGACACCTGCGGGTACGCGCCGTGGGGATGCTATGAACAGGTCATTGATGTGACCGACCTGGTCCTTTTCGATCTGAAAAGCTGCGACCCCTCCGGACACAGACGGGGGACGGGCCGGTCCAATTCGCTGATACTGGAGAACCTGACGGCGATGACACAAAACGGTCTGCACGTGACGGTGCGGACACCGGTTATTCCGGGGTTTAATGATACCACCGGGGCAATTACGGCTATCGCCGGCTTTCTGAAACAACTCGACACGATTCCACCATTGGAGCTGCTGCCGTTTCACCAGATGGGGCAGGCGAAGTTTGAGCGGCTCGGGATGAGCTATTCCCTGGCCGACGCTGAGCCGCCCACGGATGAGCTGATGCATCAGCTTGTGCAGGCAGCCCGAGAATACGGAGTCGACTGTACGACAGGCAACTAAAATGAAAATGCTTAAGCGATTATAAAAACGGTGGCCATCATTCAGATGGGCGCCGTCTTTTTTTGAGCTATCAATGTGCGCTCTGTGTGCCGGATTGTTTTCCATGCGTATGGCGAGCACCACAGGCCACAAAACAGCGATACATGGGGGACTTTGATGCCCAAACGCACCGACCTGGAGAAAATCCTGATCATCGGCTCCGGCCCTATCGTCATCGGCCAGGCCTGCGAATTTGATTACTCAGGCACACAGGCCTGCAAGGCGCTCCGCGAGGAAGGCTATGAGGTCATTCTCATCAACTCCAATCCCGCCACCATCATGACTGATCCCGAAATGGCGGACCGAACGTATATTGAGCCGCTGACGATCGAGTCGGTGACAGACATCATCGCTCGTGAAAAGCCCGATGCGCTGTTGCCCACCCTCGGCGGACAGACGGCTCTGAATCTCTCACTTCAGCTTTCGGAAAGTGGAGCGCTTTCCCGCCACAACGTCGAGCTTATCGGTGCATCCCGGAAGGCGATCAAGAAGGCTGAGGATCGGGAGCTGTTCAAGGACGCCATGCTCGCAGCCGGTATGGAGGTCCCGCAGAGCGCCTTCGCCTCCAACCTCCGTGACGCGCATTTGATCGCCGAAGACATCGGTCTGCCCCTGATCATACGGCCCTCCGGCACACTCGGCGGCTCCGGTGGCGGCATTGTTCATGACGAAGACGATCTTGAGGAGGTCTGCTCCCGGGGACTGGACGCCAGCCCGATGAACCAGGTTCTTGTCGAAGAATCAGTCATCGGCTGGAAGGAATACGAGCTGGAGGTCATGCGCGACCGCAAGGACAACGTGGTCATCGTCTGCTCCATTGAAAACTTCGACCCGATGGGCATCCACACCGGCGACTCCATCACCGTCGCCCCGGCCCAGACGCTGACGGATCGCGAATATCAGCTCATGCGGGACATGGCCATTAAGATTATGACGGAAATCGGGGTTGACACCGGGGGATCGAACATCCAGTTTGCGGTCAATCCCGAAAACGGGCGCATCGTTGTCATCGAGATGAATCCCCGTGTCAGCCGCTCCTCGGCACTGGCCTCGAAGGCCACCGGCTTTGCCATCGCCAAGTTCGCGGCCAAGCTTGCCTGCGGGTACACACTTGACGAAATCCCCAACGACATTACCCGCGAAACGCCGGCCTGTTTCGAGCCGACCATTGACTACGTGGTTACCAAGATTCCGCGGTGGGCGTTTGAGAAATTCCCCGGCGCCGATCCGACACTCATGACCCAGATGAAGTCGGTCGGTGAGACGATGGCGATTGGCCGCACCTTCACCGAATCGCTGCAAAAGGCGATCCGGGGGCTTGAAATCAAGCGCTACGGCCTCGGCGCCGACGGGTACGGCTCTCATTACGACCAGATGCCCAGAGGGGACCTGGAGGCCAAGCTGCAGATACCCCATCCCGACCGCCTGTTTCAGCTCCGGTCGGCGATGATGGGGGGCATGACGCTCGAGGAACTGCACGAAATTACGGGGATCGACCCGTGGTTTTTGCACCATATCGCTGCGATTGTCGAAATGCAGGACGAGATTGCAGCGATCGGTCGCAGCGGCGAGCGCGAGAATGAAGAGGTCCCCCTCCCACGCGACCTGATGCGGCGTGCGAAGCGAATGGGCTTTTCCGACCGCCAGATCGCCGTTTTGACGCAGCGCGAGGAAGGCGAGATTCGCAAGATCCGCAAGTCACTGGACCTCGAGCCGGTTGTGAAGCTCGTTGACACCTGTGCGGCGGAGTTTGAGGCCTACACGCCGTACTATTATCTCACCTACGAGCGCGAAAACGAACAGCGCGAGAGCAAAAAGGACAGTATCATCATTCTCGGCGCCGGTCCCAACCGGATCGGGCAGGGCATCGAGTTCGATTACTGCTGCGTTCATGCCGCCCTGGCTCTTTCCGAAGACGGCTATGAAACCATCATGGTCAACTCCAACCCGGAGACCGTCTCGACAGACTATGACACCTCCGACAAGTTGTACTTCGAGCCGCTGACTGTGGAGGATGTCCTCAACATCTGTGACAAAGAGAATCCGCACGGCGTCATCATGCAGTTCGGTGGGCAGACGCCCCTGAATCTCGCCAAGGAGCTGGCGGCAAACGATGTGCCCATCCTGGGCACCAGTTCCGATGCCATCGACCGCGCTGAGGACCGCGAACGCTTCAAGGACATGCTGGATAAGCTCAACTGTCGCCAGCCGCGCAACGATATCGCCTTCTCCCTCGAAGAGGCACGCGCGGCTGCAAGAGAAATCGGCTATCCCGTGGTCGTCCGGCCCTCCTATGTTCTCGGTGGCCGGGCGATGCAGGTCGTTTACAGTGACGAGATGCTGGATAAGTATATGTCGGGTGCCGTGGATGCCTCGCCCGAACAGCCAATTTTGATCGACAGGTTCCTCGAAGATGCCGTGGAGATTGATGTCGATGCCGTCGCCGACGGAGAGCGGTGCGTCATCGGCGGGATCATGGAGCACATCGAAGAGGCCGGGATTCATTCCGGTGACTCCGCGTGTGTGCTGCCCGCGTTCTCCCTGGCAGAAAACGAGATGGAACAGATCCGCGAGCAAACCCGGGCCATCGCGCTGGAGCTGGGAGTCCAGGGCCTTCTGAATATCCAGTACGCCATCCGCAACGAGCAACTTTACGTCATCGAGGTGAACCCCAGGGCCTCGCGGACGGTCCCGTATGTATCGAAGGCCATCGGGGTGCCGCTTGCGAAGATTGCAGCCCGTGTCATGGCCGGAAAGACGCTGGAGGAGCTCGGCTTTACCGAAGAGATTCATCCCCCGCACATGGCCGTCAAATGCCCCGTCTTCCCCTTCGGCAAGTTCAGCGGCGTGGACACCCTGCTCGGGCCGGAGATGAAGTCAACCGGTGAGGTCATGGGGATTGACGAGCACTTCGGTTCCGCATTCGCCAAGGCGTACATTGCTGCAGGTCACGTGCTGCCGGAAAAAGGCACCATATTCATTACCGTTCGCAACCGCGACAAGCGCTCGGTGATCTTCCTGGCAAAGCGGCTGTCGGATCTGGGCTACGATATTGTAGCCACCAGCGGCACCGCCAGCGTCTTGCGGCGCTCCGGTATCGAGGCTGAAGAAATATCCCGGCTGTCCGACCCCTCCGGCGGGCACAATGCCGTTGATCTCATCCGCGACGGGCGCATTGACCTTATTATCAACACCCCCACCGCCGGGCAGGAGCCGCGGGAGGACCAGATGGCCATCCGACGGGAAGCGATCATGTACCACGTCCCCACCATTACCACGATGGCCGGAGCGATGGTGGCCGCTTTGGGGCTGGAAGTGGTTCGCCAGGGCCGCATCGAACCAAAAGCGCTGCAGGAATATCACAAACACATGAATGCCGCCGCAGAATGAACACCGAAAAAGCCTCGTCCATTCAGGGTCACCCTGCGGTGGCCCTTTTTTGTTTGGGCGGCGGCTCTCGCAGGTCAGTGAACTCTTCAAATCCGACACAGTCTGAAGGTGATACAGCAATCCCCGTGTAGAGGCGGTCTTTGATGATCATTGCGAGCACCAGCCGTGGGATTATCTGCTTTTCAGATGACGGCGAGGTCCTTTCACGTGCGCTTCGTGGCCGGGACATCGGGCACATCGCCTTTACGAGCAACGGGCGGCTTATGGCCGTTGCTGATGAGAACACCATTTTACTCGGGCCACACCCGGACCAGGCGTGGGCTGATGAGATGTGGCAAAGGCTGGGCACGCTTCAGCACCGCGCCAACTGTCTCTGTCAGCACCGGGACCGCATCTTTGCCGGAGCCGCCGATGCGCGGATGTACGTGGTGCAGTCATCGGAGACAACTGCAGCCAGGAAGCTGGAGAGCTTCGATAGAGCTCCGACCCGCCAGGAATGGGATACACCATGGGGCGGCCCTCCGGATGTCCGGAGCCTCGCCGCGATCGAGGATTCAGACACCCCCGCCCTGTACGCCGACATTCACGTCGGTGGCATTATGCGCAGTTTCGACGCGGGACAAAGCTGGTCTGCGGCCACGGGGACGCTGCACCGCGACGTCCACCGCGTCGAGACGCATCCCGATCTGCCTGATACTGTTTTCGCCGCCACGCAGCAGGGCTTTTTCCGAAGTGATGACCGCGGCGACACCTGGAAGGGAGTGCTCGCGCCATTTCTGCCCCGCAACTACCAGCGCGCTGTTGTTATCGATTGCGATGATCCCGACTTACTTTTGGTGACGGCCTCGCTGGGGCCGCACCCGGACGGTGAGACGGGCTGTGAGGGACAGATTTTTCGCTCGGTTGACGGCGGCTCCTCATTCTCCACCGCCCACGGCGGCCTGCCCGAGCATTTTTACCACAACCTTGACACCCACCTCATCGCCGCCTCACGGACGGTCTCCGGCCTGTTCGCCTTCCACGATGACGAGCGCACGCTGTTTGTGACCAGCAATGGAGCCCGCCGCTGGGACCCGATCGCCACGGTCGAGGACGTCACCACCGTCCTGGTGGTCTGAAACCGGTGGCCGGGCCATGACCGCCAAACATCCTGCCTCATGCAGGAGACTCCCACCCGCAGCAGGAAATTGTGATTTTGACTGCCGACTGTGACACCACACCGCTGACACTGGACGGAGGCGTACATATGAAGCTGGCATGTTCGACACTGCTGTTTGGAGGACACGACCTGGACACCGCGCTCGACGGAATCGCCGAGGCGGGATATGAGGCCATCGAGCTTGTCTCAATCCCAAACATGGGGCTTCATTTCGAGCCCGGAATGGATGACGATTACTACCGGCAGATCCGCGAGAAGGTCGCCGAGCGCGGGCTGGTTATCGAATCAGTCGGCGTCGGCGGCGCCTTCAGGAAGCCCGGCTTTGAGCCCCTGGTCGCCGCGGCCGCAAAGCTCGGTGCGCCGTATATCACCACAAGCTCCGGCGGTACGAGCGATGATGAGGATGAATGGGAAAAGCTGATGTACCGCATCAAGTTTGCGAAGGTCTGCGCGCGCTCGCACCGGGTGAAAATATCGTTCAAGCCCCATGTTGGCAGCTCCGTGTACAGTATTGACAGTGCAAAGCGCTTCATGGAGGAATGTGACAGCGAATGGCTGGGCCTGAATATCGACGGGACGCACCTGCAGCGCATCGGCGACGACCCCGTTGAGGCCGTCGAGGCGCTGAAGCCGTGGATCTTCACCGCCCGCATCCGGGATTACAAATCCGATGATATGAGCATCGGCCCGGTCGAAAATCAAATCCCCGGCAAGGGCATTCTGGATGTCAAAGCCTACTACAACGCCCTCGCCCGCATCGAGGGCCTGGACTGGGTGACCGTGGAGATGGTTGGTTCCAAAGATTTCACCGCTGACGAGGTCCAGCGCGTCATCGAAGAGACCTACGATAAGCTGCGAGATTACCAGCTCGCAGCACATCTGCCCGACGGCGAAAAGAAGAACGGAGAGTAAGGTCTCGCAGACCCGTCTCATCATGGACAGAGGCTCGCGGGACAGGCTCATTGCGCCATGGAACTACGCAGATGCGGCGAAGCTGACATTACTGCTGTATTTTTTCGGCTATGCCGGCGGCCTCGTTACAAACATCTGGTTTCTGGTCCAGGCTCGCCGGTTTGAGCGGCATACAGGACAGAAGCCGCAGGGCGTCGGGTGCCTGTGGACCATGCTCGCGCTGGCGACTTTTCCGGTGGTTTTCGCCGTGGTCTGGATTCTCATTGGCGTGCTTTTCCCGGAGAGCGGCCAAACCATCGAATCGCTGCGCCGCACCTTTCATTTCTGA
>JAWODS010000451.1:0-8174 GCA_046483205.1 Armatimonadota bacterium | reverse complement strand
CTGACGTGCTGGACCGTGCCGGTGGCAACATTGAGACGGTGGACCGAGCCGTACTCCTCCCAATGCCCGTCTGGCGGTACTCCCTCTCTCCACGATTTTCCAAAGACCACGAAGCGTCCGTCTCCACTTACTTTCGGATCATTCACAGTGACGTAGGCGGGAATGAGAGGATAGTGAGTAGGTTTTTCTATAGCGGGGACGACAACCGAGCCATTGACTGCAAGGGACTGACTGCTCAAGTAGGCCACGATGCTGCCGTCGTCACTGATCGAGGGAGCTTGCTGATGGCTCTCATCAGGAAGTCGGGGCATCCCCTGCCTCTGTCCGGTCGCCAGGTTCTGCTTGTAAACGCGATTGCCCGAGACGTACTCCCACTCGTATCGCTCGAAGGTGACGAAAGTCCCGTTCCCGCTGATCTCCCCGTCGACCACCCAGTCCCCCAAGTCACTGGTGAGCGAGCTGCCGGTCCCCGTGTGGATATCATGCACGATGAGGTTCATATCCCCGGTGGCCGGGCCGGTGTAGCCCCGCAGCTCAATGTAAGTGACGTAACGCCCGTCATTGCTCACACTCGGCTTGGTACACGAAGCGTTCGCATACCCTCCGTCTGCCTCGAGGCTCACACATCGGACGAGGCCCGTCAACCGGTCGTGGCACCACACCTGCAGGAAGTCTGTCCCGGCCTGCGGACGGGCCGACAGCACGACATATCGTCCGTCAGGGCTCATCTCGAAGATATTTGCACCCGTCTTCACCTGCAGCAACTCGCCATCGGGCCCCACACTGAGCAAGTATTCCGCGGAACCGGTCTGCGCCGGCGTTGCATTGAAGGGGAGAAGATCCAGAAAGTATTTCGGAAACAGCGACTGCGCGTCCGTGCTTCCAGCAGCGATCACGCCCGTCGCGATACAGAGGATAAGAGCCAGCGGCAAAGTGCGTCGGAACGGAAGGCGGGTCATCTCTTCGACCTCCCAGCAATTGCTGCATTTGCGATCACGGCCACACACACACTATCCCTCGTCACGATCATAAGCCTGGCGTCTCAGTCATCCTCCGGCGGCGCAGGTGCGGGAGCCGGTGGCGGCAGCGGCAGGGCATCATCGTCTGCTGCCCCCACGCTGAAAGCACGCTCAACCGGTGCACTCGCAATATCCCCGGCGTCCACGGCGACGAACGTCACCGCATAGTTATGCACATCGGTAGCGGCATTCGACGGAGCTGTCCATTCGCCGATCCATCCACGCCCTGCAGGCGCCAGGGCGACAGTCTCATCGGATTCGGACGACACGATCCGCGCACTGACACGCTCCACTACCCGCTCATTTCGAACGGTGACCCGCAGGCTTACCAATCCACCACGAAAGCTCAGTTCCTCCGGCACCACCTCAGCGGCGGCGATGACAGGGCGTATCACCTGTCGGTCGGTAAGCCCGTGACAGCCCCCGAGGATTGCTATCGCCACCAGCAACATTGTCAGCCACCAGCACCACAAACGCATCATCGACTCTCCTCCCAGCATCGCTGCTGTGTGCATGAACGAACGTTTTTGTACCATGAATAGCCAGCACTCTGCATTCTGAAGAGATTGTTGTCAAACTTGTGTCTCTGATGAAAGATGGTGTGCTGGAGGTTGCCAGCCCCCCGCACTGCCCGCAAGTACTTTGCCGTCGGTGGTGGAACATGCGTAGCCGAAAGGGGGCAACCGCGTCGGGAGTACGCTGCTGGGGACGGGGACGCCCAACGCATGTGCAGGCCGTATGCGGATTTGCCTGCTCTTCCATCCACCGTCCGCAAAGAACGGCGAGACGATGCAACAACACAGCGGTAAATGACACGGATGGGGCAAAGGAGGGCCGGTCGTTGGTGGAGCCGTGGACGTGACTGGTCGTAGCGGAGAGGGAAGTAAACGCCACTGCAGCCTGGAGTTGCTTTAAGAGATATTCGCCGGGAGCCGGCTTTTGACAAATCGTCGCAAAGACACTTCTATGGCTGCTCTGCTGTCCCGGCACGCTGCCTTCCGCATCAACGGACATGGCCATGATGCCGCCAGTCTATTCCCACCGTTCGCTCAAGTCAATATGTTTTTTTAGTGCAGTTGACAGACAGGTGCATCAGCGATAGCCAGCATCCTGCAGCGAGCAAAAAATTATTCACAGATTTGGAAGTATTGCGGGGTGGGGCAGAGAATATGGTACAAAAGCATGAACCGACCAGAGTGTGGGGAGATACTATGTCACGACTGACAGCGGTCATTGTGATCGCGCTTTTGCTGCTCTACGGGGGCGCGTGCTACGCAGAGCCGGGAGATCTCCCGGGCAGCCATCAGCGGGACGTCATCGGCGGGGCATTCACCTATCCGGTTCTAACCGACGCTGAGGTGGACTTGTACATCACGGAAACACGGGCGAAAATCAGCGCCACGGACGGACCCGTGCATTTCCGCTACCCCGGTATAACCGGCCTGAATGTCGATTCACAGCCGGTTTCCGGGACTATCGTAACCCCGGGTCTTTTGCGCGTGGAACTTCCGGCAGGGCCTCATGTGGTGGAGGTTGTCACCGATGGGAGCGGGGCAGACACCATACCGACATCATCGTCCGAGGGCCTGCCAGCAAGCGCCGACGACCTTGAAGCTGCTGTCGAAGGCGCTTCGCCTGGCGATGAAATCGTCGTGCAGGACGGCATCTACCGGGAGTTCAGGGCCCGGCTTTCGGCGGAGGGAACGGCACAGGAGCCAATTGTCGTGCGACCGGAGACACCCGGAAGCGTCGTTTTTCACGGACAAAGCCGAATGACGGTGACAGGGCAGTTTGTGGTGCTGCGGGGCTTCCGCTTCGAGGAGTGTTATCCCGCCGGAATCGTGCAACTGGAGAATGCCAATGACTGCCGGGTGACACAGTGCCACTTCACCCGCTGCGGCAATCCCAGCTCCACCTTCTCACATATATTGAGGGTTTCCATGGGATGTGATCGCAACCGCGTCGATCACTGTTTTTTCACCGGCAGCAAATCGATGAGTCTGGGGCAGGTAATCACACTCGAGGGCGAAGTGGGCAGGGATAACCGCTACGACCACAACATCTTCCGCGATATCTTCCGGTATTCGAGTAATGGCCAGGAAAATATCCAGATCGGCCAGAACCAGCGCGAACGCGGACACCTGGAGCCACGGGCCGTCATAGAATACAACCTCTTCAATTACGCGTGGGGCGATGGCGAGATCATCTCCAACAAGAGCTCGCGCAACATTATCCAGCACAATCTCGCCGCTCACTGCATCCGCTCGGGCGTCACCCTGCGGGGCGGTAACGAGGTCCGCGTCGATGGGAATGTGCTGGTGAATAACGCGATTGGTCTGCGCGTGATGGGCAAGCGTCATACCATCGTCAACAACCTTTTCCTCGATCAACTGGGCTCTGCCATTCGCCTGGAAACCGGGCGACTCAATTCGCGCCTCAATATCGAAACCGAGGGCACCACCATCGCCAACAACACCATTATCGACTGCGACAGCGGCATTGTCGGAATGGAACCGACCGATGAACGCCCGCATAAGCCCGCCGATAACCGATTTCTCAACAACCTCATCACAGGTTCGACAGGCACGCTGCTGCAGACAGAGTACTTTGATAATTCCACCGTCGGCCACAACCTGCTTTATGCCACCGGGCAGGCGATACCCGGCGAGGCGGGAACCGACGGGCTGACGGCTGATCCACAGCTTACAGGTGAAGGGTATGACGTGCATGCAGCCGCCGACAGTCCCGCCGTTGAGGCCGCCATGCCGCTGGACTGCGTTCCCGATGACCGCTGGAGCCGCCTGAGGCCTCATGGGGATGCTCCTGATATCGGCGCCTGTGAGGTCGGAGCACTGTCGCCTGAGGAACCCGTGGAGCTTCCGCAGATACCCCCCGAGCCCGTCTTTAACGTCGCCCTGTATATGGGAGAGCCGGTATTGAACTCGGGTGAAAGCGCCGACATGGAGCTGGCGGATGAGACGACTGTCATGGATACCCAACTGCCCGCGGAGTGTGTCGTCGCGTGGGATCATCATCCGCAGGCCTATGATGCGACCTCCACAGTGACCCTGACGGATGCAGATGGCGACGGATACACCGTCCGCTGGCGGGGGACCGATGACGAGGGGATGCCACACGGCAAGCTCGAGCTTCTCAGGGCTCCGTCGGGTGAAATACTGACAGAGGGCTCGGATGTTGTGATGAGCTGGCGCGACTTCCCGCGCGATCAATGGAACGATGCAGACCCGAGTGAGCGACCACAGCCGCCGGACAGCCGCTGGTGGCGATTTACCCTGATGAAGATGCAGGACCGTCTGCTGGTGTTCCTTGAAAACCAGCACGCCTCAGGAATGCAGGTGCCCGTTCTTTCGTGGAACGAGCACGACCCCGCGGCGGCGTTCGAGGGTCCTGTGAGTGTCTCCATTTCACAGGACGGAACAGGACTGTGGCAGGGCATTTATGCCTGTGAATACGAGTACGCTGCCGACACACCACCGGGCCGCCCGGCTAATCTTACTGCCGAGGCCTATGGTGGCGGCAGGGTGCAGCTCACGTGGGAGGCGACCCGAGCACGCCGGAGTGGATGGACATATCAGATTTACCGCGGCACGAGCGAGGAATTCGAGACCACGGAGACCACCCGGATTGCATCCGATGTTTTCGGGAGCGGATACAACGATTTCTCCGTCGAGGCCAGTACCAGGTACTTCTACAGGGTGCGTGCGATGAACATTGCGGGCGTGTCCGGAGAGATGGCTGCTGTCGGGGTCGAAACACAGCAGGGAGGCCCGCTGTACCGCTACATCCCGGCGAGGGAGGCCACGAATCTGCAGCCGCCCATGACTGTCGTCGAGGAGCCGTTTGAGGGCTATTCATATCTTACTGCCAGCGGCGCTGCCGGCGCATCTCGCGACGGGCCGCCGGAAGATGGAATGGCGCAGATACACCTCGGTGACCTCGAAGAAGGGGAGTACGCTATCTGGGGCCTGTTGTGGGCGCCGAGCAAGAGCGCCGATTCATTCTGGGTCTCATTTTCGCAGACAGATGAGAAAAGCTTCTCTGCGTGGTCAACGGGAGTTCACCCACACTGGGAGTGGGGGCCGTGCGAGAAGAACTTTAAGGTCGCCGGGGGTGACTACATTATCTCATTGAAACACCGGGAGCCGACGACCCGCCTGGCAGCGATACTGGTCACCAGCGACATGAGCTTCAGCCCGAGCGGCCAGTAACCGCGGCGAGACGTGTGCATTGTGCGCCATATCTCTTCTGAATACGGCTCTGAGACTGCGGGTATCGTGCTTTTCGCCAGGAGTGCAGCAGTCTCCGGGCAGCAGCACATGGTGCTGGCGTAGGTCTTCCGGAAGCCGTGGTCGGGCATTTCTTCGTCCACCAGTGTGCTGAACTTTTTTCTCCATGCCACATGGAGAATGCGCATGTGCTCGGCGGCCTCTCCGAAGCGATCACTGCCTTCCGCCCGGCGTCCCACTACTTGCCACTGCAGAAGCGCCGCGTTGCGTCCGAGTGGAAAAGAGTGAAGTTGGTATCACGCGGTGTGTATCGCCCGGGGCAACCGGCACAGCCCCGGTTATCGGCCTCTGGATGCATATTCACGCGCAATCCTGAACACTGATTTCCATTTCGCCCATGGTTACTATTTATTCGCCGGGAGTTGCTGGATGCGGACGTATCGAGCAGGGTTGTGAGTATCGGTGCCCGTCCTATTGCACCGGCACCAGCAGCAGGTAGTCGAGGTTGAGATGGTGCTGCAGGACGCCGGTAAATGTCACGGTATGCTCGCCGGCATCCAGTTGCAGCGATGGGGCAGAAGCGTCACCACCGGTCATGCGTACGAGCCACCATTCGCCGTCTGCGTGGCCCCAGCCGCTCGTGCTGGGCATTTCGACCAACTCGAGGCCTGCAGGCGTCTCGCCATCGACTTCGACGATCCGGTATGCTCCGACATCCCCACAGGCGGCGCGGGCGTACAGGTCGTATTTTCCAGCCTCGGGCACCTCCAATACCCACTCGATGGTGCTGCCATCACCGCGAAGGCTGTACGCGCAGGCTCCACCGTGTGTATCATGATGGGATCCGGGAGTCGTACCGGGAGCAGTACCCGTGCTGTCGCTGAAGTTTTCGGCTTCCACGAGAATGGCGTTTGCAGGTATCTCGTCGCCGACTTTTGCGACTCGCGCCGGGGGCGTTACTTGGGTCACCACAATCCTGTCCACGGGCACCCGGGAAAGTGCGGGGGCGCGAACATTCAGCGTCACGGTGGGGTCTTCGTCAACCAGGAGGTGATTCTCGCCGACGAGTGCCTGACCTGTCGTGTTCCAGCCACGAATGGCTTCAGTCCCGGAGGATACGCTGATATCGCCGGGCTCCAATTTGACGGCCGGGAAAAGTGCTATGCGCATGGTTCCCGGACCGACCGTGAGGTCACCGGTCGCCTCCATACCTTCAAGGTCAAAGAAGGCACTCAGCGTCCCCACCTGCTGATCGTCATAGTACACCGGGATCGATCCGCCCTCCGGCGGCAGGCTCGGCTCATCCGTCCATCCGAGATGTATCCGGTGGCTGCCACAGGGCACCTGGAGGGTCACCTTCTTCGCCGTCGCATCCCACGAGAACTCGTCATCGCCCAGAAGGTTTTCATCCAGATACACCCATTTCACCGGCTGCGAGAGGCGGACGGACAGCGTGAATGACTCCCTCTCATCAGCAGTCGGCTCAACGGTGGCGGTGACGAGCGCACGATCCGTAAGATATGTAACGCCGAACGCACCGGGCACCGAAGCATCAAAAACCGACCCACGCACGGCAGCCATGGCAGTGACCGTTGATGACACAAGACACGCAGCAGTCAGCGTCAGTGTAATGTACCAAAACCTGCATCTGGCGTTTTTCATTGATCTGCTACCTCCGATTGTGTCGAGCTCTTCTGCAGGGTCGTCTCAATTGCGACCGGCGGGTCAGGATTATGCTACCTTACAGCCGCCCGGTCACCCGAGATTGTGATAATGCGGGAGGCCCGTCCGTCGGTGATTTCCGCCGCTGCAGCAAACGCTGTTGCCTCAAGGCCGGGAAGCTCTATGTCCACCGGCGGTTGCGGCCCGTCAAGGGGAGGTATCTCCCTGGCGAATGCGGCGACCACGTGTGAGTCCCTGCGATCGATGCTGACACCGATCCAATCGTCACCTTCGACGACATGGACATCTTCGGCGTAAGGCTCACCCGCACGGGTGACCTCGATAACCGTCAGAAAGCCGGCCTCGGTGGCAGGCTCGGTTGTCTCGGCCGTAAGATGCCACTGGTTGGGCATCGCCCAGCTCTTATCGGGGCGCCAGTGTTTCGCCGGTGGATTGAACTCGTCGTTCTGCGAGATGTTCAGGTTATCAGGCTGCAGTATGGTTGCTCGACACTGGCCCACTTCGCCGCTGACGTCGATGGTTTGGGTGAGATGATTAATATCCATTTCTTCTTCCGCGTGAAGCAGAAACTGGTAGCGGTGTGCCTCCGGCGCTTTGAGCTGGTCGTAGATGACGAAGATATCGGGCTTGATACACAGACAGTGCCGGGTGAAACGATCGAGATCCACCTGGTCATACGCCCAGTGCGCTTCACCGGCACAGTACATGTACTCATCGCCCTGCTTGAAGTCCATGATGCGCCCAAACGCCGAGAGGTCACTGTTTGGCTGTCCCGTATTGTCCACGAGAATGCCGTTGTGCGCTTTTGTGCGCATCGTCCAGCCCGCATGATGATCGTCGGCGTACGAGTGATAGTAGCCGGTGTCGATCAATAGCGGCTCATTGAAGGCCATCAGGTTGAAGGTGTTCTGGTCATTGTGAGAATGGCCGAAGGATCCGTAGGGGCCGGATTTGAACTCGAAGAAGATATTGTCATTGGGCCGCTCCATCGCCGTGTGCATGTACACAACGCCGATGTCTTTGAACGCCCGTGCGTCCGGGAGCAGGCTGAGGGATTTCGGCTCCGGCACGGGCTTTGCCAGCCAGTCATACGCCTCACGGAGCGAGACACGAAGCAGTGGATTGCCCTCATACTCCTGTGCGTAGGCGGCGGCGAACGGGTCATTGAAAAGAGCGGCCCGGTAGCGTGTCGTCACATAGCGGTTGCTCCCCGGAGGCCCGGATT
>JAWODS010000424.1:0-8904 GCA_046483205.1 Armatimonadota bacterium | reverse complement strand
CCTGCACGGAGACGGTCGAACATTTCCGCAGGCCGCGGGTGGAGTTTGACCGCTTCAACCAGATGCTGCGCTCCGGCGGGCAGCTCGGCATTATGACACAGATGCTGGATGAATGGGCGGAGTTTGATGACTGGTATTACCATTACGACATCACCCACATCTGCTTCTACAGCCCGCAAACGATGCACTGGATCGCCAAGAGATATTTGTGGGACTGTGACTTCCCGCGCGAGAGTGTTGCTATCTTTACACAGACCGCATAGCCGCATGCTTCAGTGATAATCTATGCTGTGTCTAACTGCTTCATGATGAGGACCGGTGATGACTCATGACCGAGGAGGGCCCTGATTACAGTGTCGCGATTGTGATATTCGCGCTCATCATCATATGGGTGCTGAATGTGTATATCCCTGTCCTGTTGATCCGGCCGATGTGGGGCGGTGTGCAGATGCTTGCGGAAATTGACGACACCGAAGCGGTCGAAAAGCCTCCGCCGCCCCCGTCAATGCTTTGGCCCATCATCGCCACCATCGGCGGGCTCGGCCTGTTCGCGTTCGGTGTCCATAAGATGCGGGAGGAAGAGGAGATGGGCGGCCGGTGGCTGTGGATGACGGCGGCCTCGGCCATCGCCTTCTTCTGGGCGCTGGTGCTTATCGTCATGACCTCCGGCGCCTGGCGCACCTATATCACCCAGTACGCCGCGGGTTCATAAGACCTCTCGCAGGTGCATCTCCCGCATGGCGAGAAACACTCTTCGGCAAACGTGATGCTGCAGGACGGAGCTTTCAGCCATGCGTGCAGGGCAGCTTATTTTGGTTTGTGGAGTGGTGCTTGCCATGTCCACCCTCTCTCAGGCAGACGGGACCATCGAGCGTGTCGGCGTCCCCATCCGCGCCGTCGTTTATGGCAACTCTCACGGCGTCGTGGTGGGGGATGAGGCACAGACCTTCTACATCCCGTATTTCTCCAACACCGGCGGTGCCCTCGTCGGGTGCAATACGGCTCCCGGCGAGGTCTTCGATGTCCCTCTCGGCTCCTCCGGGGGCTACGGGCTGTGCCCGGGAGGCGACGGAGCGCTGTACATCGGTGGCGTCAATCCCGGCGATATATACCGGTATGACCCGGAAACTCAGTCCCTCGACACCATCGGCGGCTCCGAATTCGGCAACACGTATGTCTGGGACACGGTCGCCTCCCCGGACGGCAATAAAATCTACGGAGCATGCTATCCCACCGCCGGGGTTCTGGAGTATGACATCGAAACCTCGGAAATGCGCTTCATCGGGCCGATCCGGGAGGGCATCCAGTACGCGCGGTCCATTGCCGTTGACGCCGACGGGAACGTCTGGGTTGGAGGGGGCACGCAGGCGACCCTGGTCGTCATTGATCCGGCCACCGGCGAGATGCAGAGCGTCCTGCCGCCCGAATATGACGCGAACATGGTGTACAGCCTCCGGCGACACGGCCCGTACATGTGTGCCTCGGTGCTTTTTGAGAATCACTGGCTGCTGTATGACACCGAAAGCCGCGAAATCGTCCAGAAGGTCCCCAATCCCGATGAAGCGGTGTGGATGATGCACAGCCGTGGCGGGGATGAGGGAACGTTCTATCTGTATTCCTTCCCCAACGGTGATCTTTACAGCTATGCCCCGCAGACGCAGGCCTATACGCTGCATGCCGAACGGCTTGGGCAGTGCGCGGTGGTGACCGAAAACAGGTGGGCCCACTGCGTCGATGACCAATCCTATGTGCTGTATGACCTTGAGCAGGGGCGCGAGATCACCCGCAGCAAACTGGCCCAGGCCACCGATGGCATGAACATCATGGACCTTGCCGCCTCGCCAAAGGGACATATCTTCGGCGCCACCTACATAAATATGCACATGTTTGGCTACCGCCCTGAAAGCGGGGAACTGCACGACCTCGGCAAAGTGAGCAAATGGGGCGGACAGGTGGATTCGATGAGCTGTGGTCGTGACGGGAAGATCTATATGGGAGCATACGTCATGGCGGTAGTGAATGTCTATGACCCGTCTGTGCCATGGCGCCCGGGCGAAGATCCCGGAGCCAATCCCCGCTGTCTGGGTTCCATCGGTCACGGACAGTACCGGACCCGGTGTAACACCCTCGGGCCCGACGGCATGATTTATATGGGCTCGATTCCCTCGTACGGGTCGGCCCCAAAGGGCGCCTTCAGCCGCATCGACCCCGACAGCGGCGAGGCGACCGTCTGGACCGATCTGGTCGCCGAAGGAGCGGTCCATAAGTGCGATTCCGATGACCGCTACGTGTATGCTGCCGGAAGCAATGAATTTTTCGTGTGGGACCCGTTTGCCTCCGAAAAAGCCCACAGCATCGAGATGCGGGTCACGGCGCTGGCCTGCGAGCCGTCTGGCGGTGTCATCGGAACATCGAATGCAGAGCTGTTCAAGTTCTCGCCTGACACCATGGAGATAACCCGCACCGTCGAGGCGCCCACAGGCGACTGCACCGAGATGACACTGGCGCCCAACGGGATGCTCTACGGCCTCAACGATGACAGCATTATTGAGATTGCTCCGGACACGCTTGAAACCCGGATCATTGCCGATGAGGGCGGACAGTTCCTCGCCGCAGACGCTGACAGCAACCTGTATTTCGCACGCGGCGCACAGCTCTGGCGCTTCCTGTGGCAGTGAGGAGTCAACACAATGATCGTGCTGGAGACGATGGAGGCGGACATCGAGACCGATTCGGACATAAAACCCTCAGGCCTGCGGACATGGGCGGCCCGGGAGGTCCTCAAACCCCACTGCCGCCGGACCGGCAACTGGCTGGTTGTGGAAAGCTCCGGCAGCCCCGGCTGCTTCGGCGGGTGGGATATTGTGTTCGATGACATCGAGGCCGGCCGGTGGTATGAAATCGGTCTCGACTGGCAGGCCGATGAGGTGCCGAATGTGCTTGATTCGGTGCCCATTTTCGTCTTCTGGATGGATGAGGGCGATGAGCGGTGTGATTACGATTACCTGATCATACGCACCCCTGAAGGGTCGGAGGGCCGTGCTGAAAGGACGCTGCGCGCTCCGGATGAAGCCTGCCGTGCGGTGCTGCGGTTCGGGTTGCGGTGGACGGCGACGGGGCGAGCGGTCTTCAAGAAACCGTCGGTGAATGCCGGGGAGGCGCCGCCTGAACGCACGGTTCGGGTGGCGACAATCACTCCGGAGCCTGCCGGGGATACGGTGGATGAACGCGTGGAGTTCTTCTGTGATTGGATCCGGCAGGCCGCTGATGACTGCAATCCCGACCTGGTGCTGCTGCCCGAGGTGGCCACCTCCTGGCGGCTGGACGGCACCGTCATCGACCACGCCCGGCCGATCCCGGGGCCGCAGACAGACGCCCTGTGCGCCACCGCCGCCGAATGTGAGGTCATGGTGGCCCTCAGTGTCATGGAGCGTGACGGTGACCTCGTGTATAACACGGGACTGATTATCGAGAAGGACGGCCTCATCGAGGCGACATACCGCAAATCCAATCTCGCCATCCCCGAGGGCTGGTGGGGTGTGACGCCAGGGGAGGAAATTCCGGTTTTCGACACCTCCATCGGGCGACTCAGCATGAACATTTGCAAGGACGTCTCCACCAGCGAGCAGGTGCGCGTACCGGCGGTCAACGGCGCGGAGATGCTGCTTGTGCCGATCATGGGGGACTTCCGGTCGGTGCAGTGGAGAGCGCGGCAGTTTGCGTTTTCCCCCGACCGCTGGAAGGTCATCATGCGGGCGAGGGCTATCGAAAATCACCTGTGGATGGTGATCGCCCGCAACAACCGCCAGGCCTCCTGCATCATCAATCCGGGCGGCGACATCCTGGCATACAACGATGGCAGCCATGACATCATTTGGGCAGACTGCGACCTCAGCGAGCGCCTCCGTCCCAAGCGCGGCTCCAGCTTCCATGACGCGACCTGGGCCGAGCGCAGACCGCACCTGTATGGCGACCTCAGCAAATAGCCGGGCGACTGCATGTGTCCGAAGATATCCCGTCAACACGAGGAGCACCTCAGATATGCCGATGACATCACGAGAGCGGCTGATGACCGCCTTCGAGTGCGGCCTCCCGGACCGTGTGCCGGTGGCTCCGTTTCACCTGGGCAATCTCGACCCGGATTCGGCCATCGCCGGCGAGCTCATCGAGACCACTGACATCATCATCCGCACCGGCGGGGCGGGCGTCTCCTTTTTCGGCTCCGGGGCAGATACTCGCACTGAAACAGACGGTGACCTGACCATCACCACCATTGAGACGCCGCGGGGACCGCTGCGGTCGGTCCGAAAGACCACCGAGCAGACCTCCGCACAGATCGAGTTTCCCTGCAGCACCGCCGACGATATCGAGAAGCTCCTGTCGGTGCCGTATGAGCCCACAGAGCCTGATCCTACCGAGTTCAATGCCTGGAAAGACCGCATCGGTGATGAGGGCGTGGTGATGGCGGGCGTCATCGACCCGATCTGCATCCCGGCGATCTACTTCTCGCCTGAAGACTTCTGCCTGCTGTGGGCTGATGCGCCGCAGGCGATGGTGGAGCTGGTACAGGTGGCCGCCGACCGCATGGTGCCCTCCATTGACCGCGCCTGCCGGGCGGGATTCGACGCCTTCAGGATCGTCGGAGGCGAGTACGCCTCCACCCAGCTCGGTCCAAAAGCCTTCGAGACGCTGGTAGTCGGGCCGGACCGCCGGATGTGTGATGTCATGCACGACCACGGAGCCCTGGCCTACAACCACAATCACGGGCCGCTGATGGATTATCTGGACATGCTCATCGAGATTGACATGGACGCCTGCGACTGCTTTGAGGCGCCGCCGTGGGGCGATGCGGACCTCCGGCTGGTCAAGCAGAAGCTGCAGGGCGAGGTGTGCATCGTCGGCAACCTCGATGACATGGAGGTCATCGAACGCCTGGATGCTGAGGAAGTCTGCGATATCGCCCGCCAGCGGATTGAGGAGGCCGGTCCTGACGGCTTCGTCCTCGGCGGCACGGCGTCAGGTACATATACCGAAAAGGCCGCCCGTAACTTCATGGTCATGGTCGAAGTCAGCAGGGAAATGGCGGCAGGATAAGTGCCTCCCAACTGTCGGAGTGATTTCATGCACGTCGGTGCCATGGTCTGGCGTATTGGGAATATTGACGGATTTTACGAGCAGTTTGAATGGCTGGCGGAGGGCGGCTTTGAGGGCGTGGCGTTTCACACCGCCCCGAGCTTCGGAGGTGGATGGGCCAGCTTTGATGTGCGTCAGCATGACGCGGCCGACCGGGAGCGGCTCAAAGAGGCAGTGAAGCCATTCCGGTCTGTCACCATTCACGCTGAATCATTCAACTACGATGTCATACTGGAAAGCCCCAATGATGATGTCCGCGCGGGCGCAGTGCAGTCACTGGAGCGGACGTTGGACCTCGCTGCAGAGATAGGCGCTGTTGCCGTGACCGTGCACCGTGGGAAGTCCTCGGCCCCCGCCGGCGAGGCAGCCGACGAAGCCTTCCGGCGGTCGGTTTCCGACCTATCCTCAATGGCCGGCCAGCGCGGAGTCACCGTCGGCTTTGAGATCGAAGAGGACTTCAGCGCCGTCACCGCTGCAGAGGGCCCTGTCGGCATCACCCTCGACATCGGCCACGTCGCCCGTCACCGCCAATCTGTCGGCGGAGCATATCCCGCTGTGCCGGACCTCGTGCGGGTGCTGGATGACCGGATCGTCCACGTGCATGTACACGATTTCGACGGCACCCACGACCACATCACCGTCGGCTCCGGCCATATTGACATTCCGGGCACCGTGTATGCCCTCACCGAGATCGGCTACGACGGGATGCTGTGCCTGGAGCTCAATCCCGACCGCTGTTCGCCGGATGAGTTTTTGGAGAGTAAAAGAATCCTGGAGGAGCACATCTAGGAAGTCTGTTGAACCCTGGAGGATTGTCATGAAAAACCAACAACAGCTTCGCGCAGGTGCTGCAGAGGTTGATATCAGTCCACCGATGGGGACACAGCTTGCCGGGAATATCGGGCAGGTGCGGCCGGTGGAGGAAATCGCCGACCCCATACACGCCCGCGCCCTGGTCGTCGAGGCCGGCGAGGAGACGGCGTGCATCCTTTCGCTGGAGGTCCTCGCCATCGCCGATGACGAGGCCGACCACCTGCGGCGGCGTGCGGAGGAGAAGTTTGGGATACCGGCCGCCCACGTGATGGTGCACACGGTGCAGAACCACGCCGCTCCCATGATCGGGGCGCGCACCTATGAGGAGCTGTGTGACTGGCTGCCCGAAGACGCGACGTGGCTGATCAACGATGCCGGAGAATATGTCGAGCAGGCCATAGAGGGGACGCTGGAGGCGATCCGGCTGGCGAAGGAGCGAGTGGAGCCGGTGCACGTATTCGCCGGGCGCGACATGAATGACAAGGTCGCGTTCATCCGCCGCATCATGATGCGCGACGGAACCACCGAAACACACCCCGGCTATGAGCAGATAGCCAATGCGCTGTGCGCAGAGGGCCAGGTCGATCCGGAGGTCGCCGTGGTGCATTTCATGAACGAGGAGGGCACCTCAATCGCGGCGCTTTTGCACCACACCTGCCATCCCGTCCACGGCGTTTCGGGTCGGACTGTCAGTGCCGGATGGCCCGGCTTCTGGGTGGCGCAGGCCAAAAAATCGCTGGGCTCGGATTGCGTGTGCATGGTCATCAACGGCTGCTGCGGGAATGTGCATCACCGCGACCACTTCGACCGCGACCACGTGGATGACCCGGAGCGCATCGGCGAAATCCTTGGCGACACCACGGCCTATATCCTCGAACAGACCGACCGCATCGAGGGCGTGCCGCTGGTGTGTATCAACGAAACTGTCGCGATTCCGTACCGGAAGGTGCCGGAGGACGAGCTGGAAGAGGTCCGCACGCTTATCGCCGAAAATCCCGAGCCGATGTGGCTGGATGAGGAGAAGACGCGGGTGGACTGGGAGTGGTGTTACGCCACCTCGGTCACCGATGTCCACGACCTGCGCGAGCGGGAGGGCGAGTATGACTACGAGGTCCAGGGCATCCGGATAGGCGACCTGGCTCTGGTGGCGCTGACCGGTGAGCCGTTTGTCCAGGGCCAGCTTGAGATGAAAGAAAAATCTCCGGCCGCGTATCTCTTTCCCGCCCACATGTCCAACGGCTATGTCGGCTATCTCCCCACCCGCGAGGCGTTCAGGCGCGGGGGGTATGAGACGCGCACGGCGCTGTGGTCGCGGCTGGACGAAAGCGCCCTGGAGATGGTCGTCGCCCGCAGCCGCTCGGTGGTCGAGCAGCTGTATGAGCGGGACTGAATGGGACCGCAATACAAAGGAGCCGCCCGTTCAGGACGGCTCCTGAGGTTGCGAACTGCTGCGTATTATTAGCCGCCGGTCATGTCGCTGAAGTCAAGAATCTCGGCGTCCTCCGGCAGCTTCAGTTCATCTTCATTGACCTCACCGATGCGGTCGTAGCTGAAGGTGATGCTGTCTTCACCCATGATCGCCTTTCGGGGAAGTCCATCCTTCTTGCCAACCCACGACTTGAGGGTGTCGTCCTCGGCCTCGCCCTCGAAAACCCAGCAATCAACGCCGTCCACCGTCTCTGAACCGACGGTTTTGGCGGCGCTGTCGTATTCGCCGGGCTTCCAGTCCATGTCGCGTTCGGCGTCCTCTTTCAGGGGCATCTTCATCGCCGTGTTTTCATCCGGATCGTAAATATACATCTCCTGGTCTTCCACGTTAAAGTACAGAGTCCCGTCTTCACTTTCCATTTTCACCATTGCGGGTTCGTGGTCTTTGATGAGGACGAGCTGCTTGACCTCCATATCGCCTGACTTCCAGGTCGCCTCATAGCTTTCGGGCATCTGCACCCCGTCCATAAACGTCTGCAGGGTCTCAGGCTTCTCTGCCGACTCATCGGCAGGTGTATCGCCCTGCTCATCTGCGAGTTCGTCAGACGCTCCGGCCGTCGGTGGCTCTCCGGTCACCGGCGATCCCTCGTCGGGAGTCTGCTGTGGACAGCCGGCGATCGCGAATGACAGAGCGACTATCGCCAGCACCGCAAAAACGAGATATGACTTTTGCATCATATTGCCTCCATTTTATTGTAGCGTCGTTGTCAATGAATCTGCGCCAGTGCTTATCTCGGCGCCCAGTCCGGCCAGTCAAGCACCTTTCGGTATAGTCCCCACGCTTGAAGCGTTTCGGCGATCTCCGGGCGTGCCGCCTTGCCCGGCCATGCGGACTGCAGATCACCGAAATCGTTGTGAGGCAGAGTTTTCAGAAAATCTTCAAGGCCCTCTCTCATCTGTGCCACCGTCTCTGTATCGGTGCGGGCGATATTTTCTTTTTCGCCGGGGTCCTCAGTCAGATCGTACAGCTCATCCCGCCCGTCTGAAGCCCAGACGTACTTCATGTCGGTGCTGCGCCACGCCTTGAGGGTACGGTTGTAGCGGCGCACGTCGAAATCGGGGTTCACCCGCAGGATGCGCTCAAAAAACTGCACGGGCTTGAAATGCTCCGACAGCCCGAACTCCCGCACGCCCTCGCCACGGGCGGCGTTGATGAGGCTTCGGCTCTGCTGCGTTGCGAGCTCCGGGACCTGTGCACCGGCGATCTCGCAGGCGGTGGCGAAGATATCCTGTGTCTGGGTGATCCCGCTTACTCGCGTGCCCGGCTCAAAGGTGCCCGGGTGACGCACAATCAACGGAACGTGGATCAGCGAATCGCAAATGGCTCCCAGATGCCCCCACCATGGCGGCCGGTCGCCCATCACATCACCGTGGTCGGAGACGAGGATGATAACGGTGTCATCGTACAGCCCCCGCTCCTTCAGAGCATCCAGCACGCGCCTGAAATGCCGGTCGCAGTGGGCCACCTCC
>JAWODS010000406.1:0-4587 GCA_046483205.1 Armatimonadota bacterium | reverse complement strand
GGCAGGCGCTCCCGGCAGTTCATCGTCCACCCTCGGTTCCATGCTTCCTGACGGCATCGAAGGCCGCGCGCTGGTCGTGACGACCCAGAACGCGTTCCTGGTGCAGGGGACGCAGATCGCCATCGACCGCCTCAGGGAAATCATCAGAATGCTGGACCGGCCCTCTGACATGGTGAATATTGATGTCCGCTCCGTGGACGCTCCCGAGGAGGAGGTCTCCGGGTGGGGGGTTGACTGGTTCTACGAGCGGGGTGATACCTCGGCCGGGAGCGTTGGGAACCGTCCTGGTGGCGGCCTGCAGCTCCAGTGGGGCCGCGCGAACTTCCGCGGTGGCCTGAATATCGTCAGCCGCTCATCGCGTGGCGAGCATGTCATGGGCGCCAATGTCCTCACCCACAACAACACCCCCGCCACGGTGGCCTTCGGTGAGGTCATGCCCTTCATCACCACCGAAGCCGACTACGACCAGTTCGGCTACCGCAGAGCAACGGCACAGGTCGTTAACACCGTCTTTCTGGGGATCGACCTGTGGGTCCTGCCGCGGATCAATCGCGACGATACGGTAACCGTTCGCGTTCATCCGGCCATCTCCGAGTGGGCGGGAGAGGTTTCGCCGCCGGGTCCGGGCAGTCCGGTCCCGATTGTGCGCCAGCAGCTTGCTGAGACTTCCGTGACCGTCGCCGACGGACAGAGCATCGTGATCGGTGGCATGAACCGGAGTATGGACACCATCAACGAGGAGTTCCGGGGGCTTTTCGGCCAGATTCGCCGGCGTATGTCGTCACACCCGACACTGATTCTCACTCCCACCATCGTCCGCCATCGGCAGCTTCAGGACGGTGTGACCTTCCCGTGAGGCAAGCCTGAACATCCACAATACAAAAAAGGGACACCCGGGCGGGTGTCCCTTTCAGTTCGTCTCTATATAGGTGGTCTCTTAGAAGCCTGTGTGGACGTTGAAGCCGAGACCGGCGTCGCCGTCCAGTGAAGCAACCTCCAGAGAAATCCATTCATTGGGATAATACCGCAGACCGCCGTTGAAGTCGCCGCCATCGTATTCAAGCTGGATGAGGCCGTCCTCGAACGGGACGAATTCAATACCACCGAACAGACCGTCGAGTGAATTGTCGGTATTGATATCTGCTTCGCTGTAGCCGATGCTGAACCGGAGATTGGCGACGTCCGCATCTTCCTTGATGGCCAGGTCTTTGGTCATCACCACGTAGAATGTCTGGTTGAACTCATTACCGATGTCCCACGCGCCCACTGCGAGCTCCGGCAGGTCCTCCTGCTCCAGGATGCGTGTGAGATCGATGTTGTACTTGGCGTTGGCGATGACTTCCGTCTCGTCGCCACCAAATCCGTCAGCAATGCGCACTCCGCCGAGCTCAAAGTTCGGTGTAATGCCGACATTGATACCCAACGTTGTCATTGCATTGGGCTCTGTGTTGACCCAGTGGATGCTTGACACCATTGCCTGGGCGGGGGCAGTGCGAGCCGTCGGCGTGTAATACATCCCCGTCGAGCCGATCCAGCTGTTGCTCACATTCTTTTCGGGTGCATCGGTATACCACACTGACGTGTACGGATCGGCAACGGACACCGTGCACACCAGAGCTACTGCAAGAATTGCTGTGATAACTGGCATGTAGATGCGCACGCAGCTCACCTCCAGAGAGCTTTCGTCTGACTATATAACTGTGTTATGCTCTGCACACGAATTAGTATAGGCCATGGCGATTCGGGCGTCAACTGCTAATTTACCCGTTTCATCACGCCCAACACGCACCATTAAAGCACTGATTGCGACATGTCTGTGCCCCTGGATGTGCAGATCTGTATCGTGCTGAACGTACATCGCCGCAGAAAATAAATCCGGTCGTCGTGAGAATTATTCCTGGGGTCTTACTGTTTTTCTTTCTCCGCAGCCCTGGCCTTCTGCTCTTTCTGGGCTTCTTCAGCCTCTTCTTCGCCCATGTGCTTTGTGGCGTCTTCGCGCGCGGCGCGGAGCTCTTCGGGCGAGCGCGGCTCGCGGCGGCCGGGGCCGTCATAGCCCTTCGGCTCGATCCATTCCTCGTCGATGCGCCGCTGTGCCCCTTCGAAAACCTCCGCGTCATACTGCGGCAGCCACTTCTCGTGAGCCACCAGCAGCTCATCGGTCATCTGCCATATCTCCGGTGGAGTGCAGACCGCGCCGGTCAGCGGATCCATCATCATCGCCCGCCGCAGGTAATCCAGGTTTCCATGCACGGCGGCCTCCATCGCCAGCCGCTGGGTGTGGATGGTCTGGCTGCACACGGCCGCACAACCCATCGGCAGGTCACCGACGTAGATCGGGTTGATACCATTACCGTCCACGAAGCCGGGGACCTCCACACAGGCGTCATCAGGCAGATTTGAGATACAGCCGTTGTTGATGAGGTTGAAATGCCCGCGGTAGATGCGGCCGGTCTCGCGCGATTCGATAATGTAGGAGGTATGCTCGGGGCTGCGCTCCTCCTCTTCGAAGGTCCAGGGGTCCTCTTCCAGCCACCTCGGGACCTCCTCTTCGTACCAGTCCTTGCGCTCCAGCATCCGGCGCAGATACCCGCCGGGTTCGCCGTTGCCGCCGGCCTCCAGGTCCACCCACTTCTCCTGCATCTCCCACGGCCGCTTGCGGTACCACTGGATGTATTCGCTCAGATGGCCGTTGGACTCGGTACTGAAGTATCCAAACCGCTTCAGCACGTCAATGCGCAGCTTCTCGGTTTTGGAATACGTTTCGTGGTTCTGGAAGGCCTCATACAGCTCTCCGGTCTTATCCTCGCCGTTGTGCTCGACGCGGATGAACCAGGTCTGGTGATTGACGCCTGCGCAGATGTAGTCGAGGTCCTCGTATTCGATCCCCAGGGCCGCCGCGATCTGGTGAGCGCCGTGTTCGACACCGTGGCACAGACCAACCATGTCCACCCCGTAACCGTATTTGTTGCACGCCCAGGTGTTTATCGCCATGGGGTTGGAGTGGCTGATGAACAAGCAGTTGTCTGCGGCGACCTCGCTGATGTCTTTGCAGATTCCCAGCAGGATCGGCACCGCGCGCTGGCCGTACATGATCCCGCCGGGCGCCAGGGTGTCGCCGATACACTGGTCCACGCCATAGCGCATGGGGATGTCTATGTCATATTCCAGCGCTTTCAGGTCGCCGCCGCGGATGAAACAGAACACGTAATCGGCGTCACGGACGGCGTCGCGCTGCTTTTCGATCACCTCGACCTTTGCAGGCAGCCCCGCGGCCTCGATATCCCGCGCACACAGCTTGCGGGTGATTTC
Source organism: Armatimonadota bacterium (assembly GCA_046483205.1). Classification (GTDB taxonomy): domain Bacteria; phylum Armatimonadota; class Zipacnadia; order Zipacnadales; family UBA11051; genus JBKHJK01. The sequence continues at coordinate 1,278 of JAWODS010000406.1, read as the reverse complement.
GACGCTCTGTGGGTTGATATCCATGAACGCAAAGTGCGTGTCCTGAAGCTCCGGCACGCATAACACGTCGCGCACCGCTCTGCGCGTAAATCCGACACTTCCGGCTCCGATAATTGCAATCTTGATGGGCATTCTGACACCTTCTCTGTTAGGCTTTCACGTTGCGTTGCAGGAATTATCTTCGACCTCTCGAGCGTCAAACCTCCCTGCCGATGCCGTCGAATGTTCTCAGCCGCCGGAATGGAGATTAATCCCGCTGCAGGTATCCCCGGTTGTGCCCGATGATCAACAAAGCCCGCCATAGTTTTTCCAGTAACAGGAATTTTCGCTGGATGAGAGCAGGTTTAGTATCACCTGATGCGGAAATAATATATGTGTGATGTTTATCAATCCATTCACAGGGAGCATTTAGCCATGTTTGATAGGAAAGGTTTTACACTTATTGAGCTGCTGGTCGTGATCGCAATTATTGCGATACTGGCCGCAATCCTGTTTCCCGTCTTTGCACGGGCACGGGAGAAGGCCCGGCAGGCAAGCTGTCTGAGCAACGTCAAGCAACTGGGGCTGGGAGTGTTGATGTACGTCCAGGACTATGACGAGCAATTCCCGGCATCTCAGTACACGTCACCCGCGACAAATCCTCACAACGCCTGGTTCCGCGCCATTCTGCCGTATGTGAAGAACGAGCAGATATTCGTGTGCCCGAGTGATGACCAGAAAGATTCCGCGAAGTGGAACAAAGACGGCAACGCCTGGGATCAGAGCGACACATTCCCTCTGTCGTACTGTATCAGCGATGCCGCATCGGCCTGGCATAGCCTGTCCTGGATTCAGTATCCTTCGGAAACGGGCATGATCATGGACGCTGAAGGGGTTGCGAGAGCCTACGAAGCGGACTCATGGTGCGCGCGCTGCTACGCTATTGACGAAGACCGGCACAACGACGGCTTCAACGCCTGTATGGTTGACGGTCACGCCAAGTGGTATCAGGCGAGTTACGAAAGCTCGTTCAATATTGACAACAATCCCGACGACTGAGGATCATTCATCAGCACAACGAGGGGCGCAACCATAGTGGTGCGCCCCTTTTTTGTGAGCATTGGTGGATAACGAGTTTCAGGGCAACTTGATGGTCACCGAGGGCCAGCCCCCGCGAGGGTGGCCGCCGTGGATGGTGATCTCATCTCCAGGATTTGCATGGATGAACCATTCGAGTTGCTGTCGCGACCGGGCGCCCAGGGCGTCGAACTGGTACATCCGCGGGCGTGACAGCACGAT
>JAWODS010000255.1:0-5526 GCA_046483205.1 Armatimonadota bacterium | reverse complement strand
TTGGCGCAAAAAAGCCAATTTCGTGAAAATGCATTGTGTCCAGCGCGCAAAGCCAGTCAGCCGTTTACAACTCTCTGATGGCGCGTGGCCTCTTTATGAAATATATATAAAAATTCCCGTTAGTTTGACACATTTTCGTCTCTGAAGTATTATAGAGTTAAATAACGCATCAGTTCGCTTCATACGCAATTCATTGCGTTTTTGCGCCACATTTACTGCAGATGATAAGAGAAGAAAACCTCGCAGCCGTTGAACAGCCCTCACGCTACATCGGCTGCGAATTTAATAAAGTTGAAAAAGATCCAGCTGAGGTAGATATCCGGTTCGCCCTGTGTTTCCCCGATGTGTATGAAGTTGGCATTTCCCACGTGGGTTCACACATCCTGTATCACCTCCTCAACACGCGTGCCGACACCTTCTGTGAGCGGTCCTATTACCCATGGCCGGACGCCGTGGAGATGCTCCGGACGGAGGGGCGCCCGCTGACGAGTCTCGAAACAGAGACACCACTGTCGGAATTCGATGTCGTGGGTTTTACGCTCCAGCACGAGCTGAATTTCACCACCGTGCTGGCGATGATGGACCTCGGGGAAATTCCCCTGCGATCTGATGACCGCGATTGCTCTGCTCCCCTGGTTATCGCCGGCGGGCCGTGCACATCGAATCCCGAGCCGATGGCACCGTTTTTCGACGCCATGGTCATCGGCGAGGGTGAGGAGGTCGTCGGGGAAATCGCCGCGTGCCTCGCAGACTGTCAGCCCATCCAAAACGCTGATGAACGCACAGAAGCTCTTCTGCGTCTCGCTGACCTCGAAGGCGTATATGTGCCCTCACAGTGGACGGTACGCCGACAGGGACGGTTTCTCATTCCGGTCCCTAACGAAGACGCCCGCGACACGATCCGGCGGCGGGTCGTGGAGGATATTGAGGCCATTGATTTCCCGACAGCTCCCATCGTCCCGTATTGTGAGGCGATACACGACCGGGGACAGATAGAGATCAACCGCGGCTGCACGCGGGGCTGTCGGTTCTGCCAGGCGGGTATGATCTACCGGCCCACCCGCCAGCGGTCGGTTGAAACGCTTCGCAGGCAGGCCCGCGAGCTGATTGACAATACCGGATATGACGAAATATCGCTTACCTCACTGAGCTGCACCGACTACGATGGTATTGAAGATCTTCTGCAGGGGCTTCACGAGGATCTCGGCGACCGCCGGGTGTCCATCGGCCTGCCCTCGATTCGGGTGGACGCTTTCGGCGTTGAGCTGGCGCATCGGGTGCAGCGTGTGAAAAAGACCGGACTGACTTTCGCGCCCGAAGCCGGCTCACAGAGCCTGCGGGACCGCATCAACAAAAACGTCACTGACGAAAATCTTTTTGAAGCGGTGCAGGCGGCGTTTCAGTACGGCTGGGACACCATCAAGCTGTATTTCATGATCGGGCTGCCCGCAGAGGCAGACGAGGACATCCACGCCATCGCCGATCTGATCATGCGCGTGGTGAAGGCCGGGCGCCACACTCTCAGCGGCAGTCAGAAAGGCCGCCTGCAGGTTAATGTGAGTGTCGCGCTGTTTATCCCAAAACCGCACACGCCCTTCCAGTGGGTGCCCCAGGACACGTCCGAGGAGTTCGAGCGCAAGCGGCGCATCCTGATGAAGCGAGTGGGGGCAGACCGTGACGTGCGCCTTCGGTTCCACAGCTCGTCGCAGGCCGTCGTGGAGGCTTTCCTGGCACGCGGCGACCGACGGGCCGCCGATGTCATCCAGTCTGCGTGGTCGCACGGGGCGATACTCGACCCCTGGAGCGAGCATTTCGACTACGAGATATGGAAAAAAGCCGCCGCCGAATGCGACATTGACATGGAAAAGGAAGTCAGCACCGCGATTGATGTCGGCGCATCGCTGCCCTGGGATCACATTGATGTCGGTGTCACCAAAGGCTTTTTGAAACGCGAACTGGCCCACTCTCAGGCGGAAAAGACCACGCCCGACTGCCGCACTGACGAGTGTACCGGCTGTGGCATGCAGCGTTTTGTGGAGGCCTGTGCGCACAATTTGAGGGGCAAAGAGCAGCACTCTCAGGATGAGTAACGACACACGATTTTATACACTGGTAACGTACGCAAAAACGGGACGAATGCGGTTTTTGTCACATCTGGAAATCGCCAGCGTCTTCGACCGGGCTGTACGACGTGCCCGAATTCCTGTAGAATATAGTAAGGGGTACACGCCCCGGGCCCGCATCCAGTTTCCCATGCCCCTTCCGGTGGGCGCCGAAGGAATTAAAGAGCTGTGTGCCATCGAGCTGGCCGAATACTGTGATCCTACGGAGCTTTTGGCGGCACTGAAGCCACAGCTTCCAATGCTGCCGGTTTCCGACCTGCAGGTTCTCGAGCGTGGGAGCAAGTCTCCCTTCACGAAGCTGGAAGCTGCGTCATATCGGGCGGTTGCGGAATTTGCTGATTCCGTCAGTTACGAACGGCTGGTTTCCGCTGTTGAAGCGATTGTTGAACGCTCCGAACTGGTTATCAATCGGGAAACCAAAAGCCGGGTACGCAAAATAGACATCCGACCACACGTTTACAGGTTGTGCGCCGAAAAGGAAAATGCCGGTTTGCAGATGTGCCTGGGTTTTACCCAGCAGACACTTGTGAAACCGGATGAGGTGTTGAAGGTTGTAGCTTCACATCTTGGTTGTTCAGATGAGTCCGGCTGGGATCGAATGATTCGTACCGGATTGCATTTCAAGCGACCGAACTTTGACAACAAACAGCATGCCGTGTGCGACTGAGAACACGGATGTTTCATGAACACGAACCACAAAATACACTTCCACCGTACCCGTCAGGCTGCCTGGGGAGAGATCCGGTAGGCTGCCCGAGGGACGGTAAACTGAGAGGTTTTTTGCATGAAGACCGATATCATTGTTGATGTTGGACCACAGGAAACGAAGGTTGCGATCTTCGAGGATGACCGCCTCGCCGAATACAAATTCGAACGAGAGCAGGAAGTCGTCGGAAACGTCTATCTGGGACGGGTTGAAAATGTTGTTTCGGGCCTTGATGCTGCATTCGTAGATGTCGGCATTGACCGGAATGTGTTTTTGCATGTTTCAGATGCTCTCACCAAAGAGCCCCGCCATCGCGGCTCCAATCTCCCTTCTATCGGCCAGGTCGTTTCCAGGGGGCAGGAGATCATGGTGCAGGTGACCAAGGGCCCCATGGAGGTCAAGGGCGCCCGCGCCACCCGCCGCATCTCGCTCCCCAGCAGACATCTGGTCCTGATGGCCGACGGGAAGAACAAGGTCGGCGTCTCCAAGAAAATCGACGACGAAAAGGAACGCAAGCGGCTGCGGGAGCTCGGCCGCAAGGTGAAACCCGACGATTTCAGCCTGATCATCCGCACCCGCGCCCGTGGAGCGGACCAGGCGGACTTCGAGCAGGATGTCAAATTCCTCATGAAGCTCTGGCGTTCAATACAGGGCAAGGCCCAGCAGGCCAAGGCTCCGGCCCTGCTGTCGGAAGACACCGGGCTCATCTACAACATCGTCCGCGACGTTTTTGACGCTGAAGTAAACTCCTTTGTCATCAATGACAAAATTGCCTATGACAAGGTCCTTAATCTCTGTGACAACGTCGCTCCACATCTGCGCGACAAGGTCGAGCTGTACCGCGCAAAAGAGCCGATTGCCAAACACTACGGCATCAACAAGGAACTGGAGCGCACGCTGAGACCCAAGGTGTGGCTTCCCCACGGCGGCTCAATCGTTATCGAGCAGACTGAAGCGCTCACCTCGATCGATGTCAACAGCGGCAAATTCACCGACGCCAAGAGCCTGGAAGATACCGTTTTGCGCACCAATCTCGAGGCCTGTGAAGAGATTGCGCAGCAGCTTCGCCTGCGTGACATCGGCGGCATCATCGTCATCGACTTCATCGACATGGACAAGACCCGGCACCGCCGCAAGGTCTCCAACAAGCTCCGGGAGGCGTTCTCCGAGGACCGGATGAAAACCCGGATCATGCACATTACCCGTCTCGGGCTGGTCGAAATGACGCGCAAGCGCACGAGCCCCAGCATAAACCGCCAGCTTCAGGTCACCTGTCCGTGCTGTGACGGGACGGGGATGATCCTGTCCGCTGAAACGGTCGCCAGCCGCATTACCGACGAGCTGCGCGAAATTACATCCAAAGACAAGGATGAAGCCTACGCAATCTGGGCCGATCCTGCGGCGACAATGGCGTTCCTCGGGCCCCATGGCGAGTACGTCGAAGAGCTCGAAAAAAGCCTCGGTGTGAAGCTGTATGTGAGAGGCACGCAGGATATTCATCCCGAGCGCTACGAAATTATTCCCGGCAGTGACAGCGAGCTTCGGAAGGAATACCTGCAGTTCGAGAAAAACCAGAAAATCACTGTCGCGCCCGATGATATCGTGCCGATGCCGGCGATGGGCCTGGTGGCCATGGTGGACGGGTACATCATTGATGTCCCCGAAGCCTCGCCACAGACTGATGAGGAGCTGCAGGTGCGTCTGACGAGGGTCGAACGCTCCTACGGCCGGGCCACACCGCTGTAAAGAAACAACCCCGGCTGACGGAAAGTTATTTCATCCCGGCTGGTGCCCCTCAAGGGGTATCGCCGGGATTGATGCTGTTACGCAAGGCCCCCTCTGCCCTGCCCCCCGTACACGACCAGGCAGCAACGACGCCCAATGCAACTCAAAAGTGTTGCCGCATTGCTATTTCCGTGCCTGAGGTGGTTCGACTTGGGCTGGAAGCGTAGCTGATTGCGAGCGCAATCAGCATTTGGAGTTTGCTTCGCAAACAACAGTGCCTCATAAAAACTTTGCACTCACAGAAATGCGAATAAATCGCCCCCCTCGGCTCTGCCTTACGTCTTCGATTCCGTGGCTCGTGGAGCCGTTAGAGTTTGATATACGGCAATCAAACATCTCCGTGGCTGAGGCCTTTGGAGTTTGATACACAACAATCAAACATCTCCGTGGCTCGGCCTGCGATTTGGTCGTTTGTTATTACAAATCGCAGGTGGCGACGTTGTTTGTCGCCAGCTTCCAGCCCGAGTCGGTCCCTTTCAGCGTCCCGAACAATTTTATGAGCCACTATTTCTTCGCAAACATCCACCGGCGGATGCTGTTCGGCTCGCGGGGCGACCCGAACAGAAGACAATCCGCCATCCTTAGGCTGCCGAAAACCCACTCATCGGGCCGAGTCACGCCGAGCTTTTCGGAGCCTCTCTGGCAGGAGTCGGTACAGCGAGGAACGCGGTACTGAGGCCCATTTCTGCATCTGCGGCGGCGGTCAGCTCCAGTGGCCGGGGATCTTCAGACCGCATTTCGTGCATCGGCCGGTGCGGGTGTCCAGACCGAGAATATTGACATGATACCCAACACGCTTGATCATCTTGATCCCGCATTTGGGGCAATATGTTGATTCGCCCGGATCCCCGTTGAGGTTGCCCAGATAGACGTATCGAAGGCCCGTATCGTAGGCCTTCTTGCGCAAAAGCC
>JAWODS010000176.1:0-2760 GCA_046483205.1 Armatimonadota bacterium | reverse complement strand
ATTGATGCACCCGTCGCCGCCATGTACCTGGACTGGTACGCAAACGTCACCGACCAGCCGGAGGGAGAGGCCATCCCGATCCCCAATCCCGGCCAGACGGATTTCACCCGCTATGAGCCCTACGGCGTGGTCAGCGCGATCTCTCCGTGGAATTTCCCGCTTTTTCTGGCGATGCTGAAGATTGGCGCGGGGCTGGCCACCGGCAACAGCGTGGTGGCAAAGCCCGCCAGCGTCACGCCCATGAGCACCACGATGGTGTGTGAGTGCTTCGCCGAAGCCGGGCTTCCCGCGGGGGCGCTGAATGTCATCACCGGGCCCGGATCGGAGGTGGGGGAGGCGATGGTGACTGACCCGCATGTTGGCATGGTCAGCTTCACCGGCTCGACGGCGGTCGGGCGCCGGATCATCGAGCTGTCAGCGCAGAATATCACCGACACCTCCATGGAACTGGGGGGCAAGTCGCCGAATGTCATCTTCGAAGACGCCGATTTCGAGCAGGCCGTCGCGGGAGCGGTTTTCGGGCTGTTGCTCAACAACGGGCAGAACTGCATCGCCGGAACGCGACTGCTGGTGCAGGACGCGATCTACGATGAGATCGTCTCGGCGGTCGCCGATAAGCTCTCATCGCTGGTGTTGGGCGATCCAGCGGATGAGGCAACACAGCTCGGCGCCATCGTCTCACAAAAGCAGTTTGATAAGGTCATCGGTTACATCGAGAAGGGGAAGGCCGAGGGCGCGCAGGTGGTGTGTGGCGGCTCGGTGCCGAAGGGCGGTCAGTTCGAGAACGGCTGGTTCATCGAGCCGACCCTCTTTGCGGGTGTGACGAATGATATGACGGTCGCCCGCGAGGAGATCTTCGGGCCGGTCCTGGTCGCCATATCCTTCGAGGACGAGGCCGAGGCGGTAGAAATCGCCAATGACACGCCGTATGGCCTGGGCTCCGGGGTGTTCACGACGAATGCCAACCGTGCCGGGCGGATGGCCCGGGCGCTGAAGTCCGGGACCGTCTATGTCAACACCTACAACGAGGTCTATCCACAGGCGCCCTTCCCCGGCTGGAAGCAGTCCGGTACCGGCGCCGAGCGCGGGCTGGAGGGGCTCTACCAGTACGTGCGGGTGAAGAATGTCATCACCGATCTCTCCGGGGAGCCGAATGCGTGGTTTTCGTAAAACCGACAAAGGAAGTGGCATCATGTGTCGCCTGCTGATTGCTGGTCTATGTGTTGTAATGGTAGCCTGCGCCTTTGCCAGTGACGATATTGAGCCGTATGAGCCGGATGAGAACACCCTCCTGCTTTATCATTTTGACGGCGAGGGCGATAGTATTGTCGATTCGTCAGGCAACGGCTTTGATGGTGTGATGGAGGGTGGTGAGCCTGTTTTCGAACCCGGTCTCATCGGCAAAAGCCTGCGACTGGCTGAGGGACAGGTCATCCTCCCCCAGGCGCCCAACGAGCGGGTCGCCGGCATGGATGAGCTGACGCTCGAAGTCTGGTTCAGGTTTGATGAGGACCGCCAGGGCCACCGTCAGCGGGTGGTCATGTTCTGGGAACACTATCTCATTTCAATCTGGGAAAGCGGCACCATTTTCGGCCATATTTACGACCACGACGGAAAGAAGACCCGACTGGCCGGTCGTTCCATCGTCCATCCCGGGGTATGGAATCACGCGGCACTCACCTATGACGGGGCGGTTGCGCGTCTGTACGTGAACGGGATCGAGGAAGCGAGCGGGAGGATGACAGGGCCGGTGAATCCCGCCTCCGGACGTCTGCAGATCAACAGCTACGGTGACGACTATTTCGCCGGGCACCTTGATGAGGTGCGGATTTCCACGGTGGCGCGGAAGGATTTCGCCCAGGCGCGGCGGCTGCATTTCGTCAGCCTCGTCAACCAGACTGCCCTCTCACCGGGCGCGTGGCGGGTGAATTTTAATCCGGTGGTCCCCGCCGACGCCACTGAGCTTCGGTGTCGCGCCGGGGCTGAGGGGATTGAACCTGTTGAAGAGACGGTCGCTGATAGTGAGCTTGAGCCTGCGGAACAGGAGGGATGGAAGAAGTTTGGGGCGCAGCTGCGGGTGCCGGTGCCGGAGGGCTTGCCCGAGCAAAAGCGGATGGTGGAATGCAGCGTGATGTACGAACTCGACGGCGAAGAGCACAGTCGCACCACCAGCATCCCCGCCTATATCGACCCCCTGCTGCCACCACCGGCAAAAGAGGTGCGGGCGGCGTGGACGCATTACACCCGCATCCCGGATCCCGACGAGATGTTCGGGGCGATGGAATCCGCGGGCGTCAACACCGCCATCATGCGGATCAGGCGCGGGGAGACGGCTTTCTATAACTCCACGGTGGGGCCGCTGTCGAAGCCGCCGGACTTTGACCACACCCTCGAAGACGCCATCGAAGCCGCACACCGGCACAATATCGACATCCATCCGTACGTCAACTGCTTCAATATTGGCCAGCCCGACAGCGAGTTCGCACAGGATCTCAAAGAGCAGGGCCGCTGGGCGAAGACGTATAAAGGAGAAGATGTAGAGTGGCTGTGTCCCTCCTTTGAAGAAAATCGCGAAATTGTGAAACAGGGCATGATCGAGCTGGTGCGGGATTACGAGGTGGACGGCATCCAGTATGACTTCATCCGCTACGCGAACGCCGACAGCTGCTACTGCGATCACTGCCGGGCGATGTTCGAAGAGCATATCGGCCGGAAGGTGCAGAACTGGCCGGAGGACGTCCGGGAGGGCGGGCCGCTGGA
>JAWODS010000172.1:0-39348 GCA_046483205.1 Armatimonadota bacterium | reverse complement strand
ATTTGGCTATGAAGATTCTCAAATACATGCCTAAAAAGAGCTGATAAACAATGAGTTTTGCTACATTTATTTTAGGAATGAGTATTGGAGGGTTATTATTATTGGCCATTGCTTGCGCTGCTGTAGTTGCGGGGCTTGTTGTTGCAGTCATTTATTTTTTGACTCGTAAAGAACGGCATCTGCAAAATCTTCCAAAGAGCAGTAGGCAATTTACACTTAAACAAGGTAAGGAAGTAAATAAGAAAAAATAATTGTTATCTTGTAGAATAAGCAAGTGTTTCATGTAGGATGATTTTTCCCTGATATTAGTTACTATTGTTTTCTTTCCAGTCAAGATATATTTTTGCTTGTTCTCGTTTTATTTCTTCCATCTTATGACCCAGCAACAGGCCGCCACATCAACCGCATTCGGCATATCAGGAAATGCCGGCCGAATGCTGGTTGCATGGTCTCCACAATCCGCCCTGCCTGCAGGCTGGATGGGCCTTGCAGGCAGCGAATCGGGAATAACACGAATCATCCTGCCGCAGCCGGCCTTTGGTGATGTTGTCAGTCATCTGCCGGCTGCTTCATGTTGCCCGCATGCGCTGCTTCGCCGGGCGTACTGGCAGGTTCGCTCATATCTGTGCGGACACAGCGTCGGCGTAGATTTTCCAGTTGATTTGTCAAATCTTTCATCTTTTGGAAGGCATGTCCTGCAGGCGTGTCGAACAATACCACGAGGGCAAACCGCCTCCTATCGTGACCTTGCCGTCGAGGTGGACAGCCCAAGCGCCAGCCGGGCGGTGGGACAGGTGATGGCCAACAACCCGGTGCCAATAGCGGTTCCGTGCCACCGCGTCATCGGCAGCGACGGTTCGCTGACCGGCTTCGGCGAGGGCCTGGAGGCCAAGTGGCGTCTTTTGAATTTTGAAGGCGCTGATGCGGCCCTGAAACCTGTTTCGTGCATTTGCGAGGCCGGTGCAATCAGTTGACTTTCGAAGATGGCTATGGTTACAATAGATGCTGTAGAAAAATAGCTGCAAAAACACCGGACGCAACCTGTGGGAGGGCGGTGTCTTCGACAGTTCGTGTGCGGTGTGTGCCCGTAACAGCAGCAGCGGGCGATGCAAGAGTCTCAATGCCTGAGGCCGCGGTCCTGTATCTGATGCTATTTAGGAGGACGCGACAGTGAAACATCCGCACTGGAGCTTATTCATCGCACTTGTATCAATCATTGCATTCGTCGCAATTGCGGCCCCTGCATTTGCAGGCGAACTGGAGCTTGGCTATCTGGATGCGGATGATGATGGGGTCGGTATATGGCCCCAGTACGCCTCCGCCAACTCCGCGCGATACTTCCGGGTGGTTGCCCTCTACGACCCTGACGATGAGGCGATACACTCACTCACCCTGTCCGGTGGCCTCAGTCCCAGCATTCAGATTGTGGACCCCAGCGGCCCCGACGCCGGCGTCAACGAAGGCGTCGTATCATCGTGGGACCGCAGCATGGAGGGCCGCGTTTTCACCGTCGGCCCGTTCGCCGGCCGAGATATTTTCGGCAATCCCCATCAGCCCGCTTTCGGCGTGCTTCCGACCTCCGCTATTCATCCGCCCATGGCCGCTCAGAGAGCGACCTTCCGCGCGGTTTTCCGCGACCTTGATGACGGCGATCTGGAAGCGGTAACAGTCACCACCCAGCCATACAACACCTACAGCGATAATTCTGACTACCTGCAGTGGTACAGCGGCGACGCCGAGGGCATCGATCCGATCAGCGTTTATCCCGAGGAGATCACCCCCGACGATGGCACGGGCAGTTCCCGGTTCCGCTTCAAGGTCGTGTTCCGCAACGTCTATGGTTTGCCGCCGCTTACAGCGCGACATACCTACCCACCGCCCACCGATCCGGACGACTACGGCGACCTGTACGAATACGTTGACTACAACCCGGAGAACCCGGCCGACCCGTGGTACCGACGGGGAGAATGGTGGGATGACTTCTGGCTGTATGCGCCGTGGGACGATCACGGGTACGACCGTGTCGGTGAAGAGCGGCAGTACAACTACGGCGAAGTCATGCTCATCATCGACGGCGATCGCACGCGCCCGCATTTCATGCATAAGGAAGACCCCGGCAATTCCAACTGGCAGGGCGGGGTGACGTACTTCTACGACCTGCTGCCGACGGATTACAAGCGCTATATTGAAAATGTGTTCATGTTCCCCTACGATCCGGCGGGGCCGGATGACCTCGACCGGTACGCCCTCAATCTGCTGGGGCGCCCGCAGTCCAACAACTATGTGGCCCTCAGCGCCGGCGGTCACACCTACGAGTTTATCGCCAGCGACGACTTTTCTCCGGTCGGCAAGACGGCCTGGATGCAGGTCGGCCAGCCGGGCAACGGCCTGCATAACGATTATCTGCGCACAAGACCCTACCGGGTCGGTATCACCGGCCGGGACGCGGGCACGGATCGCGACGATGCGATTTCAAGCCGCGAACACACCCGCTTTAGAGATCCCGACTACACCGAGGGCGGCTCGGGGTACCCCTACGATTCGCAGAATCCAGACCGCTATCCAAAGGTTGATCCTGTCCTGTCGGCGCACCCGTATTTCCCGACCGGGACGATTGAACCCAATGCGACGTTTACCCCGGATCCGACCGGCTCGACCGCCAGCCCGTTCCCGCCCGAAACCGGAGCCGGACCGAACCCGCCAAAACGCTACACCAATGACGACACCATTCTGCCGAACTTCACCAACATTTATTCGGAGACCGCCGCAAATCCGTTCAGGGGCGGCAAGTGGACGAACCAGACGAAGTTCACCTTCCGCATCAATTACTGGCAGTCTGATAACACGCCACCGTCATTCATGCGGGTGTTCATCCGCAAGGCCACTGCAACCGAGGATGGTCAATGGCAGGGCGGGTCGTGGCAGAGCTACACCATGGAACAGATGGACCCCAATGACACCAATTACACCGATGGATGCGTCTTCCAGTTCCAGGCCACGCCCAGGCAGCTTCCCGATGGAGGCGGTCCCGGGGACTACAATTACTATTTCCAGGCCGGTGACGGAACGCGTAGCACCATCTACCCCAACCGACCGTCGGCTTACGAACAGCCGGGCGGGGCAACGGTGTTCGATCTCGGGCAGTACGGCGTCCCCCAGACAGAGGAGGGCGAGGACTATTACTGGTTCCGGGTGAACAGACCTCCGACGCTCGGCGAGGCCAACGTTGACCCCTCTGCGGGAAATACAGGCGCAAACTTCCGTTATACCATTAATTACACCGACAACGATGGCGAGGTTCTGAACACCGAGGCAGGCGGCGACCGGCCATTCGACGCACGAATCCACATCGACCTGTTCGGCAATCCACAGGGCGTCGCGACCATTACGGCCATCAATACCGCAAATTCTCTGGAATATGACACCCCCGACGGCGACGGCTATGACGCCAATGAGCTTGTCGGCATGCAGCTTCGTGTCCTCACGGGTGCCGCCGCTGATCAGACATATACAATCACCAACAACACCGGAAGCAGCATCACGCTGGAAAACACAGCGAACCTCAATGCCGCGGGAGTTGCCGTCAACGACACATTCAGAATGGAAAAATGGTTCCAGGCAACGATGACGCAGGCCGATCCCTCGGACACTGACTATACGACTGAAGGCAATGGCGGAATATTCGAGTTCAATACGGCGACAAACTGCGAACTCGGACCGGGAACACACCGCTATTACTTCGAATTTACCGATGACTGGGGCACCTGGCTTTACCCTGACAACAAAAATGTCAAGGTGGAGGGCCAGACGGTTCGCTATCCCGACTCCGACTTCATTGAGGGGCCGGAGGTGCGGGAGAACACGCCGCCACTGCTGAAAGACTTCCGGTTCTCACCCAGGAGCACCGATGAAGAACAGCCCGACGGCACGACAGCCACGAGCTTCGTGTTCTTCGTGACCTACGTTGATCTGGATAATGACCCGCCGTCCTTCATCCGCCTGGGACTGGATGGCACCCCGGAGAATCCGGACCGGGTCCTGGAGCTGACACCCGACCGGCCCGAAGACACCGTGTACACCGACGGGGTAACCTACAAGTCCGAGCCGATCAAGCTCGCGGCAGGTGAGCACACGTTCTACGGGCAGGCCTCTGATGGGAAGGCGCGCTATCCGGCGGCCAGTCCCGGCGATCCGCTTATTTACGCCGGAGCCCTGGGGGAAACGCCCGACGACGATGCAGACGGTTATCAGGATTACGTCGAAGGGCCGACCGTGGCGGACAATACGCCACCGACACTGAGCTTCCCCGAAAACGATGACGGGACCGAAGCAGATAATCCACCAGGTCTGGATCCCAATTCCGGCCACGAGGACACGCAGTTCACCTACACCGTTATTTACAGCGATCCCGACCGGTTCGCCGGACGAGCCGGCAATCCACCCAAGTATGTGCGGGTCTATATTGACGGCGAGCAGCATGACATGAGCCCGGCCGACCCGCAGGATGTTGACTACACCGACGGGGCGACTTTTGTGCTCGAAGGGGTCCGGCTGGCAGAAGGCACACCGCATACGTATTTCTTCCTGGCGTCTGATGATCTGGACACCGCGCGGCTGCCCAAGCTCGGCCAGGAGCCGAATGACCGCTATGAGGGCCCGATTGTTGATGAGCCGCCCGGTGCGCCGATGAACCTGGTGGCCCAGGATACCCCGGATGACAACGGTGGCTCGATCACGCTGGAGTTCTCAGCCAGCTCGGATGACGGCGGCGGAGCACAGGATGTCGAAGAATACCGCGTGTACCGCACCGAGACCCAGGGTACCTACACCGACACGGCCGTAATGATCGTCGAGGCGAACGAAAGTGCCTCGTATCGCGTACAGGACACCAGCGCTGTGACCGATACGCCGTACTACTATATTGTCCGCGCGTGGGATGGAGTCGCCGAATCGGCCGATTCCAACGAAGAGGGGCCGGTGCGCGCCCTGGATAACATCAAACCGCGCCCGCCCAGCGACATCAATGTGACCGATCCAGAGCTCGGCGGCACACTCCGCGTCACCTGGTCGCTCTCGCCCGACGACGGCGCCGGGGAGAACGATGTGACCGAATATCACATCTATCGCTCCACCATCGAGGACGAGTTCTCGCCACCATCGGTGGGCACCGTCCCCGCGGGAGAGACCGAGTTCATGGATACCTCCGTCCCGCATGGCACCGGAGAGACCTTCTACTACACCGTCCGGGCTTTTGACGGATCGAATGAGAGTGATGATCCCGCGAGTGCTGACCAGTGGGCGCAGCCGACGGATAACCAGGCACCGGAGATTATCGAGCAGCAGCCTGCGGACGGAGCCCAGGAGGTGGACCTGCAGCCGACGATCAGCTTCGCAGTTGAAGACACCGGAGCCGGCGTTGACCAGGCAACCATCGTCCTGTCGATCAACGGAGAGGCTGTGCCGCAGGGAGATCTGCAGATCGAAGGCGACCCGGCTCGCTACGAAGTCAGCTATACGCCTGCAGAGCCGTTCGATTACCGCTCGAGGGTGCGTATCCGTGTGGACGCGGCTGACAGAGAAGCGGACCCGAACGAGGGGTCTGCTGAATGGAGCTTCATCACCAAAGGGCGGCCCACGTCCGCGGTGAGTGGGACCGTCAGGGACGCTGACGGAGCCGGTGTGCCGGATGTCGTCGTCACGGCCGGTGAAATCACCGAGAAAACTAACAGTGCAGGTGAATACACCATTACAGGCCTCGCCGAAGGCACCTACGAGGTGAGCGCCCAACTGCGCGGCTGGCACATTTCTCCCCCCCAGACGGCTGTCACCCTTCCGCCCGACGCACTCGGCATCAACTTCACTGCCGAGCCCGGTTTCGATATCAGTGGTACGGTCGTGGACGAGGACGGACAGCCAGTCTCCGGCGCGCGGGTGGCCGCAGGTGGTACCACCGACATCACCGACGCGCAGGGCGAATACACGATCATCGACCTGCCGAAAGGCAGCTACCAGGTCGTTCCGAGCCTGGAAGGGCACGAGTTTGAGCCGACCGCCACCAATGTGGAACTCGGCCCGGCCGCAACCGGCATTGACTTCACCGCAAAGGTCGAGAGACATTCACTGTCAGGGCAGATTACCACCTCGACCGGCGAGCGCCTGGAGAATGTCACTGTCACCGCCGAAAATGCCGACACCGGTGAGACCGTCGACGTCCAGAGCGGTCCCTCCGGGCAATATATGTTCTCTGACCTGGTCCGCGGCACATACACCATCACGCCGCAAATAAGCGGATACGACTTCAAACCCGATTCGCAGGATGTGGAGCTGTTTGCACCGAAGTCGGATGTCAACTTCGTTGGCATCCCGCTGTACGGGGTGAGCCTGGCAGAGGGCCTGAGCATGGTTGCCGTGCCTATCGATCCGGAGACCACCGACTTCCACGCAGCATTCGGTAACGCCGGTGTTGCCCGATGGGATGCTGCCACCGGGCAGTATATCACTCATGCCGATCCGGACAACCCGCTGCTGGAGCTCGCGCCGGGCCGCGGCTATTTCGTGCGCACCGACGGGAGTGTGACCAACTACGTTGCGGGCACACCCGTATCCACCTCAATCGGCTTCGATCTGAACCTGACACAAGACTGGACCATGGTGGGGAACCCCTATCCGACGGCACTGCAGTGGAGCCGCCTCGGCGTTGCATCCGGTGGCGCTGTGAAAGATTACGGCTTCATCTACGATCCTGCCATCAACGACTACCGGCTTGTGGCCGATGTGCAGGGGGTCGGGATCCTCAACACGATTCCCAACGGTGCGGGCTTCTGGATGCATTCAGACACGGCCAAAACCGTTCACATCAACGCCCCGCTGGCCACTGCGGAGGCATCTGAGCCGGCAATGACGTTCGGGGACGGCGACTATCTGATCCCGCTGCAGGCCAGCGCGGGTGGCACGGTTGACGGATGTGCCGCCGCGGGCGTGGCTCAGAATGCCGCTGCCATGCCGGACGGCGGGCAGATCATGAATCCGCCGACAATCGGCGCCGATGTTGACCTGTACTTCGTCGCCGACGACGGCCGCAAGCTCAGCTATGACGTCCATTCGGCCGGCGCGTCCAGCCATACCTGGGAGTTCGAGGTGCAGACGGCCGGTGACATGCCGGTGACGCTGTCGCTGCCGGACCTGTCGGCGGTCCCGGCTGAAAAGCAGGTGAACCTCATAGACACCGCGAGCGACAGGCGCATCTACGCTCGCACCGTCCAGGGATACACCTATGAGGCCAGCGCCGACCAGCCGCGCCGCTTCAAGCTCGAAGTCACAGACCGCACCGCTGCCGCGCTGGTGGTTTCCTCAGCCACGGCGACGATGGCCGACGGAGGGCACGTGACGCTTTCGTACGCCCTGTCACAGCCAGCCTCCGTGTCGGTGAATGTCATGAACATCAGCGGGCGGAGGATCCGGACGGTCGCCGCCGGGCAGGCCAGGAGCGCCGGTGTCAATACCGAAAGCTGGGACCTGCGCAACGACCACGGCTCAATGGTGCCCACCGGCCGGTACATGCTGTGCATCAGGGCTCAAACCGACAGCGGCCAGCAGGTGCAGTCGATTGTGCCGGTGCAGGTGAAACGATAAAAACAGGCCGGGAGCAGAGCACGAACACTCCCGGCCTTTTCATTCATAATACGCTCGCCGAAGGTATATCACAGTGTCGAAGACATCATGCAGCAATTGCGTCATTCTACGAGCGGTTACCCAGCAGTTCGCTCACGGTCAAAGCAGCGCTGACCAGGAGGATTATCATGCGTAATCCACACGATCGCCGTAACGCAGCATTCATACTTCTCATCAGCACATTCCTGATTGCTGCGCTTGCCGCCTGTGCAGGGGCGGGTATGAAGGTGGATATTGGTGATTGCCGGGAGGACTGGGCCCGCCAGCTCAGCCGCCAGCATGACATCAGCTATGATGCCGCTTACGAGCTCACCTATGACATCGAGAAGAAAAACGATGCCCGTGTGCTCGAAGAGTGGAATCTGCCTGAGGGCGCCATGCTGGATTATTACAAAGTGAATGCCCAGGGCGCCGGGGGGCCGAGTACCTATTACGACGGGTCGGCGGTGCTGGTGCGGCGCGATTCCGCAGTCGGCCAGGCGTACCTCCGGAAGGTCAATCAGAATCTCAGTCTTATTGAACGTATGGGCAACTGGTTCGGCAACCTGTTCCGCCCCAACACCCACCTGGTACTGGTGCCCGTGGGAATGGTGGGTACCGGGCAGGCCAGCCAGATCACACACGCAATGACCGGGGCCGCCGAAACCCAGCGCGTGGCGGTCGTCGGCACTGAATTCCCTGCATGGGAGGATCAAAGCCCGGATCAGAATCAAAGCCTCCCTCACCGCGCCAACATCCATCCTAATGGAGCAGGGCGATATGGCACCGCCTACGAAGTCGCCGGCAACACCTGGACGCACTTTTCGAATCCCGAAGATGTTCCGGCTTATCCCATGTACTGGAACATGGATGTCAACTTCGACGGCGAGGTTGACGCGACTGACGCCTCACGCATGCCGACAGATCTCCACCCGGATATGTATGCCGACAGCACCGGCGGGCCCCTGACGAATCATGATAACGACGGTCACAGCGCCCCCGACGGTCTGCACAGCCCGTCGTGGAGTGGCACACCCAACGACAGCAACGTCAACAGTGGTGAGTGGTTCACCGCCCGGACCAGCGGCCAGAACTGGACGGAGCAGGAGCTCAAAAACTTCTGGACGAATTTGCTCTACAATCGCTCAAACCGCAATTCTCTGACAAACTACTATTACGAAAATTCCCACGGCAACGTGACCATCGAGGGTGACGACGACACGGTCATCGGCTGGGTCCGGAGCGGGCATGTTCTTGACCGGCATGATTATGACCGCAATTACAACCACGCCCAGCAGCCGGGTACGCCCCTCATCCGTCCATTTGCCTATGATCCCGCAGACCCCACGTATCCGCTGGACCAGCGTATTGTCCGGGCCAGCATCGACGGCGACAAGCTCACCGTCCTGTTTGCCGTTGATGAGTACTCCCCGGGTACCCCGGATGTATATGTAAGTGTTACCGACATCAACACAGAGGCCGACAACGACCAGCGCGGGTATGTGAGGCTTTATCCGCCCAGTGGCATCTCATGGGGCAACCGCCACACTCGCGACATTTATGATGCACGCCGTCACCAGTGGGACCTGTCAGGTTTCCGCTGGCGGCAGTTGACCGACTACGGCGATGACGACGCTCCCGGCGGCTCAGGCGATAACGCGGACGATTATGACTGGGAGGAACTCGACGGATCCGTGGCCAACGATTATCACTGGTACATGACCCTCGGAGGCAACTGGCGCTGGGGTCGCCCCGGCTGGGAACCCAGCGGCGACACCAGTGGTGCGAGTGGATGGGAGCCGATGCCGCCAAATTGGGGCACGGCCTACCCCACCGACCTGGCAGATGTCGGATGTGAGTGGGTCCCACAGTGGGGCGGCGGGTCGCAGTGGAGCAGCGTTTATCGAGCATTCGGCGGCGGGGCCCAGTTGTATAACACCACCTTCACCACCGAAGACGTGTACGCGACCGGGTTCGACGACACCCAGGCGTGGGCCCTTTACGAGGGGACTCCCGGTGACGTACCGGGCCAGGCTCTCTTCGGCAATTGGAAGGAACCGTCTGAGAACGTTGATTACGGGCTCAGCAACCGCCTGAAGACATTTGCCTATTACCACCACGGTCACATGTACCAGTCCATTCGCAGCAGCAGCGGCTATCAGCTCGCTCACCTGCGTAATAACCGCGGACGTATTGACGATATTGGGGGAACTGTCGACCACCCTGATGACCATAGACTCAGGCCTTACCCCTTCGATTTCTGTTCGAATGACATGAACAATGACAACCAGGGCTGGTTTGTGCGGCCCGAGGACGCCGGACACACCGCCGACGACATGGTGGCAGACATTAAGGCAGCGCTGGTGGACTGGGGTATAGACATCGACAGCTACGGATACGACGCGGTAGCGTACCTGTTCCCCAGTTCCTCCGAGGGCCAGGACGAACACGGGGGCCTGGATATGATACCGCGGGGTGGTGGAGGCTACGTTCTGCTGCCCGAGAAGAGTGCGCTGACACTGACGGCCCACGAGTTCGGCCACGAGCTGTTTGGCTTTGGTGACCTGTACGACCGCGATCTGTATAACAACGAGATGGTCAGGAACCGGCCCGACCCGGCCCACAAGATGTGTCTCGCGCTTGGACCCTACAGTGTCATGACACGCGGCTGCAGCGGTGTGGCGGTGGACGCGTACCACAAGATCAACACATGGCTCGACCCCATCCCCGTCAGAAGCGATCGCAAGAACGCCGAGATACCGGACATCCGCAACATGATGCGCGATCCGGTCATTTTTAAGCTCCCGGCGAACCCGTATGACATTGTTGACAATACCGATCCGAGTACCTGGGACGAATACTACCTCGTGGAAAACCGCAACATGACCGGGGATTCGTACTTTGGTGACCGCTCCAGCCCCGGCCTGTACATCTACCACATTGATGAACGGGGTATCAAGTACGCCGCCCGGCACCATCCCAACGGCCAGGTACAGGTTGAGGAGCGCGCCCTGCTGGTGGCGATGGAGCAGGCTGACGGCCTCAACGAACTGGAAAACTACGACTTTGGTCATTATGAGCCCATCGCGAATGGTCACCATCTCGGCGAACAATACGACTATTCGGTCGGCGACCCGTTCCCGTACGAATTTGAACCGACCGGCGCAAAAGTTGACAGCTTCGACCAGATACCGACACAAATCGATCCGGCATTCAGCGACCCGGAGCGCGGCGAGGCAGGCCAGCGCTGGTCGCCCAGAAGCTGGAGCCACGGAAAGGCCGTGGACGGGCCTTCCGGAACGCGGATCCTCGACCCCGGGACACCCACCGACAGCTTCTCCCGCGTCGTTAACATCACCGAACCGTCCAGCATCATGTACGCCGACCTGTTTGTCGAGCCCCGCGAGATCGTGGTCGAAAACGTAAGCGCCGGCACCGGCGGCCTGGGCGACCCCGATTATCCCACCGAGAACAAGACCGACCAGGGTTCGGAGCTTATCGGGATGCTGGCTTTGAAGGTGACGAACCCCGAGTTCCCGGGCCCCGGCGGACCCGGCGACTACAGCGAGATGTCAACCGGTGATGTCGTCATCGACTCCGTCAAGGTTCTCGAATCGGGGACTGCTGAGTGGGATACCGCCGAAGACGCCCATCCGGCCATTGAGCGTGCCTATCTGTATGCAGAAACCAACGGGACCGCGGGCTTCCAGGGCACCGGGGCCTCTCCCGACAGCCGCATCGGTTCTACCACGCTGCAGCACAACCCGGCGGCCGAAAATCCGCAGCGCGGTCCTTATGCCCTCTTTGAATCACTCGGCTACCGCGTCCCCCTCGGCGACACCGTCGAGCGGACGCTGTATGTGGCCTACGATATCCGCTCTGACGCACAGGTGAATCCGCAGATCACCGTGGGCGCGGAGCTGACAGACTATACATTCATCAAGCCGGCGCCTCCAGGCGCCGTCCAGGTCAAAGAACGGCTGGCGGGCAAGTGGCAGTTTGGAAACCATCACTTCCCGATGGTCGGACAGACGCTCACCGTTATTGATACGCCGGACGAACTCGTCGTAACACCCCATCCCGATCCACCAGGCGTCGTTTCACCGACCTCCATCAGCCAGGGAGCCAGCAACGTCGAGATGCTGGAGATGGAGCTGAAGGCAACAGACGACGAGGTCATCGTGGACGAGCTTACGGTCACGGCGACCACCGGCACTGACTTCATCGACGCCTCCAGGGATATTGCGACCCTGCGCCTGTTTTATGACAGGAACCTCAACGGTATCGTCGAGAACAATCTCGATGGCACGACTGAAGATAACGAGGATCCCCTGCTCGCCGCCGGGAACTTCTCCGACGAGGGCGGCACGCCGCGCGCGCACCTGCTGCTTTCGGGCGTCGAACCACTCTCTCTGAGAAGCGTGAATGCCGGGAGCCCGAAACAGTGGCTGCTGGTTATTGACCTCGACAGCGAGGCCCCGATCGGCAGCGATGTCCAGATCGGCATTGATTTCAGCACCGATATTGAGCTGGTGCTGAATCCGGATTACCCGCCGGCCCAGCAGGACAGCGTTTCTCAGCTCAATTTCGAGGACGACCCAAGCCTCACAGAAACCACGGTCATCAGCGGCCGCGTGACAGTCGTCCAGCCCAACGCACCGCCCAATCCGCCGGAAAGCGGCTTCCAGCCCACCGGCCAGACCAGCGACACCCAGCCGACGCTGCGCTGGGACCATGCAACCGATAACGAGCCGAACCCGGACCCGCAGGAGGACCTCCATTACGAGGTAGAGCTTGCCACCGACTCGAATATGCAGAACCTGGTGGAGGTTGAAGGGACACCGGCCTCCGGCTCAACCGGCGACGGTGAAAACTACTACGACGTGCCGGTCACGCTCGAGCTGGGCACCTACTACTGGCGCGTGCGCACCGTGGACTCCAAGGGAGCGCGGTCTGTAAACAGCGATATCCAGAGCTTCACCATCAGCGAAAATGAGCCACCCACACCGCCGGTCGATAACTTCGAGCCCAGCGACACCGACCCGCTGATCGCACAATACGGCATCGTCGATCAGACGCCTCTGTACCAGTGGGGCTACGGCGACGACCCGGATCCCAATGACACCTGGGAGACGCTGAAGTACGAACTGCAGGTGGATGACAACGAGGACTTCAGCAGCACGATCGTGGACGTCACGGACGTTGAAAAAGACCCGAGCGCGACGTTGGAAGACAACCTGGTCACCTATCAGCACGGCGACAACGGCGAGCCCAACCTGACGCCCGGTGTCACATACCACTGGCGCGTGCGCAGCACCGACGAGCAGGGGACAGCGTCCGAATGGTCGGCAGTGCAGCACTTCAAGGTTGTAAACAACTCCAGCCCGTTCAAGCCGATTGAACCGTTCGAACCGACCGCCGACGAGGAGATAAACAGCGCCAACCCGTCATTCACATGGCACAGCGCGTCGCCGCCGGATCCCAACACGCGGCACGACCCGTTCCCGCTGCGATACGATCTGCAGGTGGTTGAAGGTGACGACACCTTCGCCAACGGTCTGTGGATTGACGAGCAGCTTGTTCCGGGTGACCTCGACATCGACGATACAGAAATGAGCCTGACGTGGCCGGCCGACGCGGCCTACACGTTCACCGACGATACTCGCTACCGCTGGCGCGTGCGTGCCAGAGACAGCGAGGGCCTGGTGTCGGACTGGACCGACATCCAGACATTCTGGGTAAACACCGAAAACGATCCGCCCAATGCAGTCACCTCGGGCTTCAGCCCCAACAACGGCCAGCCCGTGAACCAGAGATCGGGCTTCGACATCGTGTGGGACCACGCCACCGATCCCGATCCCACCGACGACTCCACGAACCTGAGTTACATCGTGCAGCTTTCGAAGGTCGGGAGCAGCCAGGCGGACTTCGAAGCCAATATCGCCTACCAGTACACCAGCGAAGCCGGCCAGGCCGAAGTCACCATCCCGGAGGGACAGCCGCTGGAGGACAATACCACCTGGTACTGGCGGGTCATCACCGTTGATGACGACGGCCTGGAATCAGGCCCGAGCGCCATACAGAACTTCCTGGTTGATACCGGCAATGAAGCCCCGCAGCTGTACGACGGCTACGTGGCTCCGGTCTATGGCCAGCCCGCCGATTACTTCCAGTACTTCGTCACCTATCGTGACGCCGACGGGGACGCCCCCGGCTGGTTGAGAGTAACCATCGACCAGGGCCAGGCGACAGAGACCACGCTGGAGATGTCGCCGGTCAATCCGGGCAACACCGATTACGAAAACGGCGTGCAGTACGTCGCGGGCCTCGAGGGCTCCGCCCTTGGTGTCGGATCATCCCACACCTGGTACATGACCACGGGATATAACGCGACCGTGGCGGCCAGGCTCCCGGCGAGCGGCACCGAAGAAGGGCCGATCGTCAGCAACGACGCCAACGAGCCACCGACGAGACCGGAGAACGGCTTCGTCCCGGTGGCTGATGCGCAGATTTCGACCACCACGCCGTACTTCGCGTGGAACGACGGTTCCGATCCGGACGAGGACCCGGCCGACCCGCAGCACCGTGACTGGCCGGAGAATCTCCGGTACGAGTTCGAGATTGCCCGTGATGCAAT
Organism: Armatimonadota bacterium; assembly: GCA_046483205.1. Lineage (GTDB taxonomy): Bacteria > Armatimonadota > Zipacnadia > Zipacnadales > UBA11051 > JBKHJK01. Next base: position 25,061 of record JAWODS010000172.1, on the reverse strand, counting down.
CTTCACGGACGTGGCAGTATCCGATATGACCGACCAGGGAGACACCTTCTACCAGGTTCCGGCTGCCAGTGCCCTGGCGTCGGATCCCGATAACCCCGTTGATTACTACTGGCGGGTGCGCACGGTTGATGAGGCGGGCGCATGGTCCGACTGGACTGACGCTCTGCACTTCAGCATCGTCACCAACGACCCCCCTGCAGCACCGACAGGCGGCTTCTGGCCGACGGGCGGCGTGGAAATATCGGACACCACACCGAGATACCAGTGGAACCATGCAACCGACCCGAACGACAACGACACTTATGACCGCCTGCTGTACCACGTGCAGGTCATGGTCAATGGCGACCCGGATAACACGGTATTCGAGCAGGATGACATCGCCGTCCCCGGCGACGTCACCGCGGGTGATCCGATGTTCTTTGAGCATCCGGCCGCAGACGCGCTGGATGCGGGAACCTTTTATCAGTGGCGGGTGCGCACCAAGGACCGGCAGGGCGCCTACTCGGCATGGACAGGCCTGCAGGAGTTCCACCTGGTGCAGAACCGGCCCCCGGCGACACCGGTAGAGGAGTTCGGCCCGACGTGGATTGACGGACAGATCGGCGTGGTTCAGAGCTTCACGCCCTCGATCTCGTGGCACAGCGCGGATCCCGCCGACCCGGATGCATCCGATCATCTCGACGTCGATCCGTTCCCGCTCACCTATGATGTGCAGGTGGTCGAGGAGACTGACAGCTTCGCCGACGGGCCGTACGCATACCAGGCGACAGATCTGAGCCTGACCAGCACGCCGGCCCTGGAGATAAATTTTGACAACCGCCGGATCGAGTTCGTTATGCCTGATAACAACCTCGAGGAGGATACGTATTACAAGTGGCGGGTCCGCGCCAGGGACAGCCAGGGCGCAGTATCCGACTGGTCAGCTGCGCAGGCCTTTGCCGTTGACACCGAGAACCAGCCCCCGAACGCGCCGGACAGCGGCTTCGATCCAACCGCCGGTGACGTCGTAAGTGGAACGCTCACCCCCACACTCTCGTGGGACGAGGCCGACGACGACGATCCGCTGGACGACCCGTGGGAGCTGCACTACATCGTCGAGCTTTCCAAGGTGGGCAGCGGCCAGGCGGACTTCACCAATAACGTCGCCTACCAGTACACGACCGCGGACGATACCACCAGCGTGACGGTGGAGGACGAGCTCGATGATATGACGACATGGTACTGGCGGGTGTGGACGGTTGACCAGCACGATGTCAAGTCGGATGAACCCAGCGAGATTCAGGAATTTGAAGTGAACACGAATCAGGCCCCGCTGCCGCCGACCAGCGGCTTCTTCCCGGCCGGTGGCATTGATGTGGCGGAGACCAAGCCGGAGCTGCGGTGGAACCATGGCAGCGATCCCGACCCGGCCGACACACAGGATACGCTGACATATCATCTGGAGATCGACACTGACGAGGACTTCAGTGACCCCGTACTGCCGGACACGGAGGTCGGACCGACGTCTGATGAGCCGGTAAGCTACCAGCTCGACGCAGGTGACCCGGCCCTGGCGGTCGGTAACACCTATTACTGGCGCGTCCGCACCGAGGATCCGCACAATGCGCTCTCTGACTGGTCAGCCGTGCAAAACTTCCGGGTTGTTGACAGCTCGGCACCGTACACACCGATTGCTCCGTTCAGCCCGACCAGCCCTGAAGTTCCGACCGCTGCACAGGAGGTTGCCACGGACACACCGACCTTCATCTGGCACAGTCGTGATCCCGCGGACCCGAACAGCGAGGACCAGTTCACCAATGATCCCTTCCCGCTGCGGTACCATCTGCAGGTAGTGAAGGGTGACACGAGCTTCGCCGAGGCGGTCGCCAATGACGACTTCGAGATCAATGACACCGATCTCGGCCCCAATGAGCTCACTATCGACACAAACAACTTCGAAGTGCAGTATGCAGTGACGCTGCCGAGCGCGGCGACGGAAGATGACGTTCGCTTCCACTGGCGAGTGCGTGTGCAGGACAGCCGGGGCGAATGGTCCGACTGGTGCGCAACACAGTCATTCTGGCTGAACCAGCACAACGCGCAGCCGGAGGTTGTGAAGGCGGGCTTCGATCCGAACAACGATGAAACGGTCAACACCGTCAGGCCCACACTCTCGTGGCAGCATGCGGAAGACCCGGATCCATCAGATAACAACACCAACCTGACGTATATTGTGGAGCTTTCACGCGTCGGCGACACACAGGCGGACTTCACCGCCAATGTCAGCTACCAGTACACCACCGACGGCAACGGCAGCAGCGAGATCACGGTGACCGAACCGCTGGATGACCTGACAACGTGGTTCTGGAGAGTGAAGACGGTTGATGACGACGGTGTGGCCACCGGTGACGTAACACAGCCCGAATACAGCGCGATCCAGAGTTTCTACATCGACACCGAAAATGAGACGGCAGAGCTCCTCGACGCGGCTATCGAGCCGATGTACGGAAGCTTCTCCACCTTCTTCGAGTACTCGATAACGTACCGCGATGCCGAAGGCGATCCGCCCGGCCGCGTCTGGGTCGTCATTGATCCGGGCACTCCGGACGAACAGGAACTGGAACTGGCACTGGTCGAGCCCAATAATCCCAACTTCACCGATGGCGAAACCTATCGTGCGGGGCTGCAGGGCAGCGACCTCGGTTATGGCCAGCATGACTGCATTTTCCAGGCTGACACCAACAACGTGCGATACCCGGAGGACCCGGACACCATGTTCGGCCCGGTTGTCGGCACCGACAGTGTCATCGCCTTCACCGACGAGAACTACAACGCGGTGGATACCTATGAGGAGACCGATGTCGCCTACGTCCAGCTCGAAGAAGGCGACGAGAACCTGGATCCAAACGCGCAGGATACGCTCGACGTCACCGTTGCCACACAGAATGGCTCGGATACTGAGACCCTGACATTGACCGAGAGCGGCAACGACACCGGCGTATTCCAGGGCGAGATCCCGCTGCATGGTGCTCCGGGCAGTGACGATGACGGGGAACTCAACGTCGTCTCCGGCCCGAGCGGCAACACGATCGTCGCATACTACATTGACGGCGATGACATCAACAACCCGTCACCGCGGCCGGAGCCGGACACGGCCACGGATGAAGCACAGGTCGAGGATACTGAGGCGCCCGATCCAATCGACAACACGATCCTTACCGCCACCAGCGGCCCACAGGGACGGTCTGTGGACCTCCGGTGGGACGGCTATGATGAACCGGCGCAGATTGATGTTGAAGGGTACCGCGTCTATCGGAGCAGCTCTGATCCCGCCGACGGCTCCGGAACAACCACCGATATGACTCTGTACTCCTCCGTGGTGGCCGGCAGCAGCAGCGTGACAGTCAGCGGCCTGGAGCCAGGCGAAACCTACTACTTCGCCGTGGTGCCGTTTGACGAGGTGCCCAACCCGTCGCCGGGCGCAGCCGTCAACGTTGATGCGGTGGCCGAGGAAACACAGGACACCGCGGGTCCCGAGATTACGGACTTCGTGCCTGCAGACGGCGAAACGGAAGTGGAACTCGACACCACCATCTCGTGTCACATCGCAGACGAGGGTGTCGGACTGGACCTGTCAACACTGTCAGTCGAAGTGACTGCTGACGGCCAGAATGTCACATTTGCCCGCACGGAAACCGACCAGGGCGATTACCATCTGGTCGAAATAACGCCCGACAGCCCCTTCAACTGGAACGATACGGTCACGGTGACGGTCAGTGTTGACGATCTCAACGGAAATCCCGGCCAGGAGCAGTGGACCTTCGACGTCCTGGCGGACACCGTTGATCCGACGGTTGAGGACCAGAGCCCGGCCGACGGCGACGTCGATGTCTCGGTAGATGACCCGATCCAGTTCCATCTGAAGGACAACAAGTCCGGCATCGATCTCAACAGCCTGACCGTCGAACTCAACGGGACTGACATAACTGCCGACCTGCGCACAAGCGAGGTTGACGGAAACCTCGACATTCTCGTCACCTATCGGCCCGAAGACGGCCTGAGCTACAGCCAGGCGTACACGGTTGTTGTTCACATCTCCGACGTCGCGGGTAATGAGATTGGCCCGATCGAGTGGACGTTCGACACTGCCGTGGATGACACGGACCTTGAGTTCGACAACTTCGATCCTGCGGACGGTGATACGGACGTTCCTATCACGACGTCGATATCGCTGCGTGCTGTTGACAGCCAGTCGGGCGTCAACCCGGACAGCATCCGCATGTGGGTGCAGAACACCGAGGTGACGGGTTCGGACCGCTTCGTCCTCACGCCACATAACGGTTCGGTCACCATCGAATACACGCCCGCAGACGACCTGCCGTACTCTACTGATATCGTGGTGAAAGTCTATGCCGAAGATAACGTCGGCAACGACAGAGATGTTGAATACTCATTCGAAACCGAACACCCCGACACGTACGTGATTTCCGGCGATATCCTGACAGCCGCCGGCGATCCGGTGGCAGGGGTTACGGTGACAATCACCGGCACCGACTTCCTCGGTGGAGATGTTAACCGCACGGAGAAGAGTGACGGCAACGGCAGCTACCTGGTGAGGAATATCATCGAAGGGAACTACACCGTCACGCCGACGAAGGACGAGTGGACCTTCGAGCCCGTCGAAGCCGGGTCGCAGGATGTTGTGATTGGGCCCGATGATGCCGTTGGCGTGGACTTTATCGGCGAGCTGATCACACATGACATCAGCGGCCGGGTGACTGACCGCAGTGGAAATGGTGTCGAGGGCGTCACAATACAGTACGGCACAGACAGTGTGACCACCGCCGCCGACGGCACGTATGCGATTGAGGGTCTGAGACAGGGCGAATATACGCTCACGCCCTCGAAAGAGTACTATCACTTCGATCCTGTCAATCGCGTTGTAGAAATCGTGAATGCCGATCTGATCGGCCAGGACTTCACCGCCATTCCGGATACATTCGAGGTCACGGGGACGGTGGCAGATGCCCGCGGCAACCGCATCCAGGGCGTTGAAGTCAGCGATGGCGATCAGGTCGCAATCACCGATGATGCCGGCGTGTACACGCTCAGCAACCTCTCGATGGGCACGCACCAGATCACGGCCCGCAAAGCCGGGTACCAGGTGATTCCCGCCGACGGTATCGATTATTCGACCGCCGGACGGACCGTCGAAGTGACGCTGCCGCCCGACGCATCGGGTGTCGATTTCGTCGCTCATATTGAAATCAGCAACTCGTTCACGGGTGGCACTCATCTTATGGGCGTTCCGGGCACTCCCATCAATCCGGATCCGATCGAAGTGTTTGGAACCGAGTCTGTCGCACGGTGGGACGGCAGTGCGCAGCCGCCGACGTACCTGATGGCGGAGAACTACCGCGACAATGCCTTCATGCAGGTACAGCCCGGTTCCGGGTATTTCGTGCGCTACAACGATGCGCACACGATTGCGGTCGCTGCCACTCCCACGAGCACGAGCGGGCCGACGAGCATCGGTCTCGGCCGGGACTGGAACATGATCGCCAACCCGTTCACCGGCCCGACACCGTTTGCCAACTTCCAGCCGTCGGAAGCCGACGGCATCAGGCCGTTCGGCTTCGCCTACAATACACAAACGGGCAGCTATGAGTTGATATCCGCCAAGCCCGCTGTGAACGCCAAACGGGCGTATATCGATCCGTGGGAGGGCATGTGGGTGCTGGCTGAAAGCGGCGGCATATCACTGACCGTGACCGCAAGCGCCGGGACAGCCGATGTGAGAAGCATCGAACCGCAGCAGGTGGAGCTGGGTGAAGGCTATGTCGTTCCGGTTGCGGCTTCGGCCAATGGCCGATCCGACACCTGCAGTGTCGCCGGTGTGGTGCCCGGACAGGGCGCGGAGCATACGCTTCCGAATCCGCCAGCGGTTCCCGGCAGTGTCGATGTGTACTTCGTGGGCGAGAGTGGACAGAAGCTCGCCCGCGACATCCGCAGCAGCAGTGCCGGCAGCGACAGCTACGAGTTCGTGGTGGCGACAGATGTCGGCGCGGCTGAAGTGAGAGTTGCACTGCCCGACCTGACTGCTGTGCCGCACCAGTATCAGGTTATGCTCACAGACCTGGATGCCGGGGAGACCGTGTACGCCCGGACCATGCAGGCCTACACATTCAACGCCACCGAGAAGGCGAATACGCGCCGGTTCCGCCTCACAGTTGAACCACGCAGCGTCGGCAGCCTGGTGGTCTCAACCGCCAGTGCGAACCAGAACGGCGAAAACGCCGTTGTCACCTACAATGTCACCAAGCCGTGTAAGGTGACCTTGCGGGTGATGAATATGGCCGGCCGCTGTGTGAAGGTCATAGCCACCGACAAAGTGGCGCAGGCAGGCGTGAACACGGAGGCCTGGAACCTCCGCAACACCGGCGGCGCACCAGTGCCCTCGGGTATGTATCTCATCGAGGTCCGCGCACAGGCAGACAATGGACAGCAGTCGCGCGGGCTGACAAAGCTCATGCTCAACCGGTGACGAAATAGTAAACGCGCATCTCAACGAGCAATGTGACGAAGTAGGAGTGTAGTGAGTATGAGAAGAACTTGCGTCTGGAAAGTGCTTACAGCAGTTGCTCTAATCGCATTGGTGGGAGTCCTTGCGGGATGTGGTGGCTCCGGCAGTGGCACCCCCGATGGCGGTGGAGGTGGCGACGAACCCGTGCAGCCGTCGGAGACTGGAAGCGTTGCAGGCCAGATCCTCTATTACACGACCGATGACGGTCTGGAAAACATCCAGGTCACGGTCAACGGCGTGAGTGATCTGACTGATGCGGACGGCAACTTCCTGATCGAGGGCGTACCACCCGGTGAGGACCTGGAGGTCACACTCACTCTTCCTGACTGGCTGGCACTGCCCTCTGATGATGAAATCCTTGTAGACGTCGTCGCCGACCGGCGGACAACACTGCCGGCTCCAATCCGCCTGGTGGAGCCCGGTGACCGTCCGCCCGACCCGTGGCAATAGCGCGACGCAAAGCTCTTTGCGGGTTTGCACTTTGAGGCTGCCGGCGGACGTCGGGGAGCAGGTGTCGCACGATGAGCGACCGGCGCTCGAGTGCAGGAGATTTGTTTGAGGCACTCCACAGAGAAGCAGCGATTGATTGCTAAGAAAGAGGGACGCCGCCTGAAGTCTCGGGCGGCGTCTTTGGATGAGGTGAGTTGTGTTGCAGTATGTCTTCAGGGTCGCCGCAGTACTGATGATGGGGCTTTTTGCGTCGTCGTCGCATGTCTGCGCTGACTGGCCCACCTTCCACGGCGACATGATGCGGTCCGGACAGGCGGAGACCCCCGTCGCCGCCGATGTCACAATCGCCTGGAGCACGAAGCTGGGCTCATCGGTGGATTCCTCGCCCGCAGTCGTTGGAAATCGGGTGTATATAGGGACGGCTGACGGCGACGTCGTGTGTGTGGATGCCTCAGACGGCAGCGAGCTCTGGCGCCAACAGACAGGCGCCTGTGTCATTTCGTCCCCGGCCGTGTCGGATGGGACGGTGTTTGTCGGCTCGGTGGACCGGTGCCTGTATGCATTCGATGCAGGCGATGGAGATATGCGGTGGCGCGTGCGAACGTGGGCGCCGGTGGTGGCCTCCCCCCTCGTGTCTGGCGGCCGGGTGTACATCGGCTCGATGGACGGAACCTTCACATGCGTGCAGGCCGACAGTGGTGATCTGCTGTGGCAGCGAGAGGGAGCCGCAATCAGTGCAGCCGCTGCAGCCCACGCGGACGGGGAGATCTTTTATGGTGACGAGGGAGGCACGCTGCACGCGTGTGACGGCTCCACGGGAGAGGAAAACTGGTCGCAGGATTTTGAGGGTAAAATCGTTGCTGCTCCCGCGGTTTTCGGCGACCGGATCATTATCGGTGTCATGACGCCCAGCCGGCTCAAGCCACCGAAGGTGCCCTTTGTGATTTGCATGGACCGGCAGAGCGGAGAGATCATCTGGCAAAAGACGGATGCGACATCGCTGATGCACACACCGGTATGTGACGGCGAGCTGGTGTACTACGCGGGTGTTAGCGGATATACATCATCAACCCACATGTTTGCTTCGAGGGTTTCCGACGGCGAGGAAATGTGGAAAAAGGGGCTTGGTGGAGTCGCGGACTGCAGCCCTGCCGTGGCGCAGGATATGTTTGTTTTCGGCAATCACGATGGGAAGGTCCATCTGTGGAGCATACCCGAGGGCAGGGAGATCGGTTCGATTGATATGGAGGCGAAGCTCTTTTCGTCTCCTGCAGTGGTCGAGAGCGGTGTTTATTTCGGCACCGGCGACGGCCGGCTGGTGTGCCTGCGATAGCTCATTTGCCGATGCAGAAGCGTGAAAAGATGGAGTCCAGCAGCTCTTCGGGCAAAAACTTCCCCACGATTTCGTCGAGGGCATGGAGCGCCTCCCGCAGATCAGATGCAATGAACTCCTCTGAATAGCCCTCGGCAAACGCCCGGTCGGCCCGCTTCAGTGCCTCGGCCGCCTTCTGCAGAGCGTTCTTGTGGCGCACATTTGTGACAAGCGTTTCTCCCGACCCGCCGGTCTTTCCCTCCCACACCGTCGAAGCCACGGCCTCTTCCAGCTCCTGCAGATGCGTGCCCTCTTTGGCGGAAATCCAGATTGTGGGCGCCTCTGTGCACTGCCCAACTTCGCCATTTTGCACCACAGTGGGCAGATCCTCCTTGTTCATCACAACGATGCCCCGGTCGGGTGCAAGCTGTCTAAGCAGCCGGCGATCGTAGTCCGTCAGCTCCTGGGCCGTGTCGATGACCAGCAGTACGAGATCTGCCTGCGCCATGACACTCTCGGCACGCTCCACGCCCTCTGCCTCAATCAGGTCCTCGGTATCGCGCAGGCCGGCGGTGTCGGCGAGAGTGACGGGAATGCCCTGGATGTCGAGAGTGTCTTCGATGACATCGCGGGTGGTCCCGGGGACCTCCGTCACGATTGCGCGGGCATCGTTGACCAGCGCGTTCAGGAGGCTGGATTTGCCGACATTCGGGCGCCCGACAATCGCCACCTTCAGCCCCTCACGAAGCGCCTGCCCCCGCCGGGCGGTGTCGAGCAACTCGTTTACGTCATCGATCAGTTTAACGGTGGCCCGCGCTATTTCGTCGGAAGTGATGATGTCGATATCCTGGTCAATGAAGTCAATGGATGCCTCGATCTGTGAAAGCAGGTCCAGTATAGCCTCGCGGAAACGGTTGATTTCATCGGAAAGACGCCCGGAAAGCTGCTGCATGGCTGCCTGCTGGCTTTCCTCGGTGCGTGCCGTGATAATGTCGGCGACCGCCTCGGCCTGGGCGAGGTCGATTCGTCCGAAGTAATACGCCCGCTTGGTGAATTCGCCAGGATCGGCAAGGCGGGCGTCGTGCTCAAGCACCAGCTCAAGTGTCCGCCGCAGTGGAACGATGCCGCCGTGGCAGTTGATTTCGACCACGTCCTGGGTTGTGTATGTACCGGGCGCACGCATGACGGTCAGTATCGCTTCATCGATGACCGTGTCGCCGTCGGTGACGTGGCCGTAGCAGGTCGTGAATGTTTTCTGTGTAAGAGGGCTGCGGTCGGGATTTGCAGGCTTGAAAACCCGGTCGGCCACAGACAGCGCCTCAGGCCCGGAAAGACGGACAATACCGATACCGCTGCGACCGAGTGGTGTGGAAATTGCCGCTATTGTGTCGTCAAATGCGTGGATATCCATCATCCGTATTGTGAGGCTTTTGTCTGTTTTTTGCAAGAATCTCTCGCGGGGAATAATCTGCAGCAGTTCTCGCGGGTCGTCTCACGAAGGGCGATTGAACTCACAGGGGGTTTGACGCCGTCCTGTACATTCAGGGTTGCCGAGGACGTATTTCAGGCCGGTGAACCGCCGGAGCGTACCAGCACCTGTCACATGCGCAAAGGCCGCCTGTGTCGGGGGAGCCAGACAGCGCCGCTGTCGATAAAGCAGGAAGCTGCCGACCTGGCCTTTTGAAGGTTTCTGGAAAGGTCCGGCGAAATATACCCCGTAGGATACTCAGGCCGGTCGTAGATGTCGGGAAAACCGGTCGCATCCGAGTTCTAATAGCTCATGAGGAAGTGTTGATATTCAATGGTAGAACTTACTCCCGAAAACCTGCGCAGGACCTGTGACCCATCCATGTTTGACTTCAAGAGCACGGCAGATCTCTCCGGTCCCGAGAAGCCTATCGGCCAGAAGAGGGCCGTGGATGCCCTGGATTTTTCCGCAGATATTGAAAGTGAGGGGTATAACGTTTACGTCATGGGGCAGGTGGGCACCGGCCGCTCCTCAGTGTCGCGCGAGCTCCTGCAAAAGCGCAGTGCGACGGAACCCACACCTGACGACTGGTGCTATGTCTATAACTTGAAAGACCCTCGCAAACCCAAGGCCATTAGTCTCGCCCCGGGCCGTGGAACCGAGTGGCAGGATGATATGGACCACGCCGTCCAGGAGATGATGCAGCAGATCAGCGAGGCGTTCGAAAGCGAGGAGTACGTGGAGCAGCGCGACGATATTCTCCGCGGATTCCGCGAAGAGCGCAACGAGGAGTTGCAGGAGTTTGAAAAGGAGGCTGAAGAGGTCGGATTTACCCTCGGACGCTCGCCCGCTGGCCTCATCGTCGCTCCCGCCTCGGAGAGTGGAGAGGTCATGAACCCCGAGGAGTATCGTGACCTCGAGGAGGAAGAGCGCGAGAAGCTTGAAGAGAAGCGGCGTGAGCTGCAACAGAAACTCGGGGAGATTATGCGCAAGGGCCAGCGGGAGGAGCGCCAGACCCGCGAAGACGTGATGGAACTCGACCGCGGCGTCGTGCGCGACGTCATCGAGCCGGTTCTCGACGAAATCCGGGAAAAGTACAGCGAGAATGAACAGGTTCTCGAACACCTCGACGACATCACCGAAGACCTTCTGGACTCCGTGCCGGAACTGCGTCAGAGTATGGAGGAGGGCGAGGAGGAGGCCCGCCTTCAGATGGGCGCTCGCATGTCGGGTACGGGAGTTTTGCCGGTGACCGAGCGCTACAGGGTGAATGTGCTGGTTGACAATGGTGACAGCGACGGTGCGCCGGTCATCAACGAGCTGAACCCCACCATCGAGAACCTCACCGGCGAAGTGGAGCACCAGTCGCAGATGGGCGCGCTGGTGACGGACTTCACCATGATCAAGCCGGGCGCACTGCATCGCGCGAATGGTGGATACCTGATCCTGGAAGCAAACACCGTGCTCCTGCGCCCTTATGCGTGGGACGCGCTCAAGCGTGCCCTGAAGAAGGGTCGCGCGCGAGTGGAATCGATCCGCGATCAGCTCCGGATTATCTCCACCGTCAGCCTTGAGCCCCAGCCCATACCCCTTGATGTGAAAATTATACTTATCGGCAGCCCGATGCTGTATCACCTGCTGTATCAGTATGACGATGATTTCCGCAAGCTCTTCAAGGTGAAGGCCGACTTTGATACCGAGATCGACCGGCAGGATGACAGCTCGCTGGAGTATGCACAGTTCATCAGCGAGCTGTGCGAAAGCGAGGGTTTGATGCATTTCTCGCCCGGGGCGGTTGTGAAAATCATTGAACACGGCTCACGGCTGGCCTCACATCAAAAGAAGTTGTCGGTGAACTTCAGCGCCGTCGGTGACGTGGTGCGGGAGGCCTCCTACTGGGCCTCGCAAAATGGCCATGATATCGTCGATGCTGAGGATGTCACAGCGGCGCTGGACAGGCAGATTTTTCGATCGAATCGACTGGAGAAAAAGATCATCGAGATGATCTCCGACGGCACCATCATGGTGGATGTCGAGGGAGAGACGGTGGGGCAGATTAACGGCCTGGCCGTCGTTCCGCTGGGGGATTACATCTTTGGTAAGCCTGGCAGGATCACCTGCCAGAGCTACCTCGGGCGCCAGGGAGCAGTGAGTATCGACCGGGAGGCAAAGCTCACCGGAGCCATTCATGACAAGGGTGTTTTAACATTAACGGGATACCTGGGCCATCGGTACGCCCAGAATCAGCCCATTTCGCTTGCAGCCAGCCTGTCGTTCGAGCAGATGTACAGCGGAGTGGACGGCGATTCGGCATCATCCACCGAGCTGTATGCCATCATCTCCAGCGTCGCCGAGGTGCCCATCAAGCAGGGCATTGCTGTCACCGGATCCGTCAATCAGAAGGGCGAGGTCCAGGCGATTGGGGGCGTGAACGAAAAGATCGAGGGCTTCTACATGACCTGCAAGGCCATGGGGTTGACCGGCGAGCAGGGCGTCATGATACCGCAGGCCAACGTGAAGCACCTGATGCTGCGTGATGAGGTCGTCGAGGCCGTAAAAAGCGGTGATTTCCATATCTGGGCTGTTGAAACCATCGATGAAGGCATCGAGCTTTTGACAGGCGTGGAGGCCGGGAAGAGGGATGACGAGGGGAACTTCCCCGAGGACAGTGTCAACGGCCTGGTGGAAGCCCGGCTGACGCAGATGGCCCAGCAGCTCAAAGAGTTCGGCATATCGCCCCAGGGAGAAGGTGAAGAGGAATAAGCCGCCGCATACCGAGGAGCGCACGCTGACCCCCATCCGAAGGTGATTGCGGTGGGGAGACTCGCGCACCACCGACAGGGGCGAAGGCAGCAGATGGCCGAAAACAACAGGCTGAAGATCCGCGTTTCCAGACAGTGGCTTGACCTCCTCGAGCGTCTTCAGGATCACCCGCGACGCATTGTAATCATCGGTGGCACCGACACCGGCAAAAGTACGCTGGCGGTGTGGCTGGCGGGGAAGCTGGCCGAAAATGCGACTGCGGCGCTGATTGACGCGGATGTCGGCCAGTCACGCGTCGGGCCACCGGCCGCAGTCGGCTGGCGGTTGAGCCACCAGACCGAGGCGAGCTTCCATTTTGTGGGCGACATCACCCCCTCCACGCGGTCGTCGGCCCTCCTCAGCGGCCTGAAACGCTCGATTGATGAAGCCGAAGGAGCCGGAGCGGGGTACACTATTGTTGACACAACCGGCTATATCAGCGACTTTCAGGCACGCGAATTGAAAACTGCAAAGGTCGAAATCGCCAGCCCGTGTGATATCCTTGTATTGGGTGACGATCCTGATGTCCGGCGCCTGCAAAAGGGATGGCAAAACTTCGACGATGTCACCATCCACAGGCTGAAGACGTCCGGGGAAGTCCAGCACAGGACCACTCAGCAGCGGCAGGTTTACCGGGCGCAGGAGTTCAGCCGCTGGCTCGGTGAGGTGCATTTGCGGTGGATATCTCTGGATGACAGGTCACTGACCGCAGCCACTACAGGTTTTGATGCACCCCCTGACGGCGGTTTACTGGTCGCTTTCATCGATCGTCACCGCCGCGGAATATGTATCGGCCTGTGCCGCTCAATTGATATCAAAGAGCGCCGCCTGGCCGCATACGCACCGGCTGAGGCGGAGGATGCCGCCGGAATAGTATTTGGATCGGTTGTGCTCACAAAGGACGGACAGCAGGTTGATCGGCTGAGCTGAGGGGAGCGCCACAGATGTCAAAACAGATGGTCGCACAATTACAGCCGGGCCAGACGGTTGAATCACCCTTTGCGGTGAGTCAAAAGAGCCTGATACCCTTTAAATCCAAGCCCGGACACTATCTGGCGATGACGCTGACTGATAAGACGGGAAGCATGCCCGCCCGGGTGTGGGACAACGCAGAAAAGATTAACGAACAGTGCCGGGTGGGGGACATCGCGGCGGTCAGCGGGCGCGTTGAAGAATACCGTGGCTCCCTGCAGATTATCGTCAACCAGTGCCGGGTGTGCGAGGAGGCCGAGTTTGAGAAAGATGATTTCCTCCCTTCCGGTAAGAAAGACCACACCGATCTGCTTGAAAAAGTCAGCGGCTTTATCAACCAGGTGGAAAACAAATATTTGCGGCAGCTTCTGGAGGCATTTTTCTCCGATCCTGAATTCGTGGCCGCCTTCAGCCAGGCGCCCGGTGCGAAGGCTTTGCACCATTCACACCTGGGCGGGCTTTTGGAACATACCGTCGGTGTCGTGGAGATACTTCTGACCGTCGAGGAGATACACCCGGAGCTGGATCGCGACCTGCTGATCAGCGGTGCACTGCTTCATGATATCGGAAAGCTGGAGGAGCTGCAGGCCGAGCATACCATCGATTACACCGACACAGGGCGGCTGGTGGGCCATATCGTCCACACCGACCGCATGGTCACCCGGGCCATCGAGAAGATTGACGGCTTTCCACCGGAGCTTGCCGACCAGTTGTGCCATATTCTGCTGAGTCATCACGGACAGAAGGAATACGGGGCCCCTGTTGTGCCCATGACAGCCGAGGCCTGTGCGCTGCACTATGCCGACAATCTCGACGCCCACGTCCAGTACTTCCAGCAGGTCATCGACCACGGACTGCAGACAGGCAACCGCTGGTCCGAATACCAGCGGCTTTTCGACAGATATATTTATATTGGAGATGGCCGCGAGAAAGAGACAAAAGAGTGATTTTTTGCCGCGGCCTGAACATCCTTTTTTGGGGTTACGTCTACGATGAGTGCTAGACAGTCGTCTGGCCTCGAAGATATGGCTGTTGCCGAGCTTGTCGAGCGCGCGCGCCAGGGAGACCGGGACGCGTTCGAGCAGCTTGTTAATGAATACAAAGATAAAATATACAACTACGTCGCCCGGATGTTGAACGATCGAGACCGCGCAGAAGATGTGGCCCAGGAAACCTTCATACGCGCATACACGTCACTACCCAACTTTCGGGGAGCATCATCTTTTCAGACCTGGTTGTACCGTATTGCCAGCAACCTTGCCATAGATACCATGCGGCGCAGATCGTACCGCGAGGGAGAGTTTAGTCTCGACGAGACGCTTCAGACCCGCGAAGGCGAAGTCCAGAGACAGGTTGAAGATGAGGGACCGGGACCCGAAAAGACCATTCAGAACGAGGAACTGAGGGCCCAGATAGAAGAGGCCATCGTCGAGCTTTCGCCCAAGCTGCGGACCGTAATTGTGCTGTATGAAATGCAGGGATTGAGCTATAAGGAAATTGCGAAGGTCGTCGGTGCGCCGCTTGGGACGATTAAAAGCCGGTTGTTCAACGCCAGAGAGCAGTTGAAGGAGATTCTGGAAGAGAAGCTCGACATGCCGCTGACCGGGTGATAGGAATGAGATGTGAGGATTGTCGAAGGGCTATAGGGACCATGGATTTATCGGAGTACGACACGGCGGCGCTGCCGTCGGATGTGCGAGAACATCTTGAAGGCTGCCCGGAGTGTGAGACGTGGGCGGCCTCCACGCACACGATCAGTGAAGCGCTGCGGTCGAGTTCCGCACTGTCGCCCTCCGAAAGCTTTACGCCGAATGTCATGAATTCCCTTGAGGAGCGCCGTGAGGGTACGATCGCCGGCCTGGTCAGCTCCTGGTTTGGTGATCTGAGACCGGCGGCTCCCGCTGTCCCGCGCCTGGCCATTGCCGCGTCGTTTCTCGCTGTAGTGCTTGTGATTGCCGTATTTGCGACCTCGGTGCACATACCGGGGATCACGCCTGCGCCTGAAATAGCGCCTGCAGGAGACGATGTCGTGGTCAGTCGGACGGTGCCGGCGGGCGAAGCTGACATGGGCGTGACTGTCCCCGCAGCCAACTGCAGCCTCGATGACCTTATCAAATCTCACCAGGATTACCATATGAGCCGGCCGTTCGGTCCGGACGCTGGCATGCTGATCGCCTACGAGGAGAAATACTGAAGGATGCTTCACAAAAGGTGTTGACAGCGAACATCATGAGCTCTCACAGCGTGGCAGACAGACCAAAAACGGGACGCCCGGTTTCGCGCATCGGCCTCCTCATGGGCGTCGTCGGCCTCATCGGATGTGTCGCTTCTCCTGCATTCACCGCACCTGATCCGCTCGAAATCATGCGCAAAGTTGTCAGAGCCCGCGGAACCGTCGCCTTCGAAGCCGACCGGAAGATTCACATCATCAACAACGGCGAGATCGTCCGGACACTTCGCCAGAAAATCTATCGTGATACCGGCCACAAAGAGCGCATCGAAACCTTCACCACAGGCCAGTCGAAAAGTCATGTGGTGGTCTGCGATGGCCGGCAGATGTGGGAATACTGGCCCTCCCGCAGTCTCGTTATCACGCACCCGACCGCTCCGACCCATGCGACAGATGATGTGCAAAATTGCATGAATCTGCTGTATCAGGGCATGTCTCTGACGTACACAGGACAGGAAACAGTCGCCCGGCGCCCGGCGCATGTGGTGGTCGTCCGAAACAAGAGTAATACCCTCGTCCGAAAAACGTGGATCGATACCAGCAAGTACGTCGAGCTGAAGACCGAGAAGTACCACGGGGGCAGTCATCCGTATATGCGTGTCGTTGTCACCCGCATCAGCTATCTTTCCGGACACGACGACGGGCTCTTTCACTTTAAGCCCCCCGGGCAGGTGAAAACCAAACAGGTCCCCAAACCGCCTCACCGCAGTTCACTCGAAACAGCAGAAAAGACCGCAGGTTTCAGCGCGGTTGTCCCGAATCTGCTGCCTGACGGATACGTATTTGAGCGCGACGCCGTGGCCGTTACCCGCTACATGAACAGAAAAACGCTGTGGCTCACCTTCACCAACGGCCTGGAGACGTTTTCGCTGTTTGAAACGCCCTGTGACCGGGAGACCTTCAATCGTAGAGATACAAAACACAGGGCGCATCAGTGGTACGCCAATGGTGTATGCTTCACGCTCATTGGGCACCTCAGCCAGGGTCAGATACAGAAAATCACGAACTCAACGCAGTAGGGGGGCGGCGTGGGGGACCGAACAGAAACTGATGCGCTGCCGAAGCGGCCACTGTCTTCAGGCGGTGGCCGTTATGCTGTCGGGACGGATACTGTCATTCTCCGGCCAGCAGGTGCATCCTGATATTCATGGCGGCCGTCCGCAGGAGGGCGGTCGTAAAGAGCGCATCATGGTAGTCCATGACAGCCGCCACGAACCCGCTCTCATGCATCAACATGCACTGCCCGTGTTCGCCCGATTGAAGCTGCACTGCGTCATGTCCGAGCTGCGATACGGGAGTGACGGTATTTTCTGCGGCCACCAGATAGTCCCGGAGCCCTTCGTACGCCGCTGAAGCCTGCTCATCGGAGGGGTACTGCATCAACACAAGCCGGCACGTGGTCTGACCCTCGGTGTAATCGACGAGGACGCCGTTGGAGAGAAAATCGAGCCCCAGCGGAGCCTGGCGGTGGTATTCAGGCTTTGAAATCTGGCGGGAGCGCCAGGGCAGAACGCGCAAAAGCTGCGGGACCTGCTGTGGAATGGGAATGGCCTTCACAAACTCGGTGACAAGATCGAACGCCTTCTCTTCGGCCTCCGGTTCGCCGGCGGGGATGCACACCCGGACATAAAATACTCCCCGCCATATATGAAGACTTTCACGAAGGCGGTAGGCGCCGGTCGGGATGGGCAGGTCCTGTGCCTGCTCAGTTCGCTGCAGGCTGAAGGGCCCGAATGCGTCCATGGCCGATTGCATGCGTATGACGGTCAGGCAGTTCGTCTGCTCGCTGGTACCGATGGTGTAGTGCGCCTGGATGGCATATTCGAACCGGTACCTGCTCACAATGTCCGCCAGTATCGGATGGTGCTGTGCGAGCTGCTGGGGCTCATGGAGCGTCACCGGCTGCCGGGCCAGAGATACCTCGGGCACTGCTTCACAGGCCGTGACGACAGCCGCCGAAAGTGTCTGTGCGTCGGGGATCTCATCCGCCATGGCCGGGACGGCTGTGAGAAAAGAAGCTGCACACATTATCAGCACGATGGCCTTTTTCATGGTTTTTGTACGCTTTTGGACACGCGGTGAGACCGAAGGTATCATCATTCTCCGGGACACAGCATCAGGCGGAGCATGGTCTGCTGCCACTTTTCCGCCAGCTCCATCGGTGACGCGGCACCCGCGGCCTTTGCATCGGCGGCGGTCGCATGCAGGACTGTCTGTCCCTTCACCTGCAGCGCAGCCGTCTCATCGCTGTCCTTAACCGTCAGCTCATCCGGAAAATAGCGTTTGGCGGTCCATTCTTTCAGTTTCGCAGATGCTGCATTTACACGTTGACCCGGAGGCGTGGCATTTGCATCCTCCGTCAGCGACACAACCATCTCGCCGTTGATGAAAAGCTGTCCGACGGGCGGCGAACCCGGCTTTTTGAATGTCTGGCTGGTGATCTTGATTTTTTTTGGGGGCAGCTTTTGCAGATGCTGGAGATCTTCGTCGGTCGCTTTGTGAAGTCGCCCTCCCGCCGCTGCCTCGAGCGCCGCTTCCAGGTCTGCATGATGCCAGTGATAACCGGGCGGCAGGGTAAATCGAACGACACGGAGCCTTCCTGCGTCTGTTTCCCATGCGACGGTATGATTGCCGTCGAATAAAATCGCCAGGGTCTGAAGGCCCGGTGATGTCTCGTCGGCCTCAGTCATATCATGAATTTGAATATCTATTTCGCCGTCATATTCCGCACTGGCGTTTTGCAGAAACGCTTCAGTTTTGGGTGTGCAGCCGTCAGTCAGGTCGAGGTATGCGGCAACCTCTGGCGGCGAAGCGGATCCCCGATTCGTGAATGCTTGCAGCGACTTTCTCGCACATCCGCTCATGAGCAGAAGGGATAGCGAAACGGCCACCAGAAGTGGTATCATTGCAGATGATCGCATTGCCTGGATGTTCTCCTCGTAAACACTTGATGATGTGTTTACAGGGTAGTCCATTCGAAATAGGTGGTCAAGCCTCAGCAATATCTCAGGGAGGAGACGTGGACGCATGCATGACACAATCGTCATAGGAGGCGGCATTGCCGGTTGCACGGCCGCCATGTACGCTGAACGATATGGCCTTGATGTTTTAATGCTGGAGATGGTTTCACCCGGTGGGCAGGTTGCCACCGCAACGACAATCGAAAATTACCCCGGATTCCCGGAGGGCATATCCGGGCCGGAACTGGCTGAACGTGTCCACGAGCAGGCGCTTGAAATGGGCGTGGAAGTGCAGATGGCCGAAGCGAAGAATATCCGCGAGCGCGAGGGCGGCGGATGGATCGTCGAGACATCCGCAGGCGACCTTGAGACTATTTCTGTCATCATCGCTACCGGGGCGGTTCCCCGCAGTCTGAAGGTGCCTGGCGAGGAAGAACTGCGGGGCAAGGGTGTGTCATACTGCGCGACGTGCGACGGCTTTTTCTACCGGGACCAGACCGTCGCAGTCGTCGGTGGTGGCAACACGGCCATTGAAGAGGCCATGTATCTCGCAAATATTGCTGAGAAGGTATATGTCATTCACCGGCGCGATGAACTCCGGGCCGAAGAGTATCTCGCAAAGCGAGTCCTGGACCATGAGAAGATCGACATCCTGTGGAACACCGTCGTAACAGCGGTCAACGGTAAGGACGCCGTCGAGACGTTGACACTGGAGAATACCGTCACCGGTGACAGCCGCATGGTTGACGTTGACGGCGTTTTCATCGCCATCGGGCATGTCGCCAAGACGGAATGGCTGGAAGATCTGCTGGAGCTCGAGGGCGGTTTCATCATTACTGATGAGCGCATGCAAACCAGCCAGCCCGGTATTTTCGCCTGTGGAGATATCCGCAATACGGTGCTCCGACAGATTGCCACTGCCGTTGGAGATGCGGCGATTGCGGCATATGCGGCACACACGTACGTGGATTCGATGAAGCCTGAAATCGCGCAGGAGAGCGCTACAGCGTAGAGAGGAACAAGATGGATGGTTAAAACCGGGGAGTGGATCAGCGAAGCCTGGGCGCTGGTGCGGGAGGATTTCTGGCTCCATGCGCTGGTGGCCCTCATCTTTGCGGCAGTCAACGGGACGGGAGTCGGAGTGCTGATCGTGGGTCCGCTGACGTGTGGCTATTACTATGTGATACTGCAAAAGCTTCGCCACCCCGACCAGAGACTGGACATCAACAAACTCAGCCAGGGATTTGAGATCTTTCTTGACAGCTTCATGGCATGGTTTCTGCTCGGCGTGTTTAGCGGGCTCGGCTCGATAGCGTGTCTGGTCGGTTCACTGGTCGTGTATGCGCTGTTGGTATTCGCCATGCCCCTGATCGCCGACCGGCAGATGGGCTTTTGGGACGCGATTTCACTGAGCTACGAGCGGGCGAAGGACCACTGGTTTGGGCTGTCGGTTTTCCTGCTGGTGCTGTCGCTTCTTGTGGCATTGGGTTCCGCGCTCACCTGCGGCCTGGGATATTTCGCGCTCTTTCCGGTTATGCACGTGGCCATAGTGCTGGCGTATCGCGACAACTTCCAGGCGGGCGGAGCTGAGACGTCCGCAGCGGGAGATGTGCGCTGGTAAACTGCTGCACCCACGACCTGCGTCCGGATGCATAAAAAAAGGGCACGCCGTCGGTGGCGTGCCCTTTGCAGTTTCAGTCCGAGATCGGCCGGTTTATTCGTCCTCCAGCCACGGCATCATGGAGCGGAGCTGTTTGCCGATCTTTTCGATCTGGTGCTCGTCGCTTTCGCGCAGCAGGGCGTTGAACTGTGGCCGCCCCGCCTGGTTTTCCAGGATCCACTCTTTGGCGAATGAGCCGTCCTCCACCTCGCGCAGCATCTTCTTCATCTCTTCGCGGGTCTCGTCGGTGATGACACGCTTGCCGCGTGTGAGATCGCCGTAGGTGGCCGTGTCAGAAACTCCACGGCGCATCCCGGCAATGCCCTTCTTATACACGAGGTCCATGATCAGCTTCAGTTCGTGCAGCACCTCAAAATACGCCATCTCCGGCGCATAGCCGCCCTCGACGAGGGTGTCAAAGCCGGCCAGGATCAGCTCGGCGACACCGCCGCACAATACAGCCTGCTCGCCGAACAGGTCGGTGATGGTCTCTTCGGCGAAGGTGGTCTCGATGAGGCCCGCCTTCGTCGCCTTGATGGCCTTCGCATACGCCAGGCCGAGGTCTTTTGCGTTGCCCGTGGCGTCCTGATAGACGGCCAGCAGGGAGGGCACGCCGGTGTCGGCAAGATACGTCTCTCGCACCAGTGCGCCCGGCCCCTTCGGAGCGACCATAAACACGTCAACCGTCTCCGGCGGCACGATCTGGTCATAGTGGATATTGAAGCCGTGTGAGAAGACCATGGCGTTGCCGTCATCGAGGTTGGGTTCGATCAAATTACTGTACACCTTCGCCTGCACGTGATCCTGGGTGAGGATCTGCACGATGTCGGCGTCTGCCGTTGCCTTTGCGGCGTCGGTGTAAACGTCCCATCCGTCCTCGACGGCTCGGTCGTAATTCTCGGTGCCCTCAAGCTCCGAGACAATCACGTTGCAACCCGAATCCCGCAGGCAGAGTGACTGAGCGGATCCCTGGATTCCGTAGCCGATGATGGCTATGGTCTTATCGTCCAGGAGACTGAGATCTGCATCGTCGTCGTAGTAGATTTTAACGTCCATTATGAGCTCCTCCTTAACAATCGCGCCTGTGGCGCTTACTCCTGTTTGTTCACAGCGGTCTGGTCGGTATTGTCATCTGAAAGCCACCTGTTGCGCAGCATCGCATACACGGCTCCCAGGATTGCGCCGGTCACAGCAAATATCAGCAGATTCCAGAAAAACACAGACATCCTGTGCAGCCCGACGTAGCCGGTTTCGGGATCATAACGCACCATGTAGCGGTAAAACCACCACGCGGCTGCGAGGATCGGCCCCAGCAATCCAAAGAGAAAGCCGCGTTTGAGACCGGGCGCCAGCGCCTCCCGCATTGACCCGACAAGTGCCCCGATCGCCAGGCCCAGCAGCGGACCGATCACGGCCAGATACACCATGACGGTATCCACGGTCTGCAGGCTGACGATCTCCGTCATTTCCGGCTGCACGATGTCCTCCGGGGGTGGTGTCTGACGTCACAGGCTTTCAAAAGCGACGATTCCACACTCCCAATAGCGACTATTGTTGGTCTTTCTGTGACCGAGAATGACCTCACAATTATACAGTTATGACACGGTCCGAATCGGTGACAACCTCGTAATGATCTTTCAGTGTGGACAACGGGCAGATCTCCGAACCGTCGGAGTCACGTAGCTTCAGACAGGTTCCGCAGGCCAGAAACTCCCCGCCCGCATCCGCCACCGCCTGTGCCTGGGCTTTGACATCGAACTGTGGATCGTCGATTTGGTCAATTTCCACCCCGATACCGGACAGAAAGATACGCACCTCGTTGCCCTGTTCGAGACTGTACTCTGCAAGTCGCAGTGTGTTGAACACGGTTTCTGGATCGGTATGCGTGATAATGATGCCTAGCTGCAAACTTGATTCCTCCCAATATAAATGCCGAGCCTGGATTGCATGGAGAAGGGTGTGCTGTGACGGATTTTTGGTTCTGCTGTCCAATTCCCTGATTGGATTTCATCCACGAGGTTCCATTCGTCTGTCATCATGGGCACATCTCTGCAGGGTGATGCTTTTGCGTGCACTCCTGCGGGTACCGGTGCGCATACGTCGTCTTCACAAGAAGTCAAGGGCCCCTGGCACCTTTTCGTCCAGATTGTTGAACATGTCCAGCCCAGTGTAGGAAAAAACGCCCCTGTCTGTTTATACTCCGTTGGGCGCTCTGATACCTTCCGACCGATGCGTCTTATCGTGTACATACCTGTCCGAGAGAGACCTGGCAGTACTGATGGGGAACGTACAATGTGAAAAATCGGCCGGCGCCCATGGTTTCGACGCCGGCCAACCGTCTCGACGTCAGGTTTGCTGTCTGCCCCGGGCCAGCACCACTTTCCCGGTGCGGACCATCTCCTCGATGCCGTAGTCGGCGAAGTTATCAACGAACGCATCAATCTTGTCGCTATCGCCGATGCACTGGACGATAATCGTACCATTGCCGATATCAACGATGTCTGCACGGAAGATTTCAGCCAGCGACATCAGCTCGCCGCGCAGCTCCGGTTTTGCATGCACCTTGACCATACACAGTTCGCGTTCGACGACCTCTTCTTCGGTATGATCTATAACGGTGACAACATCATGTAGCTTTGAGAGCTGCTTACGGACCTGCTGCAACGGCGTCCCAGTGGCATCCACGGCGATGGTCATCCGGGATATTTTCGGGTCCTCGGTGGTGCTGACAGCGAGACTTTCGATATTAAACTCGCGCCTGGCGAACAGTCCGGCCACCCGGGCGAGCACTCGCGGACGGTTTTTCACAAGCGCTGACAATGTATGGGTCATGGTATTCACCTCATGTATAGTTTCCGCCATTTGTTTCACTCGTCTTTGTCCGGGTGTGACAGCATGATTTCATCAACGGTCTGGCCCGCGGGAATGAACGGGAAGACGTTCTCCTCTTTCGTGACAGCGAAGTCCATGAACACGGGCCGGTCATCAATCTCGAGGCCTTTCTCCAGAGTCTCGCGGACATCTTCGGTTTCCATGCATCGGAAGCCGGCGCCACCGAATGCTTCGGCGACGGCCACGAAGTCCGGGTTGCCGGTCAGTTCCACGCCGGACAGCCGGTTTTCAAAAAACAGCTCCTGCCACTGTCGCACCATGCCGAGGTAGCTGTTGTTGAGAATAACCACCTTGACGGGGAGCTTGTTGACAGCAGCGGTTGTCAGCTCCTGCACGTTCATCTGGATGGAGCCGTCGCCCGCGATGTCCACAACGAGCTCATCCGGGTTGCCGACCTGTGCGCCTATGGCGGCGGGAAAGCCGTAGCCCATGGTGCCGAGGCCCCCGGAACTGCAGAACCGGCGCGGCCTGTCCAGCTTGTAGTACTGGGCCGCCCACATCTGGTTCTGACCCACCTCGGTGGTGATGATCGCCTCACCGTTGGTAAGCTCATAGAGCTGCTCGACCACGTACTGCGGCGCGATCCCCTCATCCGGCTCTCCATAGCCCAACGGATTCTCTTCACGCCAGGCGAAAAGCTGGTCTTCCCACTTCGTCTTTTCACGGCTATCGCAGCCCTCGATGAGCTTTGCGACGGCAGCTTTGGCGTCCGCGCAGATGCCGATATTGGCCGGGCGGATCTTGTCAATCTCCGCCGCGTCGATGTCGATGTGGATCACGTCGGCTTCCGGCGCGAATCGCTGGAGATCACCGGTAATGCGGTCATCAAAGCGGGCCCCGATGACGATCATCAGGTCGCTTTTTTGAAGGGCGTGAGAGGCATAGGCCATCCCGTGCATGCCCGGCATGCCCATGGAAAGCTCGTGGGTTTCCGGGAAACAGCCCTTGGCCATCATGGTGTGGATCACGCAGATATTGAGCTTCTCAGCCAGCTCTTTGACCTCATCACACGCATCGGCCGCGACCACGCCGCCACCGATCATGATGACCGGCTTTTCGGCGTCTTCGATCTTTTCTGCGGCTCTTGCAATTTTATCTGCGTCAATCGGCCTGGGATCTTCCCAGCAATCCAGGCTCTGGATGTCCCGCTCGGGATAGGGCACATCGCCAGCGGTGACATCGAACGGCACGTCCACCAGGATTGGCCCGGGTCGGCCGTTGCGGGCGAGATAGAATGCCTCCCGCAGGATATTGACGAAGTCCGTCTCGTCGGTCACCAGGTAATTGTGCTTGGTGATGGGAAGCGTGATCCCGGTGGTGTCGGCCTCCTGGAAGGAGTCTTTGCCGATGAGATGGCGCTTGACCTGGCCGGTGATCGCCACCATCGGCACCGAGTCCATGTAGGCCGTGGCGAGTCCTGTCACCAGGTTTGTCGCCCCCGGGCCGCTTGTGGCCATGCACACACCGACGCGGCCGGTGGATCGCGCATAACCGTCTGCCGCGTGCACCGCTCCCTGCTCGTGGCGCGGGAGAATGCTACGGATTTCAGAATCATATAACGCATCGTAAATCGGAATGATGGAGCCGCCTGGATAACCGAAGAACACGTCCACGCCCTCTTCGGTAAACACCTCCATCACAGCTTTTCCGCCGTTCATTATGCTGTATCGTACGAAGAGACTGATGAACCCCGACTGGCGCGACCTACCCTTCGGCGAGTGGTTGCGGAAGCCATTGGATTGGTACGTCACAC
>JAWODS010000143.1:0-3204 GCA_046483205.1 Armatimonadota bacterium | reverse complement strand
GTTCGATAGTGGCCGAGGGAGCGAATATGCCTTGTACTCCGGAGGCGGTGGACGTTCTGCAGGAGGCTGGGGTTCTGTTTTTGCCGGGCAAGGCGGCGAATGCGGGCGGGGTTGCGGTAAGCGGTCTGGAGATGGCACAGAACAGCCAGCACATTTACTGGCATACATCAGGTCCCGAAGCGTACACGGAGAGCGCCTTTTATCGTGGTGAGCTGACGGACGGGGTCGTGGCCTCCGACAACTACCAGGCGGCGGAATGGGTGCTGTGGCGAAACAGCAATTATGAGACATTCCACCTCACCATCGATCTCGAGCACGAACAGTGGATCGACCGGGTGGATGTTCGCTGGTTTGCCCGCAATTCTGATTTCCGTCCTCCGGAGACGGCGGCTCTGGCGGTGTTGTCGCCAGATTTCCCCTACAGCACCTTCGTACGGATTGGACAGATGCAGCCCCTGGAGCCTTTTGACCCGGACGGACAGGGGCGTATCTGCACCCTGCGGGCGGACAATGTTGACGCCATGGCCTCGAAGGTGCGGCTGAGCTTCACCATCCAGGGCTACGACTATCTCATGATTGATGAAGTACAGGTTCTTGGCGGAGATCCGGGAGAAACCGGCCTGTTGCCGGTGGAGGACCTGACCGTGCAGGCGGAGGCGGGGGAGACCGGCGGTGCAGATGTCATCGAGATTGATGGGGCGGACGCACAGGCGGTACTGCTGGGCGACCCCTCCGACCAGTACGCTCTTGAGATGCCTCTGCCGGCCGGTGACTATACCGTGCTTGTGCATTCGATGCCGACGAAGCCGGACACCTTCAACGAGATGAAAGTCGCCGCCAATGCTGAGGCACTGCGCCCTCATGCCGTCACCAACAATGTCTTCACATGGCAGCGCTCACATTTCACGCAGCCCGAAGACGGCACCGCCACGCTCACGATGTCACTGCTGGAGGGCGAGGGAGTGTATGTGGACGCGATCCGCGTGCAGCAGATGGCGCTGGGGGAGCAGTTTCAGTCGGTGGCCGAGTTCGACCAGGAGACCGTGCTGGCCAAAAACGGAGAGGCCACATGTTTGATCATCATGGATGACGAGGAGCAATTTGAGGCACTGGCGACGCAGGTGGCCGACCTCGTGGAAGATCGCAGTGGCGACCGGCCTGCACTGAAGCGAGGCACTGACATTACAGACAGCGACTTCACCACCAACATCGTGGCCCTCGGCGACGGCTTCAATAACTTCGGCATCGTGAGGGCCGCGCCCAGTACATGGGGCAGAATCCCCCGGGCGGATGAAAATGGCAACCCACAGGTGTATGTCCGGGTGGATCCGAAGGGGCACCGGAGGAATGTGGTGGTCATCGGGGGCCGTGACGCGCAGCAGGTGGAGAAGAGTATCGCAGCATTCACCGAGAACCTGGAAGGGGAGGACACGCTCGTCTATCCGTATAGGCCCGTTCCGGAGCCGGAGTTCAGGGCGGATCGCGAGCTCTATCGCGAACGCGCAATCGAAAGCAGCAAATGGATCCGCAACGGCGAGCTCCGGACACTATTTAACAGGTGGAAGAGTGGCCCGGACGAGCTGTTCCGGCTGCTGGGATATCGTTATCTGGAGTATTTTGACTCCCCGGAGACGATCAACCGCGCGCGAGAAACGACGTATCATGAGGCCTATAAGATCGTGGCGAGCCTCGACGCCCGGGAACATCACGGGCATTTCTCGCGCCTGGAGCGCCTGCAGCTTACCAATCTCGTCTTCAGGATGGTAACCACCGCCGTGTCCGGGTTTGACTGGCTGTGTGTGCGCAGGCCAGGGCATCCAAAGCGCCACTACCCGCCCGATGAAACCACCGAGATACTGCAGGAGCATATCCCACTTCTGGCTGAGAACCACCAGACATGGGCGACATACAGCACGCTTCAGGGAGGGGAGTATTTCAGCAAATACTACGACTTCCCCCTGGGCGAGACGTGGAAGCAGTGGGCGGAGCTGTTCATGAAGAATCAGTTCAGAACAGGCAAGCCCCGGGAGGACTGCGCTGGATACCAGGATGTCATCATGACCAAGACGGCCTATCTCGCCGCGGCAATGGAGAAATGGTGGTACTTTGAGGATGAGCCGCTGTATCGGTTCCTGCGCCTGAAATATATCATGCACGACAACATGGGAGCGCTGGCCACCAATGGTGACATGGGCGGGTATGTGCCGCCGATCAGGGGCAATCTGATCGAAGAGATGGCGAAACCGTGGATCAATGCTGCGGCAGGACGCCTGGATATGGATCGGGTGACACCACAGGATTCAACCGGTATATATGTCCATCCCCTCGAAGAGAAATGGTACCAGGCCTATGCACCCGAGGAGGGGTGGGCGGCCGTTCCTTCGTCGCTTCCGTACGAAAAGACTTTTGACAAGCTGACCATGCGCACCTCCACTGAGCCCGCAGACGCCTATCTGCTCCTTGACGGCCTCAACGACGGCTATCACGGGCACACCGACGCCAACTCCATCCTGCGTTTCACCGATAACAACCGCATGTGGCTGTGTGAGGCCGACTATCATAAGGGGGATGCGAAGGAACACAACACCCTCACAATCATGCGTAACGCCGTCAGTGAGCAACCGGAGGTCTGCGCCGCACTGGAAGCAAGCTTCGAGACGGACAGGTGGGCTTCAACTATCACCCGCATTCCCAACTATCGCGGCTGTGACTGGGACCGTCATATCGCATGGCACCGCGACTCGGACACCTTCATCATCATGGACGAGGTCATCGCCGATGAACCAGGCACCTATGACATCACCTCCCGGCTGCGCAGCCTCGGTGACACCTCGATGGACGGCCGCGTCTGGTCGGTCAGGCAGCAGGGAGATGAGATGTTTTACGTTCACACCCCTGGCCCGGGGCATCTCAGCGAGACGACCGTGCCGGGGGATACCGATAACTGGGCGAAGTATGAGTATGTCGAGGATACGACACCGAAGGTGTTGCGTCACCGCGTGATTGGGGATATGAATGCCGGCGACCGCGAGACGCTCTTTCACGTGTTCTATGCGGCGGGCGCATCGGGACAGCCTGCCGTGCAGGTGCGTGAGGTCAATGACAATGTGGCCGTGATTCGCGGCGCTCTGAATCTCATCGCCGGAACCGGCAGCTTTGAGATCGGCGACTTCTCTGTCAATGCGCGGCACTTCATTGTCGGGC
>JAWODS010000019.1:0-16918 GCA_046483205.1 Armatimonadota bacterium | reverse complement strand
CCTACGCCGAGGCATTCTCCGCCACTCGCAACACCTCCATGCATTGGGTGGTGGGCGAGATATTTCGCAACCTCTACGACCTGGAGATTACCGATGCAGACAGTATCCTGCAGGCCAATGAGGCGGTCAAGGCGACGGCGTCAGATTCGGACTGGCCGGTGAATGTGCTTGACCGGCTGGGGATCCGCCGCATTGTTGTGAACATCCCCGAGCATGCGCCATTTGAGGCGGCTCCCGGCGTTTCGTGCGTGCTGCCGAGGATTGATGGTGACGTGAAGGGCTGGATGCAAACACTCATGGAAGCGGATGACCCGGCCGCTGTTGGTGATAACATCCGTCATCAGGCGGCGCACCACGCTTCAAACATCGCCGCCTCGACATTCACCGGCCTCATGACATCATTTGGTGGGCCCTGTGAGCCGACGGCGGAGGTCCCGGACCTGACCGGACCCGTGTCACAGGGACAGGCCTGCGCATTCGTCCTGGATGCGGTGTGCCGCGCGGCCGAGCGCAATGGCCTGTTCGTGCAGTTCTTCCTGGGCATGGAGCAGGGCTTCAGCAGCCAGATTACCGCCCACAGTCGTACCGATCGCATTCAGTGTCTCCACGGGTTATTCGAGCGCTATGACTGCGACTTCGACCTGGTGCTGGCGAGCAACCTCAACAACATGGATGCCGTGCAGGCCGCCCGGATGTTCACCAACGTCCACGTCGGCGGCCTGTGGTGGTTCAACTTCCGCGAAAGCAGCTACGCGGATATCATGCAGTACCGCATCGAAGCCCTGCCGGCGTGCAAAAGCAGCCTGATCGCCTCTGACGCCCGCTGTGTGGAATGGTGTTACGGCAAGATCTGGCTGGTCAAGCGTTTTTTGGCCGATTTTCTGTACGACCGCATGGAACGCGGGCTGCTGGACGAAGACGACGCCCTCTGGGTCGCCCGGCAGTGGCTGTATGACGCCCCAAAAAAGCTCTTTGAACCACAAACAGGAGACTGATGCCCATGCGCTTCAGCTTCACCGCGGTGATCGTGCTCGCGATGGTGCCGTTTGTCGCGCTCGCACAGTCCCCCACACTGGCTCGTTCGGATTATGTATATCCGGGTGAAGACGGAAAGCTGGTCTACGTCGAAAATGAGCGCGGTGACCGGCTCCCGGACTTCTCCAACTGCGGCTACATGGGCGGCGGTGTGGCGCTTCCGGAAGTGCCCGCGCAGATCGTCGTTGAGGCCGGGTCGGCGGCCCGCGAGCGCATCCAGGCGGCCATAGACATGGTGGCGGGTCTTCCGCCGGATGAAAGCGGCTTCCGGGGTGCGGTGGTGCTCGAACCTGGCCGCTACATGATTGATGACACTATCACTATCACCGCAGGCGGCATCGTCCTGCGCGGCTCCGGCAATGGCGAGGACGGCACGGTACTGGTGGCGACGAAACGAAAGCAGCATACGTTGATCTCCGTACGTGGCGAGGGAAGCTGGGAGGAAATCGAGGACACCCGCCACGATATTACTGACGAATACGTCCCCGTGGGAGCACGAAGCTTTTACGTCGATTCCACGGAGGGACTGCAGGTCGGGGATGCCGTCATCGTCCACCGGCCTTCAACGAAAAACTGGATCCACGAGCTGGGGATGGACCGCATTCCACCCCGTAAGGACGGCCGGAAGGTCCACCAGTGGAAGCCCGGAAGCCGCGACCTGCACTTCGATCGTATCATCACCGCCATTGATGGCACCGAAGTCACCATAGATGCGCCGGTGGTGAATTCCCTCAGTCAGCAGTATGGCGGTGGGAGCATCTACGGCTACGAGTACCCGGGACGGATCCAAAACGTCGGGATCGAAAACCTCCGGTGTGTCTCAGAATTCGATGACTCGAAAACAGCCCGGCGCCACGGACAGACGTACTACAGTGACGAGGAGCACGCCTGGAACTGCGTGCATATGCAGCGCGTCAAGAATGCCTGGGTGGGGGATGTGATTGCTGTTCACTTCGGCTACAGCGCCGTCTATGTGGCCCGGCGTGCCAAGTGGATCACCGTCCAGGACTGCCAGTATATCGACCCCGTGTCAATCATCACCGGCAGCCGCCGGTATTCGTTTGCGCTGAAGGGCCAGCTTACGCTCGTGCAGCGGTGTTACACAGAAAACGG
Source organism: Armatimonadota bacterium (assembly GCA_046483205.1). GTDB lineage: Bacteria > Armatimonadota > Zipacnadia > Zipacnadales > UBA11051 > JBKHJK01. The sequence goes on along the minus strand of JAWODS010000019.1, from coordinate 14,770 downwards.
GCGCCACGATTTCGTCATGCACTCCGTTGTGTCCGGGCCCAACGCGTTTTTGGACTGCACCGCCAGAGACGCTCACAGCGACAGCGGCCCCCACCACCGCTGGGCGACGGGGACGCTGTATGACAATGTGACGGTGGAGGGGGCGCTCAATGTCCGCAACCGGGGCAACTCCGGCACCGGCCACGGCTGGGCGGGCGCGCAGATGGTCTTCTACAACTGCACCGCCGAAACCATCACCTGCCAGAATCCGCCGACAGCGCTCAACTGGGCCATCGGCTGTATCGTGAACAACCGCCGCGGGCACGGCGAATGGGACTCAAGCAACAATCCGGTTGCGCCCCGAAGCCTGTACCTCGCGCAACTGCAGGAACGCCTGGGCCCCGGGGCCGTCGAGGCCATATCGCCAAATGCGGGACAATAACAGTGCTGTCGCCATGCTGTGCAGTGCAGCTCGGACACGGCCCCGGAGGCAGACAGTTCGCATCATTGTTTCAAAATCTTCCTGTCGATACGGACAGCTGACCTCTGCTGTTTTGACCGCTGCTGCAGGCACTGGAGCTGCCTTCCCGAAGCCTAGTTTTTTGCCAAAACCACGTTTGACAAACACAGCGAAGTTCCGCCTTAAATCCCCTCCAATTCGCACCCAACCATTCATTTTTCAGACGGAGCCGTTAAAGACATCCCCTCTCACGCATTATTTTCACTCACAATTACTGCGGTTCCTCCAACAGGACGGGGATTTGTGGGTCGATGAAGGAATAGCAGCCCCCAATGATGAATTGAAGCACGGTATCCGGACACGCCCGTTCTGGGGGAGTATTGTTGAGGGACGAAAACGGCAGGCTTCGGCTCTGGCCGGTCCTGATTTTTGGGCTGGCGTTTTGTATTCTGGCGAATCTGTGGGCGCGGCAGGGAGCGCTGTTGACCCTGGCCGCACAGATCACGATGTCGGTGCCACCGGTACCTGCACTGGCCGCGCTGCTGTTGATGCTGGGCAGTCTCGGGCTTTTGCGGAAGATTGGTATCACCCGCCGGGATGTAATGGCGACATACTGCTTCCTCACGCTGTCGGTCGCCCTCACCTCCGGAGCTGCGATGCGCCTGTTCTTGCCGACCCTCACCTCCGCACAATACTTCAAATCCCCGCAGAATAACTTCGACCAGTTTCTGGGCCACATCAAGCCCTGGCTGATGCCGCAGGATCCACAGGTGATTCGCGACTATTTTGAGAGTTCGGTGACCGGTGCGGTGCCGTGGGACGCCTGGATTGGGCCCCTGGCGGTGTGGATGCTCTTCTTCGTCGCATTCTTCGGCCTGCTCTTGTGCGTGGCGATGATCTTCAGGCCCGTGTGGGAGGAGGGCGAGCACCTGGGATATCCGGTTGCGCAGGTCCCCCTGATGGTGGCCGGATATGAAGAAGACACAAAGCATATATGGAGGGATGCGCTTTTCTGGATCGGGTTTGGGCTGGTGTGTTTGCACCATCTGCTGAATATCCTGCACGCCTTCAACCCGGGTGTGGCCGCCCTGGGACTGGAAACGGATCTCGGAGCTCTGCTGCAGGAGCGCCCCCTCAGCGCACTGCGTCCGATCCTGTTCAGGTATCGGCCCTTTGTGTTCGGGATATCTTACCTGATGCCCACAGAGCTGATCGTATCGACGCTGGTGTTTTATTTCGGGTATGTGAAGATGCTGGCACTGGGCGGGGCTGTCGCCGGGGTGAATCTGCCCGGATTCCCCTTTGAGATGGAGCAGGCGGCGGGAGCATTTTTCGGGATGGCATGCCTCTTAGTCTATGGCGCCCGGGAGCGGATTGCGGAAGTCTTCTCGCGACTGCTCAGGACAAACGGGCCGTCGAAGCTTTTGCCCCTGTCCACCATCGTCTGTCTTGTGGCGATTTTCATCTTCTGGCGCATCCTGGGAATGAGCGTGGGGCTGTTTGTAATCTACTACGTGCTCATGCTGGCCTTTGCGCTGTCTTCGACCCGCATACGGACGGAAAGCGGCTTTCCCAGCAACTGGATTCGGCCACTCACACAGGAGCAGGAGGTGCTGGTGAATTTCGCAGGCACTGACTCCATAAGGCGCATGAGTGGAATCGAGGGTCTCAGCGCCCTGACGCTTCAGTTCCCCCTATCACGCGGATATATGCCGCAGTTCATGGCGTACATGTCGGAATCGCTGAAGATCGGCTCGAAGACGAAGATTACCGTCCGCCGGATGGCGCTGATACTGATGGTCGCGGTGATTATCGGGACCGGGGTAAGCTGGTGGATGCATATCACCACCGCCTATCAGTACGGCTCCAATATCCTCGAAGGCGGGACCACACAGGGCGGTCAGCGGGTACAGATGATGAAGCGGGCCTATGAGACTCTCGCGGGGTGGACGATGCGACCAGCGGGCCCGGATCGGACACGCGCGGGCTTTACACTTTTGGGGCTGGCAACGGTCCTGGCTATTGCCGCTCTACGCCGGGCATATCTGCAATTCCCACTCCATCCACTTGGCGTTTTGATGGCACTCACCGGCCCGGGGTCACTCACATGGGGGCCGCTCCTGGTCATCTATATCATCAAGGTCTCGGTCATGCGAATCGGCGGAATGCGGCTTTACCGGCGGCTGGTGCCACTGTTCATCGGCATCGCCATCGGGCACTTCTTCGCGGCGGGATTCGTCTGGAGCATGATCGCCAGCTTCGGCGGCCAGGGCTTCAACAAATACCCCGTGTGGTTCTGAAGACAACCGGCGCAACGTTTATTTCGGTCATTCAAGCATTCTGAAACCGCGACATGCATTCTCCTTCTCGGGCTGTAAGATTCTGAACCCCTTTCTATCCCTAATCTTCGAATCTTCCACTTTTTCAATTTTTTTTGCGCTGAAGAAGGAGATCCTTCGGACATTGTAGAATAACATTTTTATAGCATACACTTATAGACTAGTGCTCTATATTTTACCTAGTTTCATATTAAAATGCACAAATGACATGTTCTGTCAGACTGGTATTCGGGCGTAAGCTTCTGCTCAGCGAAGGGCGGAAGCACAATGTAACAAACTTTCCACGAGGAGGAAGAAACAATGCGTAAAGTTAGTATGCTCTTGGTCATCGTCGGATTGCTCGCATTGGCGGCCGCAGGCGCTTTTGCCGATTTTGACCCCGGCCCGCCAGTCAGGGGCGCTACAGCCGCGCCCGTGCAGGTTGCCGGTTCGGGTTCAGGGGTCACCATCACAAACTGCTGCGGCGTAGGTGCACCTGTCATGTACGTCGTTTTCCCCCCTGATACCCCGGGTACTCCAGCAGCTGCGAAGGCCGCTGCCGTGAAGACGCGCCTCGATTTGCTGCGGCCTGCCCAGCTTCGAGACAAAGCGGCCGCAGGGAATATCGGTTACGATTACGTGGGCAACGGTGAATATCGAGTCTACGTTCTCGGACCTGATATCTACAATCCAGCAGGTACGGCGTGGGTGAAGAATCTCGTTGTCACGGTCACGCCTCATTTGGCGTCCTTCTACAGCCTGTCGGCAAAGAAGCTTGCCATCTTCCTGCGGAATCGTCTGCGCGGATTGGCAGCCGCGAATGGCGCCGCCCCAGGTGGTACTGCAGCGGTTTGGGACAACGTGCCAGATAACTGGCGGCAGGCTGCCAGTTGTGGGTGGAATACTCCGACTGCCAAAGCTCTGCAGGCCTCGCCGTAGAATGGACGTGAGCACCAAAATGCTGTGGCGCTGGCAGCCAGGGGGTTGCCAGCGCCTTTCTTTTGTAGTATACCTATGGAGACAATCAAATAGATACCGTTGCGCGCTATTACATCATCACACCAGGAGATACAGCAATGGATACGCCAGCGCGCCCTAATATCGTCACAACCGAAGCATCCTTTGCTCACCGTCGGACTGTACAGCGCCGTCATCGTCGCTTCTGCGATATTCTTCGATGGTTTCAATTTCTTTCGCGTTCTCCCATGCTTGCTATTGTTGTCGGCATCCTTGCCATCTCCGCATCCCTTCTTTATGCGCCCCCTGCACTGGGCGATGGAGGCCTGTTGCGTGTCGGGTATGGAGGTTTGCAGGAGATTGGTGCGTTCGATTGCGATACTGTCAGTCTCGAAGCGCAGATAACAGGGTTGCTGCAAAAGAATGCAGCCATAGAACTCGTTGACGGCGAGGAGGTCACTCCCGTCCTTTCGGAGGAGCGGGACGCTCTGCTGGCGTGGGAGGAAGGGAGGGCTTCGAATGTCGCCCGGCGATGTGATATCGATGCGGTATTTTACCTCACAGCCTTTGCACTCTCCGAAGGCTCAGCTGCGCCGTGTACCATGTCGGGGGCTGTAATTGAGGTGACAACCGGGGCCGTTCTCCCTATCGACGCACGCCCATGTGACACTGAAGACCTGGCCGCCACGGTAGCTGAGGCAGTCATCGCAAAATTACCACCCGTGGGTCACGTGGCGGCGGTGGTTCAAGCCGGCACTGAGATCCAGGTTCAGGTCTATCTGAAGCGGGAATCAGGGCGGGCGCTCGGTACGCAATGCCATGTGTACGGTGCCGGTAGAACTCACGATGCGCAGGTTTGGATCCCCACGGCTGCAGGTGATGAGGGTTGGACCCGTCGAACTGAGAGCATCACTGTTCCCGGAAACTTCCTGGGTACCGGGCAAATAGGAGAGATTGATGACAACGGTCTGGTGTCTATCAATCTACGCGACATCAACGAGGTGCCTCCTCTGGGCGCACTCGTGGCTGTCAGTCAAAATACCCGGACCCAACGGGCAAATGTGGACAACGCAGCAGTTGTTCTGTCGGCTCCTGCGGGTGCGCGCGTTTTCCTGGAGGATACTTTCCTGGGCGTTACGCCTCTGCTGACACCCGCCGATATGCCACCTGATTCGCATTTTGTGTTCAAATCTCAGGGATACCGGGAACAAACCCTCGCTCTTCCACCCCGGTCCGATACGCTCGGGGCATTTATCCGGACGGCCCTTGAGAAAATCCCGCCATTCGGAACACTGAAAGTCAGTTCCATCCCGGAGGGCGCCGATGTATTTGTAGATGGCGAAAAAAAGGCTGTTACACCTGCGTCACTGGAGCATTTTCCCGCTGGCATGCACAATGTACGCATTGTGCTGGACGGGCACAAGGCGTACGATACGCGCGTAAAGGTGGAGCCGGAGGAAACAACACGCATCGGTATAGAACTGCAGCGAAACGCCTGGCATGTGCCGATGACGTCGGAGCCGGACAATGCCATTGTTTCTGTGAATGAACAGGAAGTTGGCCGAACGCCCCTGAAGCAACTTCGCCTCCCTGTCGGTACCGTCGAGTTGACTGTACAACACGACGGCTACAGATCCGAGCGCCGGAAAGTGACTGTTCGCCCGGAAGCCGCCCCGGAGACACTCCACTTTGACCTGGAGCCTCTACCAGCGACAGTCATTGTCCGTACCACCCCAAACGAGGCTATGGTGTACCTCGACGGTGAGAAGATTGGGCGGACACCCGTGACGGTGAAGGGAGTCACTCCGGGCGAACACCACGTACAACTGATGAGAAAGGGATATGTCACATCGCATCATACATTCACTGTCGCTGCCGGTAAGGAAAAAGAGTGCAGCTTCCGCCTGCTCAAAGAACGGGGAAGTCTCAGCGTGAAAACCGTGCCCGAGGGCGCCAGAGTATATATAGACGGTGAGGAGGTCGGCACATCTCCCATTGAAAACCATGAACTTGTGACGGGATCTCACGAAATGTGTATCCGACGCAAGGGCTATAAAGTGTGGACGACGGAGCTTGAGATACGTGCTCAGCATCCCGCTCGGGTCTCGTTGGCTCTTATCCCGCAAACAACTGAACCGACAGAAACGGGGGGCAACGGTCACCGCTCAGACCTTCAGCAGGTTCCCACAACTCCTCCCGGCGAAATGCTTGCCTCCTTCGACCTTACGCGGTCTGGCACGCATCGTACACGCAGGATGGAAGTATGGGTTGACGGCGATCCAGGAGCATCCGAATGCAAGGTCTACCTGCGCTACTTTATCTCACTGCCGGATGCAACAAACGTCATTCAGGCGGGTGACATGGTGGGTGTCGTCCTTCCGGAAACGCGTTGGGATGGCCAGGTGAAGGAGTTTAATATCATGCGGGGGCCGCTCACAAAAATACAGGTAGGCCAACTTTCACGGCGCAAACCCGCCGTGCGCATCGAATTGGACCTGCTGTCTAATTCGACGGTGAATTGGAAGCACCTGGACGAGCGAACCCTGGAAGTTCAACTTACTCACCAACCGGCGTACGAAGCTACGGTAACCGATAAGCGGATCGCTTTAACGTTTGATGATTTCCCATTCTCCGGGTCGGACTTGCTGCTGGAAACGCTTGACCGGCTCGGCGTTCGGGCAAATTTTTTCGTCATAGGCAATAAAGTCCGAAAATTTCCAGAAACGATCAGACGCGCCTCTGTTGCCGGTCATCGTCTCGAAAACCACAGCTACACAGGTGAGAGTTTCCGCGACCTGGACGAAAAGAAGATCGAAGAGTACATTAAACTCACAAATGCACGTATCATGGAAGTGGTGGGAGTTTCTCCGGAGTTACTACGAGCGCCAGGTGGCTGCTGCAATGGCGACCATCATGCACTGGTTCATACGCTCGGGCTCTGCCACTGCAGTTGGACTGTCAATACCGGAGACTACAAGCTTCGTGATGCAAGCCGTATCGCCCAAAAAATTATGGACAATGCAAGGCCGGACGCCATAATCCTGCTTCACGACGGCGTACCCGAGACAGTTGATGCGCTGGAGATTGCGATTCCGAGGTTGCGCGCGCGGGGTTACAGCTTCGTCCCGGTTCAGAATCTCAACCGCACTGATACAGTCGCTCAGTGTGTGCATTAGTCACACAAAGGCCCTTTAACCCGAAAATCGCCACAAGGTACGGGGGCCTTGCCTGGCACTGAGCACTGCATTTGGCTTTCAGTCGCTGGTGGTGTCCAGGGCGCGGAGGTTGAAGGTGTTGCGGAGCCAGTTGACGATATCGGCGCCCAGGGCGAATATTGAGCTGCCGACGATGACCACCTGCAGCCACGGCGGCAGTGACAGCCACCGGTCCAGCAGCCACACCAGCACCACTGCGGCCACCACCAGCGCCAGGTGCATGGGGATGGCAGCTTTCGACCGCCGGATCCCCCGCTCATAAGCCCGGGCTCTTTGAGCATTCGATCCCGACATCTGGCAGGTCTGCAGAGCATCCATGGCCGCCCCCATCACCACGGCGTGCCCCACCGCTTCGATCGCGTTTGCGGCGGCGCCGGTTGACGCATCCAGGGGATCGGGAGCAAGCGCCGCAAAAACGGCGTGTACCGCATGCAGCCTGTCCTCAGCACGCTTCAGGGCCTTGCTCGTGGACCCGGCCTCCTGCAACTCATCACGGGCCTGATCGCGTTCCTGCTCGAACTCTTCGACGACTTTTGCGACTTCCTCGCGGGCCCTCGCGCGGGCATTTTCCACGTCGTCGGATTTGAACGGCTTCAGCGCGGAGTCGATGACCGGGTGCCTGACGCGGCTCAGCTCCACGGCCACAACCGCCGCGGCCGTCGCAACACTGCGGCGACAGTCATCAGCGGCACGCTGCAATTCACTAAAAAGCTCGGGGGCTGTTTTCTCCAGGCGATACTCAGGCACAACCATCACGTCCAGATCCGGGATAATGTGCCATCAGTGTATCACGGTTGGCACCGTTTGTGAGGGGATACGGGTTACAAAGGGCCTCAGTAATGCTTCATAAATATTCCCTGAGGGCGCTGTTGATCCTTTCACCGCCCCGGGAGCTGGACTCGGGCTGGAAGCTGGCGCCAGACGAGACAGCCCCCTGAGCCACGAAAATGTTCATGCGTCAGTGTTGCACAGGACATCAACGCATGCAGAACGTACCGGCATACAAGGCTGAAGCAATCGAGACTACGGCGCCACCCTGATTATCTGAGTCGTGTTTGCAGGAACGTTGAGCTTTTCGACCTGCTGTCCGTGAGAGCCGCTGACGCGAATATCAACAGCTTCGATGTTACCGAGGCCGAAATGGAGCTCGGCGGAGCGCCTGGAGCGGTAGCAAAAATCGGTTCGCACCTCGTCAAAGCCCAGCAGGGCGTCGGTTCGGGGGGCATAAAGCTGCACCGTGCTGCCGACTGCGAAAACGGCCGGGGTATCTTTGAGCACCCTGACCTTCAGCCAGTGATTTTCTTTATCGAGCCGGTTTTCGTAGATACGGCTGTTGTCGTAACCGTGATGCCCGCCGACGGCTCCATCATTGACCGCGAAATCGGGTCGCCCGTCTCTGTTGAGATCGCCGCAGCAAAGGTCTCGCCCGCCGGAGCCGCTGCCAAGGCCGTGGCGCGTGTATGGAATTTCCTCGAACTGCCCGTCCCCACGGTTCCTGAACAGGAAGATGTGTCCGTAGGGGTTGTTCTCCGGATTCGCCCGGTTGACGACCGCAAGATCGACCCACCCGTCGTTGTCATAGTCAACAGGGGCGATTGCGGCGAGGTTGATATGCCACTTTTCGGCTGGTGGCAGGTCATTGAGCCATGCGAAGCCGGCTTCAGATGTGCGGTCCTCAAATATAATATTGCCCGGCTGTGAGACGTTCTCGTAAAAGCCGCACAATCTCGTGTCCTCCACTCCGCCTCCCCGAATGCGGCGGACACGGGCGCCGATAAAGAGGTCGAAATCGCCGTCGCGATCGTAATCCAGCGGGGCCGCTGAGTACACGTTCCAGTCCTGCGGGGTGTCACCGTAGGCATCCTCGCCAATTGCAGTTTCTGCAACCTCTTCGAAGCGCACATTCCCGGGCGTCGAGATGTTATGAAGCACAAATACGCCGCGGTCCTGGGAATCCACGAACTCCTGTGCGAAACGCTCGAACCGGTTGTCCTGAAATCCACGGTCGGCGTATGCGGCGGTTACCAGGTCCGGCCTGCCGTCCCGGTCGAAGTCGCGGACAAATGCGCACTTGAACTGCTTGTTCGCCCACTTCTCCCTGCCGCCCTCGGGCGTCGTCACCATCGTGTACCAGAAATCGGGAACCGGCGGGTGGAGGACCGTCTCTATGATATCCGGGCCGAAGGTGCCGTCTGCGTTCCCCAGATGCAGCTCACAGCCATGGTGGTTGTGCCCAAAAGCTGAGACAGAATGGTAGGAATCGACGTGTCCATCACCATCGAAATCGGCGAAAACCACATTGCGAGTGGTTCCCCGTGTTTCAAGGCCGAGATCAGTCGGGTTGAAGGTGCCGTCATTGTTGCTGAGCCAGCAGTCGCTCTGACGGATCTCAGGCTGGGCGATGAAGAGATCCTGCACACCGTCGGCATTGAAATCATGGACACCGAAGCCGTTCGCCCGGTCGGCCTGCACTGTGGAGTGGTGCGTGTAGGTTGAGGCTCCCTCATTGCGAATAATATGCACCTGTCGTTTGCTGGCGATGACGAGATCGGGAGACCCGCTGCCGAAGAGATCAACCAGTGCCGTGGCCTGTGCACTTCTGTAGGGGTGAGTGTACGCGAGGCTAAACAGCGCGTCCGCTGGAGGCTGTTGAGGTTCCGACGTGACCTGCGTGTCTCTCCGTGCGCGGTGTCGCCGGAGGGTGAGGATTTCCTGGAGGGTGATTCTTTCATCACTGTCTGCATCCGCGGCTTCAAACCACCGCGCATTCGGGATTTCCTCCGCTGTCAGTGCGCCGTCTCCGTTTTGGTCGAGCCGATTGAAGCGGACCGTGTAGGCGTCCCTATCCGGCTGCGACAATCCACCGACGGCTGTAAGCAGCAGGAGCAATCCCAGGGCAACAGCGCAACGACTGCGAATTTCCATACCTATCATGCTCCCCCGGCAGAGACCTGAGCCCCGTCATCGTATTCAGAAAATTTCGATGTCATTCCTGTAAACAGAGACGGGGCAACCGGAGGTGGTATTCCCGAGGATGTGAAAAAGACCTTCGCGCAGGGGGTTTCATCCGGCGAGGTCGGTCTGCAAAACGTCTTTCACGGCCCCGACGAAGCGGTCGCGGCGTCCTGCAAAATCTTCCGGCGGCTCCCGGAACAGACGGTGCACAAAACCACGGACGGCAGCCCGGACAGTCACATCGATTGAATCCGCGCCACCTTCAGGGATATCACCGTTATCTTCACGCTGATGCAGAAAGTCTGCAAAGGTATCCCCCACTGGCCGGAGGTATTCATGGCAGGTATCCCTGACATTGATGTCACGGGCACACTCCTGTACCAGCATACCAAACCATTGCTGATGGCGGGAGACGCAATCCAGATACGACCGGATGATGGCCGATATGGCTTCGCTGACGGCCATTTGATCGAGCTGGCCGTCATCGATATCGATGAATGTTTCCGGAGCAAAATGAGACAGGCATGTCTCGAACAGCTCACGCTTTGTGGCGAAATACTGGAAGAGCACCGCTTCGGTCACGCCGGTGCTTTCGGCGATGCTGCGGGTGGTAGAATGCCCGTACCCTTTTGAACTGAAATGTTCTTTCGCAGACTGTAACAGCAACCGGCGACGCCTGCTCCCTCTCGAGGTTTCTCTGTCGGGCATACTCCGCCTCCCTCCGTCAATCGCACAAAAAAACTAATGCATCTCAACTATGTATATATGAAACTGCTATCTTTATATTAACGAAAATATATTACAGTTTCAAGAGACAATTTCGCTGGCTCGCGAATTTTTTTCACGGGAAGACTGTGTTTTCTGTCTCGATCCCCGTCGCACCGCGATCTGAGCTTCTGCCGTAGTATGTAATTATCTCAAAACAGCGCATTATCCCCGGCTGTAATTTCCCAACACTGTTGGCACAGGATGACTTCTTCCCTGAAGAGTTAAACACGGCTAATTCTCAAAAATACAATAGCATTTTAGCTCACCATCTGCAACATATAAGGAAGGTTCACAGATGCATGCGCGGAAAAGTCTATTGCATCTACTCATCATTTGAGGCGGAGATTTCAATGACATTTTACGAAAATGCATTCGAGGCATCACGCGGAATTATTGAGCGCGGTGTTCACAACCGCCAGGACCTGCTCCGGCGCGAGACCGAGGATTTTTTGCGCAAAGAAAACCTGGATTACGAAAACCGCAGGGACGAGTACTGGGACCGCGATTACTCATCTGAACAGGCTTACCTGGAGTCGGTGGAGCCCAACCGGCAACGCTGGCTGGAGGCGATGGGTGATTTCGGCCCGGCCGACGCCGACATGGAGCCGCTCGTGGAGCCGTTCGCCGAAAACAATGACTTCGTCGCGCAGTGGGTGACAATTAACCATTTCGGCAATCTCCGCGGCCGCGCCATTGTGGGGGTTCCCAAAGCCGGTTCGTCTCCCTATCCCGTCATCATCTGCCAGCACGGTGTCAGCAGCTCGCCAGAAAAGACCTTCGGCTTCGATGATGAGCAGGAGATTTACCACGCCTATGCCCGGGAGTGTCTGAAGGCGGGGTTTGCTGTCATTTCGCCGCTGAATATCACTCTCAAAGATCCCAGAGCGCGCTACACCCGGCTGGCAGCCCTTCTGGGGAAGACGCTGTGGGGGCTGGAGATCTCCAAAATCAGCCGTTTCATAGACTACGCTGCAACCCGGGATGACCTCGACGAAAACCGGGTGGGCATGTGGGGTATCAGCCTGGGTGGAGCGTACACCATGTTTACCCTGCCGCTGGAACTGCGCATCAAAGCCGGCATCATCTGCGCGTGGTTCAACCACCGCCAGCGCAAGATGGTGGTCGAGGACGGCCGTCATTCCTGCTTTCTGCCGCTGGACTCACAGCACATCTGGGTTCCGGGCACGCTCCGGGAGTTTTCCGACGCCGATCTGATTTCTCTCATCTGCCCCCGGCCCGTCATGTCGCAGACCGGCAAATGTGACAGCATCTCGTGGTGGCCGTGGGTGCTTGAAGAATATGAACAGGCCAAAGAGCATTATGAGAGGCTTGGTATTCCCGAGCGGATTGAGATGGATCTTCACGAGGGTGGCCATGAAATCCGCGTGGAAACCGGGCTGCAGTTCATGCGGCGCTGGCTGTGAGCGCTTACAGAGGGCTTCCGGCGAAATCGCGAAAGGACTGCGGTGTCGTGTGTTGAATGTGGACAGTGAAAGGTCAGGCATGGATCTCGTGACAGCCTGATAATGAAGAGTGTGAGGTGATCCTGGTGGCGGAATACTCATTCGTAAAACACACGGACGTCCCCGATCGCGTGTCGCAAGTGACCGATCTCAGCCTGGATGCATTCTCGGAGATGGATGCAACGCCCTGCTTCGACATCGCTTACACCGAATGGTTCCTGCAGCGTCCTGGATGTGAGCCAGAGCGATGTGTTGCAGCGTTGAAAGACGAACAGATGGTCTCTATGGCCCTTGTTACCCTTCACGACATGCGCCTGGGAGGCCGCCTGTTGCGGTGTGGGGTTATCGATTCGGTTGCAACCCACCCCTCCCACCGCGAGAAAGGGCTCGCGCACCGACTGATGGAAGAAGCGCACGAGGTGCTTCGCGAGGGCGGTGCCGACGCCGCGGTGGTCTATACCGACCCCCAGCGCCCCTCGTATCTGCTTTTTCAGGGAATGGGATATATCAATCGGGCGTTTTTTCGACTGATGCGCGGAGATTCTCCCAAACCGCAGATTGACATGGATGTTCACGAAGCCACCCCCGCCGAGTACGGCAGAATTATTGAGCTGCTCGACGATTTTTACAGCAGCCACGAGGGCTTTGTGCCTGTCACTGAGAAACTCTGGTCGTGGCGGAAAATAGACCGGGCTCCGGTTTCGGAGGTTGAGGTGCTGGTCGCCGAAGCCGGGGATGAAATCGCCGCGGTGTGTACCGGCCATCAGGCGGTGCCGCTTCAGGCCCAGCCGCGCCCGCTGACGACGATTTCGGACCTTGCGTGGCGGCCGGGATACTGTGACCCTAAAGAGGCCCTGAAGAGCATGCTGGCGGCGGCTCCCCAGCAGGGCTTTGTGACCATGGCGGACATCACCGACGAAACATCGGCGGTATATGAGGCGGCCGGTTTCGAAAAAAGGAACGGCCATGTAGCGATGGTGCTGCCGCTGTCGGACGCCGGCCGCGAAGCATTGCATACAGATCCGGTGCCGTGGTACCCGATGGTCGAGTCCGTCATCGCGGTTTAACGCGGCTCCGGGACACACCGTGCAGTACCCGGCATCTGGATATTTCAAAAACCGGCCCGGTTCATCCGGTGTTTTGGAGGTATCAGCCAAACGCCGGAGAAAACTGGGCCGGTGATATATGATGCGATGGATACAGTTCCCTGACGAACGCTTCGAAGTCAACGGCCTGTACTGGTGGGAGGAAACCACACCGGAGCTGATCCGCCTGCCCGGGCGCATGAAGGACATTGTGCGCGAGCCGATCTGGAATCTCGCTCAGGCGCCCTCCGGAGGACGAATCCGCTTTGCCACCAACTCCACATCCCTGGCGATCCGGCTGCACTTCCCGACACTCGACCACATGAATAACATGCCTCGAACCGGGCAGATGGGCGTATCGCTGTACGTGGACGGCGAATACTGGCAGGTAATTATCCCCCACGAGGAGCATGACTGTGAGGGTGTTTTCTTCGAAGACATGCCTCCGGTGAAGCGTGAGATTTGCCTGTACCTGGGGCTGTACGCGCCTGTGGAGGTACAGGTGATAGGTCTGGATGAGAATGCCGATATTGAATCGCCAGAACCGTTTGCAATGGAGAAGCCAATCCTGTATTACGGCTCTTCCATCACCCAGGGCGGGTGTGCGAGCCGGTCGGGATTAAATTACCAGGCGCTGCTGAACCGGCGGCTGAACGTGGATTATGTGAATCTCGGCTTCAGCGGGCAGGGCATCGGTGAGCCGGAAGTGGCCGACGCCGTGGCGGAGGTTGACGCATCCTGCTTTGTGATGGACTTCTGCCAGAACTGCCGCACTGCGCAGATGCTTGATGACGTTTACGCTCCCTTCCTGCAGACAATCCGCGACAGCCATCCGGACACACCGATTGTCTGCATCACGCCGATTTTCAGCGCATCCGAAATCTGGGGTGATGGTCAGCGGCTGGCCGACATGCGCGAGGTCATCCGAAACGCCGTCGCCGACAGATGCCAGATGGATGATGACAATATCTACGTGGTCGAGGGGTACGGCATGCTTGGGCCTGACGACCGCGAGGGGCTGGTGGATGCAACCCACCCCAACGATGTCGGCTTTCGGAGCATGGCTGACGGTCTGGAGCCGGTGCTGCGCTCTGTCCTGGGTCTTTAAAACTCCTCTACGACGGCAATGCAAAGTGTTCAGCGTCACAACAGAAATACCTGACCTCTGCGATAGTGCGGAGGTCAGGCATTCTTTTCGCTCATGGATATGGCTTTAAACACTTTCCGGCCAGTCAAACAGCACACCCAGGGCCGGCTCGCGCTCGCCGATTGCGGTTTCGTAGGCCTCCTTGGGTTCGTCGTACGGGAAACGGTGAGTGATGAGCTCGTCGAGTGACATTTTCCCTTCTGCGGCCAGCTTCAAAAACAGCCCCCCGTTGGCGTACCGGTGCCAGCGGTTCCGCTTGTTCTCCGGAGATGGGTGTGAGCTGACGATAGCGCCGAGGCAATTGAGGGCTTTCAGGTGCAGCATCATCATATCCACTTCGGCCGGCCAGCGCGGTGACCCCAGGGCGATGACGGTGCCGAAACGCCGGGCCACGTCGAAGGCCGTGTTGAAGGTCGGCGTCAG
>JAWODS010000338.1:0-5104 GCA_046483205.1 Armatimonadota bacterium | reverse complement strand
GCGATCCGGGCCGAAGAGCTGACCGCGAAAGCGCTCGTTGACGCACTCAAAGCCCGCAACTGCTACGGCACCACCGGGGCCCGCATCTACGTTGAGTTTTTTGTTGACGGTCAGCGCATGGGCAGCGAAATCGCCGCCAGCGGCGACCGCGCGATCACGGGCCGCGTCGTGGGAACCGACCAGGTCACCCGCGTTGACATTGTGCGCAACAACGAGGACTACAAAACGTTGCGACCTGAATCTGATGACGTGACGATAGATGTTACTGACAGCGATCCGGTGGTACCAGGGACCTTCTATTACCTGCGCATCTGGCAGGCCGACGGTGAAATGGCGTGGACGAGCCCGGTGTGGCTCGACTGAGAGAACAGGGCAACAGATTCAGCAACCCACACAACAGTGCCTCATAAAAAACAGCCGTCGTTCCGAGAGCCTTTAGCGTTTGGTAAATGACAACCAAACATCTCCGCGGCTCGGCCTGCGATTTGGTCGTTTGTCGTTCGAAATCGCAGGTGGCGACGTTGTGTGTCGCCAGCTTCCAGCCCGAGTCCAGCTCCCTGGTAAAGTTGACACTTTTATGAGGCATTGTTTTGGCCTGCACATAAGAAGGCCAGCACCTGTGCGGTGCCGGCCTTTTCTTTTTGTCGGTTTTCGGAGCAAGCGACCTGTGTCCGGCGGTCGTTTCGCACTCACAGTCCCGGTGCAGTTAGAACCACACGGGATACTTGTTGAAGCCCTCGCCACCAAAGCTGGCGATCAGCGCCCACACCGTCCCCGCGGCGAAATAATGGCCGATGGCGATGCCGATAAACAGCGGTATCAGCCGCCTGTACAGTCTCATCCCGCCAATGCGCAGGCACGCCGACTTGATGATGACGATCAGAAGCAGCGGCCCCCAGGAGTTCTCCCCCGCACCCGTCAGGCTCATCACGACTCCCAGTGGGTGGAAGGGAAAACGCAGGAATCCTCGCCGGATCAGCGCAACGATGGCGACCATCGCAAATCCCGCCACGGCCGCCCATGCTCTGGTCGGATTCGGCGGCGCCGGATTCTCTGTCCAGCTTGCCACCGTCTCGTAGGCCTGCCGCATCAGCGTTACGCGCTGTCCGCCCGAAGTGGTCCCGCCCTCGAGCACGTTCGCGCCGTACTGATAGAAGGCGCCCAGGTGCATCCACCATGCCGCAATCGAACCCAGGATCACGGCGGCGACCATAAGCAGGACCATCTGCTTGCGAGTGATCTTCACCTCACTGCCGATCTTGAAGGAATCGGCGACGAAGGCCATTAAGCCCGGCAGGTAGCCACGCGCCATGAAATAGGTGGTGTTCATCAGCGCCAGACTGCGCATATTGGACATGCGTTCCATGCGCTGTACGCCGAGGAAGTTCACGAGCATATCGCGCTCCTGCTCCAGCGGGCGGGCCCAGTTGCTGGGATATCCGGCCGCCGCACGCATCCGCGTAACCGTCAGCGCAAAGGCGATCATCAGGCCGTAAAACAGCAGGATCATGCTCCAGTGCATCCCCGCGATATACCATATCGCAAACACGACGCCCGCACACACGAGCACGGCAATCGGCAGGGCCTTTGAGCCCCCCTCGGCTCCCCAGAGGCGGCCGAAAACCTCGGCGATGCGGTGCCGAGCCGAGTAGATGAGGACGACGGCCAGGCACAGGAATGCGCCTGAAGCCAGCTCATCACGGAAGGGCCAGCCGGGCAGATTCACACCGGCAGCAGCTCCGCCCACGCCAAGGGCCTTGTAGAAGCCGAAATAGAACACAACGGTCGTCAGCGCAAGCTCCGTCGGCATCAGGTAGCTGATACCGAACACCGCGGGATTGTAGTCGAAGTGCAGCGGCTGTATGGCGCTCCAGGGAGCCTCCTGAAACAGCGGCCCGAGATTGGTTTTCAGCCCAAGGGCCACCACCGACGGGTTGAAGGCATTTAAGATGTTTAACAACTGGTGCATGCACACCAGCCCGAAGCCGATCCAGAAAAGACTGTCCTTCCATATCTGCTTTGTATCCTCGCGGTATCCCGCCAGCATCAGGGGCACTTCAGCGACCGGATACACCAGGTGCTCGCCATCTTCCCACACCGGCTGTAAAATGAGGACAATGCAGATAAACAGGCCGAAGAGGGCGGTGAAGAAAAGCAGCCAGATCGACAGCGGTCCCATCCACGCATCCCACGGTACCGCGCCCGTGGCAGAGCCCTCGAAATACTGGCGGATGACCTCCTGCCCCTGCGGAACCAGCCAGTCGGGAATGAGGTCCTGCACGGCGGCGAGATTATTTTCAGGTGTGGCGAAATAAAACAGCGTGGTCAGGGCCGGGAGGAAGAACCGCATCGCCGCTCCGGAGGTCAGAGCCACCGAGAGTGTCAAAAAGCAGTACACGGCCAGGATGAACTTCCGGTCCACACCGAATTTCCGGAGTAAGGGAAGGGCGACCAGCATCACCAGAAGCGCCAGCAGCGCCGGCACCGGCGGCACCGCCATCGCCACCTGGGCTGCAAGGGTAATCAACGCCCCCTGCTCCACCCAGAGGTTTGCCAGAATGAGCAGTGCAACACCGATGATGAGAATGGCTACAAGCTGTGTCTTCGTCAGATTATTGGTCAAATGTACCGCCCCACATCATTTGAAATCAAAGTACGTCCTGCCACTTCAGTCTTTGTACTCTTCCAGCCCCAGTCGGTCAAATTGCTCCGTCGGGGTGTCATTGTCTTTCATCAGGCGGACCAGGTGGTCGGTCATCATCGCCTCAATCGCCGGCTCGTCAATCGGCTCAGTCTGGTCCGGATCTGTTTCGGTATCATGCAGGAGGGTGCCAAATTCGTGCAGGTTCTTACTTCGGCGTCCCGGAGTTTTCATGGTCTTCAGCTCTTTGGTGAAGGAGAACGGCTCGGCCAGCTCGACCTCCGAAAGTTCCTCGTGACCGAAGAACCCGCGCATGTGTGTGGGCATCAGCGTGTAGTTGTACAGGGGCTCGTTGTGCGGGTTGTCGGTGCCGCGCATATATGTGTAGCGCCCGTCGGTCACATTGACCTGCCCGCCGTGAATCCCGTACAGCCCGGCATCACGGATTTTCGTGTCATCGGCAATCGTATTGTGCAGCGGGACGCCCTGCATGTCGTCGGTGCGGTCGATGTCGAAGTATTCCAGCACCGTGGGTGCGAGGTCAATCGTCTGCACGAGCGACTCCCGGGTTTCACCACAGGCTCCTGACCGGGGATCCCACACAAACAGCGGGATATGGGCCACCTCGTTCCAGAACGGCATATAGCATTTCGCCCACCAGTCGTGCTCACCCAGCAAAAAGCCGTGGTCGGTGTTGACGATCAGCATGGTGTCATCCCACATTGCGTTGTCGTCCATGAAATCCAGGACGCGCCCGAGATGATGGTCGCACATGCTGATCAAAGCGGCGTACTCCATCCGGCAGTGCTCGACCATTTCCGGAGGCTCGGTCACCTCTTTGTAGCCGGGCCAGTCGAACAGCGGGCCGTCGTATTCGTGGGGGTAAAGCTCTTTGTAGTGCTGCTGGGTGAAAAACGGCTCGTGCGGGTCGAAGGTCTCTATGTGCAAAAACCAGTCATCTTCGTCGCGGTTCGTTTCCAGAAACTCCAGGCCCATATCAAAGGTCTTCGCCTGGGGCTGGTCTTCCTCCCGCTGCATGTATTTGCGGTTCACCTGGTCCTGCTTGAAGAAATCCGACAGCCATCGGTTGTCGTCATATTGCTCGGGAAATTCTTTGACCGTCAGGTCGGCTTTCCAGGGCTCACCTTCCTGGCCGCGGGACATCTCCCATGTCTTGTACTGTGTATGATAGGTGCAGCCGCCGTCCTCCCAGTAGTGATAATGATCACTGACCAGGTGACTGTGAATACCGTTTTCCTTCAGCATCCGGGGCATGGAGTCGTCGAACGGCTCCAGCGGTCCCCAGGCGCGGTGCAGGAAGTTGTAGCGGCCCGTGTGAATCTCCCGGCGAGCGGGCATACAGGGCATGCTGCCAACGAAGGCGTTGGAGAAGGTCACGGTGCGCTCGGCCAGGCGCTGAAAGTTCGGGGCATGAACCCAGTCACAGCCATACGGCGGCAAGAACCGCCGGTTTAATGTGTCGAACATCACCATGATGACTCGCATGAAAACACGTTCTCCCTGTTATGTTCAGCCGCCGGCAGGCGCTACGGCAATTCCGGACCTGGTTGGTGTACCAATCGGCCGAACCCGCGCTGTCGCCCTGACAACACGGTCGGTTATCTCAATTTTCGCCAGCCGCACATTGCTCTGTTCGAGCCACTGGTTTATGGGTTTCTCGATCATTTCGGCAACACCGCGATACAGTGTGGCCGGCATCTGGATTTTGCCTGCGTGCACCCTGCTGACGACGAGTCTCAGCCGCCCGTCTCGTATTTTCGGGACCATCCGGACCCGCACGCGGGAGACGATGAACAGAAATCTCGTTCGCGCACCGACCTCCACCGTCCCGGGGCTCAACTCAACCTGCGGGTCTTCATAACTTTCTGGAATCTCGAGCTGTTCGGGATGCTCGCGGATGACCTGGTTCAACTTCGCCTCTGTAATCTCGACGACGACCGTCGGCTCGAGGGCGCGAAACAGCCATTCATACCGCTCCTGTTGTGTATCGCGTGCCGGCGGCTGTGCAAAAAGCACGGCACACCACAGCAGGATGGCGGCCGCACATAAAGCTGCTCGAAAAAATCCAGGCTCTCCGATTTGCCCGCCCGATCGACTTTGTTTCATTTCTCACGCCCGGCCAATCAGACATGAAATCGAGTAAAACACGGTGTTGCCGCTTACTGCTGTTCTACGGTGGTATCGCCCTGCTCATCTTTCGGCTTGAGCAGTGCTTCGACGCGAATGAGGCCTTCGGTCACCTCTACAGACTTGATATCCATCTTATTGGCCTGGAGCGCCTCATTCAGTGTGCCGGTGGCGAGCTTCTCCACGGACTTTCTGATCGCTCCCGGCGCGCTGATCTTCCCGGCGATGATTTTATCAACGTGCAGCACGAGCTTGCCGTCCACAACTTCGGGGACGAGATTCGCCCTGACGCGCGTGGGTACAAAGAGTATCTTC
>JAWODS010000326.1:0-4543 GCA_046483205.1 Armatimonadota bacterium | reverse complement strand
CGGCCTCGACGTCCGCCTCGATCTGCGCGGGATTTGCGGCTCCGAGAAGTGTCGAAGCAATGCGCCTCTCCCGCAGGCAGAATTGCAGATTGAGCGCGAGGATGTCCACGTCTCGCTCCCCGCACCAGTGATATATTTCGAGGGCCCGGTTCACCCGCTCCTCGGTTGCGAAGCCTCCCAGCCCATCTGCCACCTTTCGGGGGTCATCGCCGCTCAGAAGTCCCAGCATCACCGCCGCACCGTTATAAATGCCGACATCCTCGCGTGCGGCAGATTTTAAGACACCCTCAGCTGCGCTCTGCTCCAGCAGGTTGTAGTCGCAGAAGGTCAATGATACGTCGAAATCGCCGCTTTCGATGCACCGCCGATGAAACTCGTGGGGGCGGGCGCCCAGTCCGATGGCCCGGATGACGCCTTCACTTTTCAGCTCCAGGAGGGTCTCCAGCGCTCCGCCGGTTTCGAAGACCGGGGCGAGGTCAGGCGGGTCGTGGACCAGCACGATGTCGAGGTAATCGGTCTTCAGAAGCTCCAGGCTCTTTTCGACGCTCTGCCTGGTCCATTCCGCGGAGTAGTGCTTCGTTCCGTCAGGTTCGGAGCCGGTTTTCGTGGAGATGATGAGATCGCCCCGCTGGCGGTCGCTGTCATACCACTCGTCCAGGGCCAGCCCGATGCGACGCTGGCTTTCGCCGTACAGGGGAGCGGTGTCAATGACGTTGAGGCCCAACTCCAGCGCACGGTGGACGGTGCGCACTGCCAGGTCGTCGTCGAAGTCCTCCCGCCCGGGGCCGGTGCGTCCCAGGTGCGCTCCACCGAGGCCGAGCGGGGTGACCATGAATCCAGTTCTGCCGAGGCGTCGTTTCTTCAGTGGTTCGTTTGTCATAGAATGATAGCTCCTTCGGATCCGCAGCCGGGATCTCACCTTTCTTCCGGTAGGGCGTAGGGTGAGCTCGTCAGGTCCACTTCTGCGCCTCCGGATCGGGCGGATTCCACGGCTCCCAGGACCGCCGCCAATGACCTGATGGCGTCACCATACGGTGATCGCACGCGGCCGGGATCATTTTCCAGGACGGCATCAAAGAAAGTGGCGAACTCGGCCCGGTAATCGGCGCGGTCGGGGGCGTCTTTGGCCACCGATTCTCCGTCAACGAAAAGCTCCCCGCCCCGGATATCGTACAGGGAGCCGTTTGCGGCGACGAGGAACTGCGCGCTTCCCATGTGCTCCAATGCGGTGCAGGTGGTGATATTCGCGGCGCCCCCGCCGGCGAGGGTGTAGGTGGCGCAGTGGCTCAGCGGGATGTCGAGTGTGTCGGTGCTGTCGGGGCGCTCGACGATGCGGGCAGAGACGGAGGTATATTCGGCGCCCAAATACCGCAGTAGATCCACCATGTGGATGGTGTTTTCGACGAAGGCTCCGCCTGACAGCCGCTCGATACTCCACCAGTCAGCGGCCGCTTTGGAGCCGTGCATGCGATGGATCAGCGCCTGCACCACCGGTGTGTCCTGAAGCATTTCCCCTGCCACTTCACTGGTGGCGGCGTATCTGCGATTGAAGCCCACCGCGCTGATGATTCCGGCGTCTTCAATCGCCTCATGAATCTCAAAGGCCTTCTGCATGCTCAAAGCGGGCGGCTTTTCGACGAAAAGGTGCACACCCCGCTGCGCGGCGATGATTTCGGCGTCGGTGTGGGCGAAGGGAGGGACGAAAATGCAGACGGCGTCGAGCGTTTCGGCATCAAACATCTCGTGGTGGTCGTCATAGCAGCGATCCACCCCGTATTCGTCGCCGCAGGTTTTGAGGTTTTCGGGATCCGTGTCACAAAACGCCTGAAGCTGCACTGTGGGGAGCTTTGCGAGGATGGGCAGATGAGAAATCTGCGCCATCTTCCCGACACCGATGATACCAACGCGCAATGTCTCCATGCATCTCACCCGTCTTCAAGAATAGCTGTATGGCCTGCCGACGATAGCATATTCTTTCCACGGGGAGAAATCCCTTGCAGCGGAGTGAAATGATATGGTGCCGGTGGTGTGAGATCGCTGGCAGAACGTCAATAGCCAGCGAACAACGTGGCAGCAGACCGGAGTCCACTGCCACATTTGTTTGCAGTACTGTCGGCTGATGTGCCTAACGCCCGCCGGGGCCGGCAGGTCTGGCCGGCACGAAGCCCCCGAAGGGCATGTAGCTGCCTCCGGAGGCTGATCCCATGGGCGCTCTGGCTCCACCGCCGCCACCAAATCCGCGACCGAAGCCGCCGCGGTTGATACCACGGTTACCGGCTCCGAATTGTTCAGAAGCGGCGCGTCCTCCGCGGGCGTTGACGTTGCCCCCACGCACGTTGCCGGTGGCTGCCATCTCGCCGCCCCAGATAGCGCTGCCGCCAAATACTTCGGCCAGCAGCGCCGGATCACCATGCTGTATCTGTATAAGTCGCGGCGGCAAATCCGCACGCTCCTGTGGCGTCAGTCCGTCGCCCTGCAGAACCGCCATTTCCCCCTGTCGAGCCTGTATCCATGCTCGCCGCGCCGCCGGATCCATATTCCGACCGCCGCGCTGGGCCACGCACAAAGAGACCGAAAACACAAAAACCATACTGACGACTACCACCTGCGCCTGCCGTGAGAATTTCATGACGCACCTCCAATGCAGCGCCGATATATCGCACAAAATGACCTGTTTACATAACGAGACGCAGATCGCGGAGGACATATTCCGTATCTTCTGCTTGAAAAACGAAAAAAGCCCGGCCGCGATATTCAGGCGGGCCGGGCATGATATCAGGATCAGGCGGGGCTATTCATCGCAGTCGGGGTCCTCTTCCTCCCCGCCGGTGTCGCCGACGGTGTTGCTGGGGCAGTCGTCGAGGAAGTGCTGTATGTTTTCATAGGAGGTATCCACAATGCGCTCCAGTGCCTCCTCGCTGTAGAAGGCAATGTGAGGCGTGACGATAACCTTCGGGTGGTGGATGAGCTGGTAGGCCTCGACTGCCAGCCGCAGTTCGTCGGGTGAGACTTCCTCCCTGGCAAGCACGCGGTCTTCGTTGAACACCTGCTCGCCCTCCAGAACATCGAGCGCAACGCCCGCCACAGGTCCGTCATTGAGGGCATCCAGCAGCGCATTGCTGTCAATGACTCCGCCGCGCGAGGTATTGACGATGAGCACACCGTCCTTCATCTTTGAGAGCTTTTCCGCATCCAGCAGGTGGTGTGTCGCCGGTATCAACGGGACGTGGATAGTCAGGATGTCCGCCTCCCGCAGCACCGTGTCCAGGTCAACGTACTCGAAGTTCAGCACCTCGGAAAAGAGGCTCTCTTCGTTGACGTCATGGGCGATGACGCGCATGTTCATGGCATTGCCCATGCGAATGACGTGCAGTCCGATGCGTCCGGCGCCGATGACGCCCAGCGTTTTGCCATACAGATCGAACCCCAGCAGACCATCGACGGAAAAGTCACCGCGTTTCACACGATCCACCGCCGTGTGGATATGGCGGCTGAGTGTGAGGATCAGGCCCATGGTGTGTTCTGCGACCGTGTTTTCACCGTACTGAGGGACATTGGAGACAACGATGCCCCTTTCGCGGCAGCGATCGGTATCAATATGGTCATAGCCGGTGGAGCGGGTGGCGATGTGCTTCAGATTCGGGCAGTCGTCGATGAAATCGGCGTTGACATCCGAATTGATGAAGCAGGAGAGGATTTCGACATTCTCCCTGGCTTCTTCGGGTAGCTCGGTGGCCTCCTCTTCGTACATTTCGATGTCCCAGCCGTATTGTTCGGCGTTGCCCTCGATATACTCCTGTTCCCAGGGCGCGACTTCGACAAAGACGATGGTTGCCGGTCCATTTGTGTCGCTCATTACAATTCCTCCATCAGATACTCGACTCGGGGCCCGTCGTAAGGCTACAGACGGCTCTGCGCACGGTCAGTTCACAAGTGTCGAGGCCCGCCTGATGCCGTGCCGGGAGTTTTCAATCAGCGGGTCGGGACGGGCGGGATCGTCGGCGTTGTCGTGCAGCCAGCGGTCCAGGTCATCCACCAGCTCCCGCACGAGGTCCGGCCTGTCGGGTGCGAGGTCCACCGTCTCCATGGGGTCATCTTCCACGTCATACACCTCGTACATGGGCGCATCCTGAAGCGCGTTGTTGCCCTCCTCGTCGTACAGTGCGGCGATATCGGCGATGGCGTCGGAATACGTGCGCACGAGCTTGAGCGATCCCTTTCGCAAAAGCCGCTGGGGAGCCCCGAGCATCGCCCCACATGCCCCCAGCAGCTCATGGGGTGGTCCGCCACCCTGCATCGCCTCCACAAGGCTGACACCGTCAAGGTTATCGGGGACCGTCTCGCCCAGAATCTGCAGTATGGTCGGGGCGAGGTCGGTGCCGTGGACGGGGTGGGAGACTGTCTCAAACTGTTCCTGTCCCGGCAGATGCATCACCAGCGGGACGTGCATGGTCCCCCAATAGACGCCGCGGGCACGCCACGGGTCGCGGCGGCCAAAGGGCGTGCGGCCGTGATCCGAGGTAACGATGACGGCGGTGTCATC
>JAWODS010000241.1:0-8339 GCA_046483205.1 Armatimonadota bacterium | reverse complement strand
TCTTCACGTCCTCCCTGGTTCTGCTCACCGGATGGGACCTGCTGGGCGACGTGAGGAGGCTGTTGGACCGGATGGGGTCGCTCTCCATGCCCAGGCACGGCAAGGCCAACCCCATTGATGCCCTCGATGTCTTCGGCCAGCACGTCCGCGGTGTGCACGCCAAGGACGGAGAATACCCCACCGATGGCACGAACCTCGGCAGCGAAAAGCCGATGGGCGAGGGCCGCGTGAATTTCCCGGAGCTGGTCCCGAAGCTGAAGGATTGCGGCTACGACGGGGTGCTGGCGATTGAGCGGGAGATCTCCGGCCCGAAGCAGATCGAGGACATCAAGCACGCCATCGAGATCCTCAAGCCGCTGTGTTGAGGGCCTGTTTGACGGCGAGGTGTATCTCGGACGCATGGTTCCACCAGTACACGGCATTGACAGTAAGATTCACGACGGACATACAGCACGTCAGGACTCCGGCCGACGACACAGAAAACGCAGGGAGTGTGCGAGGCATCTCCGACGCCTCAGATTACGGGCGATTCCGGCCTCAATACCGGTACTTGCGGCGGAGGGGGGACTGGCCGGCGTGCAGTGACCGGCCCAGCATCCGGAGCCGCATGTCGTTCAGAACATCCGCGTACTCTGCATCATCCGCATGGTTGACGACCTCGGGCGGATCCTCCTGCAGGTCGTAAAGCACCTCTGTATCATGGCTGTTGAACCGCAGGTACTTGTACTTCTCCGTCCGCAGCATCGCGTGGCCGGGCTCGTGGTAGCTAAAGACATCCTCGCGCGCGTCCACCGGCTCATCCGACAGCAGCGCGTCGGCGTATGAGCCTCCCATCATCACGTCAGGCACCACTCCGCCGGACAGCTCCAGCAGTGTCGGCATCATGTCCACCATCTCCACGAGACCCTCAACGCGCCGGGGCTGGTCTCCGAACCCCGCCGGCCAGTACATCACCCACGGCATGTGCGTGACCTCTTCGTAAAAATGCGGGCCCTTGGAGATCATGCCATGGTCGCCACACTGGTCGCCGTGGTCGGAGGTGAAGATGATGAGGGTGTCGTCCAGCATGTCATTTTCCCGCAGGCGCTCCATCACCCGTCCAAGCGCCATGTCCACACCCGTGACCATGGCGTAGAAGTGGCGGCGGTAATTCACGAACCGCTCCAGCGGCCAGTCGCTGCGGCTTTTGACCATCCCCTTCAGCGGCTCCGGCTTGTCCTCCCATTCATCCCCGGTGATGCGTGGCTCGGGGATCTGGGCGTCGGCATAGGGTTCGAACATCTCGCGGGTGGGATTGAGCGGAGGATGTGGCGCGTAAAAGCCGAGATGCATGAAGTTTCTGGCGGCGCGGCGGGACAGGCCGTTGAGATACTGGCTGGCCATCTCGGCGATCCACCCGCTGTGGCTGGCCTCCCAGGGAGCTTCGATGACGCGGCCCTCGGATTCTGCGCTCCGTGCGGGTGAAGGCGGACGGGGCGTGCGGAACTCCTCCACCAGTTCCGGGTGCTCTGTCAAAAGCCAGGTCATGTAGGCATCCTGGTAGCAGCCGGATTCCTCCGAAAGCCAGAAGATGTCGAAACCGTAATCATTCCGCTCACGGGGGTCGAGGTCGTGATGTTCGTGTGGCTGGAAATGCAGCTTCCCGATCTGGGCGGTCTGGTATCCGGCGGCCTTGAACGTCCCGGCGACGGTCGGCTCGAAATCCGCCGGCAGGGTGAAGCCGTTGGCCGTCACTCCCGTCTGCTGGGGATACAGCCCGGTCATGAAGCTGCAGCGGCTGGGCATACACAGCGGATTTTGATTGTAGCAGCCCTCGAAGCTGACCCCGTTTTCAACCAGAAAATCGAGATTCGGTGTATGCATCGCCGCGTTGCCGTGGGCGTTGATGCAGTCGTAGCGCATGTGATCGGTGGTGATCCAGATGACGAGCTGCGGAGTGGGTCGGCTCATAGGGGATTCCTCCATGGACGATCAAACCGGTCCGCGAGAGGGGACTGGCAGGGAAAATACGTGCATTTCAGATACAATTTTTTGGGAGAGTTGGACTATCACTCAAGCCGTGCCGCCCGGACCTCGCCAGGGCCGACACCGCGTTTTTGCAGGTATCCGTCAATGCCGCCATCGCCCAGGATGCTGTCGAGCACGATGAACCACTGGCTGCCGTGCTTTTCCAGGCGGTAATCCGTCCACACTTTAATGATGCTTTCGTCCCGCTTCGACTCGTAATACTCCAGGACGCGAAGCTGTGCTTCGGTCATGGAGGGATCGAGATTCCACAACAGGCGCTGGAGATTGTCTCCCCGGGCGCGGTATCCGAGGAGTTCGCACCGGGCGGCGGCGCGGATGTATTCGTATTTTCTCTCTTTGGCGCCCAGCAGATTCGCCTCCACGTAGCCCCAGCAGTCGGCCTGCTGTGAGTTCAGGACGCGGTTGACCGTCTGTTCGGGCCCGGCCGGGAGGAACTGGGGATAGGCGTAGGCCAGCGAACCGGCCAGGAACAAAAACAGGGCGATGGTCGCCAGCTTCATGACCAGCGCGTCAATAGATTCGGGAATTTCAGACTCTGCCATCAGTATCACTCCAGGACCGGCTGAAGCCCGTGGTGACCGGAGATGATAAGATCGTGAAGTCGCCGGTCGGCGCTTTCTATCATCTCGCAGGCTTCCTTTTCGACGCCGTCGGCAGACAGCCCGCAGGTTTGCGAAAGAATGTGCTTCAGGCCCTGCGGCCATATCTCGCGGGCGAACTCACGGTCTCTGTCATACATTTTACCCTCTTCGCCCGTCGCGCGAAAGCGCATTCCCGCAGCGGCGCACAACGCGGTGATTTTGGGGGTGACACCGTGCTGCAGATCACACACCAGCGCCCCGACCACCCGGTCCTCCCGTGACAGCTTCCGCTGCACGTCGCGACCGACGCGATACAGCGTGTCTCCCAGGGCGCGGTTGGCGAAACGCTGGAGCAGGTCCTCGACGTGTTCGGCCTGGTTCTGTGTGTCGAACTCGTCGGGATACAGCCTGATGAGCGCACTGGCCGATTCCATCATGCCCGCGCGGATGGCCGGGCCCAGCAGGTCATGTTCCACCGTTTCATAGGTGTATGTCAGGGAGGGCTCGTGGAGGTGGCCCAGATATGCACACAGCGCGTGGCCGAGGTTGTGGATGAACAGCTTGCGGTCCACATAGGCCTTCATGTCTTTCTTCGGCTCCAGGCCGGGGACGTCCGGGATATCGTTTTTGAAGCCGTGGCGGTCGCAGATCAGCGTGTTATAGGCCTCGGCGAAGACCAGCAGCGGGTCCTGTGCGCGATCTTCGGCGCTCATGATGGGCACCATCTTGCCGATGCTGGTTTCGATGAGGCCGATGTGCTCCTCCAGTGGGAAATCGTCGGGTAGAAGATCCGAAAGCCCCTGCCGGAAGGCGTCGGCGGCGTCGCGCATGTTTTCGCAGATGATGATATCCAGCGGGGGCTCGCCGTTTTCGGCCCGCATCTGAAGTGCCCTCGCGATGGTGGGATACACAAACTTCAGGGCACCGGGGCCGACAGCGGTGGCGCACAGCCGGCAGTCGGCAAGCTCGCGGGCGGCATCCTCACGATCGCGGCCGTCCACGCCACGCACCCCCTCCACCCATATCGTCTCGGGCTCGGGTCCCTTGATTTCCACCCGGTACCGCCCCTGCTCATTGAGCGCATTGACGATGACGGGATCCACGTCAATGAAGGTGACGTCAAAACCGGCTCGTGCGAAAAGCTGGCCGATGAATGACCGTCCGATATTGCCGGCGCCTATCTGGACGAATTTTTTCTGGTTCATGAATATCAGTCCTGGTCCTGCCCTTATGGGTGAAAATGCGTGACGGCTGCCGCACCAAGCGGTGGCGTCTTTGAAGCACCTTTCGACAGCGGTGCGGAAAAATACTCCTCATATACTGCAATTTCTGAGAATTGGGGAAGGACTATGAGCCGATGACGGCGAATTTGTATTTGACTTTGTGTCTAGATCAGTATAAGGTTAATGGTGCAATCCTGTAAATATGCATCGATGGTGGGGGGCCTGCGATGACTCGAAACGACGCAGTTTCACTGGCTGCTCTGGCCATGGTGCTGGTTGTTTTGGCCGCTCCCGCCGTGTGCCAGGAAACCGAGAATATCACCCCTCCGCCGATTCTGTACGCCCATCCGCATCTGAATATTGATACCCCGGTCTCCGATGATCTCATCGGTGGTGTGGACGTGGGCCTGTGGATGCCGGTCACTGTTGATTGGAACGTCACCGCCAGCCACTACTTCAACACCGGCGGCAGCGGCTATTCGACGGCGCTGGTCAACTACGATTATCCCCTGGACGAGCGGACGCTGGTGCGCGGTGGTGCGGGGCTGATTGAGGACGAATTCGGCTACAGCCTCAAGCTCCACCGGCAGTGTGAGAATTTCGGCCTCGGCGCCTTCGCCGAGCATGTTGACGGCGACTGGATATATGGCGCCATGATAACGAAAAGAATCGACTGGGGCATAAAGATCGGGCGACCCGTGAAGGCCAACGAGAACACCCGGTGGACCTCCAGCGGCGGATCGGTAGGCAGTCTCGGAGCCAGCGTTGGTTTCGCGTACCAGGAAGCCGATGGAGAAAGTTCGGCAACCACCCGGCCCTTTTTCTTCCCAACCTACCGTCACAGCTGGCCCCGGGCGGGCGGTGGTGCGCAGTCAACCTTCGCCAGTGGCGAGGAGTTTCTCCCTCCGGCCCACCTCGTGTGGAAGTATGACGCCGAAGGACCGGTGCGTACCAGTCCCGCAGTCAATGAAGGTATCGCCTATGTGGGCAGCCAGGACGGGTGGCTGTATGCGCTGGATGTTGACACCGGCAAACGCAAGTGGCGCTTCCCCGCCAATGCTCCCATCACCTCGGCCCCGACCTTTTCCGACGGACATATCTATTTCGGCACCGATGCCGGGGATCTGTTTTGCGTGAGGGCTCCTGTTGACAAATCGGTCCCCGCCGGAGATCTGGCATGGCGCTTCGACGCCGGTGAGGCGATTACCAGCTCACCGCTGGTCACCTCCTCCGGCCTGGTCTTCTTCGGTGTCGGCGACGGCCGCTTCTATGCCATCAACAGCGACGGCACGGTGAAATGGTCGAAACAGACCGGCGGGGCCATTATCGCCGGTGCCTCCAAGGCCGTCTGGACGATTCCTGCCGGTATTGATGAGAACGTGGAGGCGACTGAAAAGGCCGGGGCTATCCTGTGTGCCAGCACGGACGGTCATTTGTACGCCTTTGCTGAACATTCCGGCGAGCGGGTGTGGGCCCTGGATACCCGGGCACCGCTCACTGCGGCTCCCGCGATCCTCGGTAAAACCATCTATGCCGCCAACTACGCCGGCGAGATTACCGCCATAGACGTCCCCAGCGGACAGATACAATGGATGCAGCGCGTGCCCGGACGGGTCACCTCCTCTCCCTCAGTTGACCGCAACCACCTGGTGGTGGTCACTCGCGGCGGGGAGATTTTCGGGCTGTCGCCACATGACGGGCATGAAAAGTGGCGCACGCGCCTGCCGGCGGCAATATCAGCATCCGGAACACTCGTACGGGACAGCGTCCTGTACGTTACTTCACGAGACGGTCATTTACGCGCCCTGTCGATGGACGACGGCGAGGTCGTCTGGCAGCACTTCATCGGCGAACCACTCGCCACCACACCCACGATTGCCGAGGGGCACTTGCTGGTCGGTGGCGAACGCGCAGGGGTTTACGCATATCGCAGAGGGAAGGGGAAAAGCATTCAACTTGCCTCCGCCTCACGCCACAGCCCCACCGCAGTCGCCGATGCACAACCTGATGAACCTGAGATGACAGCAAAACCGCAGACGACAGACGCTGAAACATCGGTAGCGGCAACAGACGACACAACGCAAAAGGAATCGGCCAAAGAAACCAGCCAATCTCAACAGAGCCGCCAGAAAACGTACGAGCCTCCACAGGACTTCCCTGCACCAACATACAGCATGGGAAAATCGCGGACGACAACCGAAGAGGCTTTCGATGAACCACAGGCGGCCGCATCATCACAGAAAGAAACAGCCACAGCCGCCCACGAAGACGCTGAAACTGCCACGGCACCGGCTGGAAAAGATTCTGCAGCAACAACATCGGACGATGCAGCGGACACCTTCACAGCAAAAGACACAGACACCGCACCCGCCCGGGCTGACGGCGGTGTCCATCTGACGCTGCTCACAGAACCCACTGCCGGAGACGAACCACTGCTGGTGAGCAACCGCAGCCACATCTTCATAGGTGGCACCATTCCTGCTTCATCCCCGGTTGCCACCTTTGAAGTCAACGGCAAAGCTGTGAGCGTCGAAGATGGAGAGTTTCTGCACCGCGAGGAGTTTGAGGGTCCGGGGATGTACCTGGTGCGGATGACGGCGACCTCGCCACAGGGCGCTTCATCTGAACGCGTCCGCAGAGTGCGGGTGCTGCAGGAGGATGCAGTGGTCGCACCGGAGGATGTCTATGTCCATCTCTCGCCTGACGACAGCGGCACGGTTGCCACTATAACCGCGGGGGCCGCCGAGGATCTGCCGGGAGCGGTGCTGATATGCGAGATCCAGAAGCCCAACGGCACGATTATCAGGCGGTGGAGCCGCCAGCAGATCACACCGTTCCGCTTCACATGGGATGGCACAGACATCGAAGGCAACACAGTCGAGCCAGGGGAGTATGAGCTTGTGACAGTCGTTCGCAGGGGCGACCAGGTGGTCGAGGAAATCCGCCAGCCCCTGCAGATCCGCCAGTGACAGACGTTTGCCGCACCCTCTATAAAACCGCCCGGAGAATGGGCGGTTTTTTCTTTGGCCGACGACTCGCGCATCAGCGGCCTGAGATTCGCTTCCAGATCCGCATTGCTTCACGACTTTACAACCGCCGAAGCCTTTGCTATACTTTTATGGCTGTTTCATGGGCGCTTAGTTCAGGGGAAGAACGCTACCTTGACACGGTAGAGGTCGGTGGTTCAAGTCCACCAGCGCCCACCATTTTGATAGACAGGGCCGCGGGCCATGTGCCGGCGGCTTTTTTATATCCCGGACATCATAATTCTGACCGCTCACCTGTTTTGTGCACTGGCACTCCAGAGTCTATCCACCCATCTGCTGACGTGGAAGCCGGCTCGGGTCGAGGCCCGGGCTGTCGTGATGTAAAAGACGTGATAACGCGTGTGAGCGCGATTTTATGACAAGGAGGTAGTCCTGATGGCCGAGCAAATTACAATCACCCTGCCAGACGGTTCCGAAATGGAGGTGCCAAAAGGGACTACATCCCTGGAGGTTGCCGCAAGAATCGGACCGCGCCTGGCCAAAGATGCCGTTGCAGCAAAGATCGACGGACAGGTCACGGACCTGACGAGGCCGCTGGAGGAAGACGTTGAGTTCTCGATTCTCACCTTTGACGATCCCGAGGGCAAAGACGTGTACTGGCACTCCAGCGCCCACGTGATGGCCGACGCCGTCACCCGCCTGTTCCCTGACGCCAAACCGACCATCGGCCCGGCGGTTGAAGACGGCTTTTATTATGATTTCGAGGTTGACGACCCGTTCAGCGATGAGGATCTCGAGAAGATCGAAGAGGAAATGCACAGGATCATCGACGCGGATCTCGACTTCGTGTGTGAGGCCATGCCTGCAAGCGAATCAGCCGCGTACTGGGAAGAGCACGGCAATCCCTATAAAGTGGCTCTGATCTCCGACGTCGTCGCGCTTGAGACCGAAAAGGAACCGCCCCGCGGACACGACGCCATCCAGGAGTTTATGGATGAGCATTCCCAGCATTTCGACACCGTTGAGGTCACGCACTACACCCACGGCGAGTTCACCGATCTGTGCCGTGGGCCGCATCTGTCCTCAACGGGGCGGATCGGCGCTGTCAAGCTGACCTCCGTCGCCGGTGCGTACTGGCGCGGCTCGGAACGCAACACCATGCTGCAGCGCATTTATGGTATCTCCTTCCCCAAGCAGAAGATGCTGGACGAATATTTGGATCGACTGGAAGAGGCGAAGCAGCGCGACCACCGTGTGCTCGGGCGCGAGTTGGAGCTTTTCACCTTCTTCGAGGAGGCCGGGGCCGGCTTCCCGTACTATCTGCCCAAGGGCGCGATGCTCCGGCAGATCGTCACAGACTTTTCCGTTCAGGAGCATCTCAGGCGCGGATATGAGCTCCTGCGCACGCCCCATCTGATTAAATCAGACGTCTGGCACACCTCCGGTCACGCCCAGCAGGGCTATCCGATGTATTACACGGAGATCGAGGAGCAGGAATACGGCATCAAGCCGATGAACTG
>JAWODS010000195.1:0-3466 GCA_046483205.1 Armatimonadota bacterium | reverse complement strand
TTTATCACCGGGCACCCGACCGTGTCTGGAACCGGCTGTTCACCATCCACGCCTCCAGCGTGGGCGCATGGATCTTTTCCAACTACATGCTCCAGGCGGTCAACACGGTCGCCGAGGCGGATATCATTCTGCGACTCGCACATCCCATCGCCGCGCTGGTAATGACGACCCTGATTGATCTCGCCTGGGTTTCCCCGACAGGGTCACCTTCGCCCCCTGGCCCCGGCGGGTTGCCCTCTATGGTGTCGGCGCCCTCTTCAGCCTCCTGGCACTCATGCCCAATCTTTATATCTCCATCGAGCACACCCAGGGGACGTGGCTGGTCATCTACGGCTGGCCGTTTTGGGCATTCGGCCTTTTCACAATCGCCGCCCTGCTGTACGCAGACATCATCATGCTGCGTAAATCATACATCCTCAGCGGCGTCCAGCGCGTCCAGGTGCTGTACACGCTGACCGGCCTCATCGTCGGCCAGTCCATTGCCCTGCTCACCATGATCATCCTGCCGTTGTGGTGGGATAACACCTATTTCAGCCGGTGGGGGTCGGCGAGCTACATATTTGTCATCATCGGCACCGCCTACGCGATGGCGAAATACCATCTTATCCGTCCCAGGACGGCTCTTTTACGGGTCAACTCGTTTCTTCTCACAGCGGTTGTCTCAACCGGGCTGGGGATTGTTTTCCTCAATATCCTCAGCTCCATTCTTGTTCCGGCCGGTATTCCCCACATGTCGCTGTATCTGGTCACCGGTGTCCTCATGGGCGCACTGGCGCTGCCGATTTACCATGGTATTGCCGATCTGCTCGAACCGGACGGCTCGGATTCCGATGGCGCGGCGGCAAGCGACGCGTCTGATGCAGTCCTGCGCACTCTGAACGTCGAGGAGATTCCCAACTTTCTGTCTTCGACCATCTCCGATATGCTCCGCCCAACGCAGGTGACGGTGTATTGCAAGTCTGATGATTCGGAATACTTCGTCATGCGCAGCCAGAAGCGCCTGTCGGATAACGGGGAGTTTCACGACCTGCCGCGGCAGATGCCCCGGCATTCAATCCTGGTGCGTGAAGCGGCCGAAGCCGAGGGGCTTTTACACCGGGACCAGATATTCCGGTTCCGCTCTCTTGACGAAGCGAGCCCACTTGCGGCGGTCATGCAGAAGCTTGACACCACCATCGTCGGCCCGATGTTGTGGGAGGACAGGCTGATCGGGATGGTGTGTGTGGGTGCAAAGATGTCGGGTGAGATGTACAGCCCCGAAGAGCTGGATATGCTCCGAAATGTCCTTCCGCAGGCGTCGCTGGCGACCCGCAACGCCCAGCTTTACGCCGAAATGGTCAGGATGAAGGAATACAATGACAACATTCTGCGGCAGATGAAAAGCGGCATTATCGCCGTTGACGCCAGCGATAATGTCGTCCTGTTCAACCCGGCCGCTGAAAAACTTCTCGGCCTGTCCGCCGAAGAAGTGGAAAACAAAAAGGTCTATGTGCTGCCCGAAGACATCCGCAAATGCCTGTATATGACACTGCAGAATGCCAGCGGGCGCTCGGAATTTCGCTTTGAGCTCAATCAGCCCAACGGCGAAGCTGTCCCGGTTGCCTGCAGCACCTCCAACTGGGCGGCGGAGTCAGGCGGACGGCAGGGACGCATCGCTGTCATCAGTGACATGACCCTCGCCGAAGAGCTTGAGCGCGAGCGGCAGATCGCCGAACGCCTCGGCCTTATCCGCCTGCTGTCGGCGGGGATGGCGCACGAAATTCGCAACCCCCTGGTCGCCATTCGGACCTTTGCAGAGCTTTTGCCCACACACTGGGAGGATGAGGAGTTCAGGACGAATTTCCTGCAGACCGCCCAGGAGGAAATCAACCGCATTGACCAGCTCGTCCAACAGCTTTTGATGCTCTCGAAGCCTGCCGACGCCGTCTCCGAACCGATGGACATGAACGAAATCTGCCGCGACGTTATCAGGGCGATGTCGGCACGAGCCGAATCGGCGCAGGTGGAGGTTGCCGATGACCTACAGCCGCTTGATTACTATCCAGTCGGTGACAAAAGCCGCCTGCACCGCGCCCTTTTGAACCTCCTGACAAACGCCATTGACGCCGAGCCGCCCGGGGGACAGATCCGCGTCGCAACCCGCCAGGTCACCACCGAGGAGGGACAGGCCGCGGTCGAAATATCAGTGTACAATGCAAACAGCCACATCCCCAGAGGCGAGGTCGAAAACATATTCAAGCCGTTTTATACACTCAAGCCCCAGGGAACAGGCCTCGGCCTCGCCATCTGCCAGACAATTATCGAGGAACACAACGGGACGATAGATGTTGTTTCTGATCCCCACACGGGGACAAAATTCTCTCTTATCCTCCCCACAACACCCCCGAGCCGCATCGTGGATAGCGAGGAATGACACAATGATCGTCATTTTAGCCAGCGATATGAGCCCTGAATGGCTCCAGAATATATCCCGACATCTCGGCGACAGGGCGATGATGCTGGAGGCGCAGACGCCGCCGGAAAGTGTCGAAATGGCGCGTTCACTGCCGCTGTCTATCTACATCACCGATATGCAGAATCTCACGCGGCAGTCGCTGCAGACGTACGAGCAAATCCTGCAGGCCGCACCGGGTGTCGTCACCATCTGTATCGCCGCCGCAGATGTCATCAACCAGGCGCGCACCGAGGATCTCCTCCGCCCGAATTTCTGGATCGATCCCGGCGCCTCGGACGCAGACATCACCCACACACTGCAGGAGGCGCTGCAGCGCGCGGAGCTTGCGGCCCCGCGTGAAATGCTCACCGAAGGCGCTTTCCACCAAAACGGCGGCTGCAACGGTTCGGCACCGCCGGACAGCCGGGCGGCAAACAGCGGGCAGGGCGCCGATGACATCGGGATGCAGTCGAATCTTCTGCACCGGATGCTTTCGGGCCCCGGCGGCTCCTTTGATACCACCACACTGTTCAACAGCTACCTGCAGGCGGTCACCGAATATGTCCGCTGTGCCAGCTACTGCCTTTTGCGCCGGGACGAGTCGATTCTGAAACAGGGGAAGTCGAGGTGATTCCTAACGATAGCGAGCATAAAGGTGGACGAGGTTTGCCCGCCAACTTGCTTGCCGAGGAGGGTATCGACGTCTTGCTTTGTTCCGACCTCGGTCGCAAGGCTATGAATCTGTTCGACCAACACGGGATCACAGTTCACGTAGGAGCCGGCGGAACAGTCAAAGAGGTAGTGGAGCAGTGGCAGAAGGAGGAGTTGACCGAGGCCTCGGAATCCGACGCCTGTGGCCGCCATGCTTTCCGGGATCGCCATGAGGATGAAAGGAAATGACGGAAAAGCGTTCCCGCCCGAGTACTGTGGACATGGGCAACGTCAACCACGTAGTTGTGGTTATGAGCGGTAAGCGTGGGGTAGGCAAAAGCACCGTTGCCGATCCGCGATGAATTCGGCCGCTGCCGCCAG
>JAWODS010000191.1:0-13877 GCA_046483205.1 Armatimonadota bacterium | reverse complement strand
TGGTACCCTGTCATCGACCGCTCACGGTGCGTGGATTGCGGTCACTGCTACCAGTTTTGCATCTTCGGGGTCTATGAGCGAAAGGACGACGGGACGGTGATCCCGGTCGCTCCGGATAACTGCAAGCCCGGATGTCCGGCGTGTGCGCGCATCTGTCCGGAGCGACCGGGACCACCGTCCCGTCGTCCTTTCGCTCATAGACCCCGAAGATGCAAAACTGGTAGCAGTGGCCGCAATCCACGCACCGTGAGCGGTCGATGACCGGGTACCAGCGCTCTGCCACCGACCCCGCCAGGTCAACAGGATCCGTGCCAGGTTCATCCGGCTCCGCCCTGCCGGCTTCAGCAATTACGGTTTCGAACAAATCATCGACAGCCCCGTCAGAGGGTATGCGGAGGGTGGCAATGTTTTCACCGTCGATGCCGTGCGAATGCAGCACCCATTGTGCCTGCCGCGGATACAGAGACGTACATACGATGACTGGCGTCTGAATGGCGCGGAGCTTCTCCCAGATGTCGCTGGTGTGCGGAATATGGTACAGGCCCGGGATCAGCACGGTGTCCAGTCCGGCAGATGCACACCGGCCGGCGAGCGTCTGTGGGGATACAGGGATTTCAGTATCTATGATGACGGTGTGTGGCATCATGCGACCTCCGTTTAAGTCAGCACCATTCCTGGTCTGATTTTCCAGCCGGACGAATGCTTTCCCTTCTGTAACGGACTATATGTGCGGCAACTTTGTTCGCCCGGGCTTTGCATCGTCACCTGCGTGTCCGGCTAACGCCTAATGAAGATCACCGGCATATGGTACTCATGATAATGATGGACGCCCCGGATACCGTGCTGTGCGGGGGTCGTGAACTTGACACATTGCAGTGCATCTATCATAGTTACAATTGCCGCCAATTCACTATCTCTTGCGGCGGGTGTCGCTTGTAAACATACGGACTGGAAGGCAGGAGATCACATGGATCAGGATTCGAAGTCACCAGGACGCCGCAAGCCCGTTTCAGAGTACATTAAGACCGCCGGCGGGGACCAGGCATCGGAACACACATCCGAAGCCACAACATCATCTGCCGGGGGCTCTCGTGGCGGCCTCGCCATCGCCATTGGCATTCCCGCAGCCGTGGCGATCATCGGCATCATCGCGGTGGTCATCTGGTTCGTGAGTACGGGGCAAACAAGTGATGTCTCGCCACAGCTCCCGCCGGCCACACAATCTGCGCAGGATGCCCAGGCTACCGGAGCATCCTCGCAAACGCAGTCCTCTGCCCCTTCGCAGGCATCGCAGCAGCCCGGGCAATCCCAGGCCGCCGGGCAGCCCTCGCAGACACCCGCACAGCCACAGGCCGGAGCCGGATCGCAATCATCACAGCCGGCATCGGCGTCATCTACCAGCGCCTCCGGTGCCATGCCCTCCGGCTCGTGGCCGCAGTTTCGTGGCCCCAATCTCAATGCAAAGATATCCGTCAATGCGTCACTGTCCACCGACTGGCAGAACAATCCACCCAAAAAGCTGTGGTCGGTGGAGCTTGGTGAGGGGTATGCGGGGCCGGCCGTGCGCGATGGAAAGGTCTATCTGCTGGATTATGACCAGGACAAGCGCGCGGACGTACTCCGGTGCTTCTCGCTGGCAAACGGCAATGAGCTGTGGTCGCAGTCGTACTCTGTCATGATCAAGCGCAATCACGGCTTCTCCCGCACCGTCCCGACGCTTTCGGGCAAATATGTCGTGACACTGGGGCCGAAATGTGACGTCATGTGTGCCGACGCCAACAGCGGCGAGGTCTATTGGACGATGGACCTGGTCGAAAAATATAAGTCCAAGGTGCCCAGCTGGTACGCCGGGCAGTGCCCGCTTGTTGAGGGCAACCAGGTTATCCTCGCCCCGGGCGGTACGAAGATGATGGTCGCGGTGGATATCGCCTCCGGAAACGTCATCTGGGAGGCCCCCAACCCGATGGGCTGGGATATGACTCACTGCTCAATCAGGCCCATGACGATGAACGGCCAGAAGATGTATGTGTACCCTGCCAGCGGCGGCGTGGTGGGCGTTGCACCGGGCGGAGAGATCCTGTGGCAGACAAATAAGTGGCGGGTCAGCACGGCCAATATCCCGACACCGGTACCTGTTAGCGATGGGCGCATCTTTCTGTGTGGCGGGTACAATGCCGGCAGCATGATGTTGAAGCTGACCGGCTCGGGAAGCAATATGACGCCGCAGGTTGACTGGACGGTTGATGCCCGCACCTTCGGCTCGCACCAGCATACGCCCATTCTTTATCAAAAGCATCTGTATGGCGTGCTGCAGAGTAAGGAGCTGGCCTGCCTGGACCTGCAGGGCAACCAGAAGTGGACCAGTGGTCGCACCAATCGCTTCGGCCTGGGACCCTATATCATGGCAAACGAACACATGTATGTTCTGGCCGAGAGCGGCAAGCTGGTGCTGCTCAACCCCACGCCACAGAGCTATGATGAAATCACCAGTGCGAAGGTTCTCGACGCTCCCGGTGCCCAGGCCTGGGGCCCGCTGGCGATGGTTGAAGGGATTTTGCTCGCACGAGACCTGGAAACGATGGTCTGTCTGGACGTGAGAGCGCAATGACGCATTTGACAGCTCATGTCCGCAAAAGCTTCTGGGCCCTGCTCGCCGCCGCATGT
The DNA here is from genome assembly GCA_046483205.1 of Armatimonadota bacterium. Taxonomy (GTDB): domain Bacteria; phylum Armatimonadota; class Zipacnadia; order Zipacnadales; family UBA11051; genus JBKHJK01. The sequence goes on along the minus strand of JAWODS010000191.1, from coordinate 11,213 downwards.
GCGATGCTTCTGATATGCGGCTGTGGCCGGGAGGCCGGAGTCGATACTGCAACCATGACCGAGGAGGCGCTGCAGAAGCAGGATGACGCCATCGACTCGCTGCGGCACGTGGACCCGGAGCTAATTGGGTACACGGAAACGGCGACATTGCAGACGGGCTTTGAGGAGCCTGCAGGCATTGCGGTCGCGCCGGACGGGACGGTGTATTGCGTCGGTGACATGGCCCTGCATCGGCTTTCGACGGATGAGGGCCCCGTGCAGATCACATCACTGGCCGCCTCCCCCACGTGCGTTTCAACAGGCCCCGACGGTTTGATCTATGTCGGCTACAGAGATCATATCGAGGTGTTCAATCCGCAGGGCGCCCAAAAAGCACGCTGGTCCGGCCTCGGCGAGAGAGCCTACGTCACCTGCATCGCCGCGGATACGGAAAATGTGTATGTTGCGGATGCCGGGAACCGAGCCATTTATCAATACACTCTTTCCGGTGAGAAGCAGGCTGAAATAAAAAAGGGCCAGCCGGCCGGATTTATCGGTTTCGTCATCCCCAGCCCGCATCTGGATGTGGTCATCCACAAAGACACGCTGGTGGCCACGAATCCGGGACGTCACCAGGTCGTCACCTTTAAGGACGGAGAAGTCATCGCGGCCTGGGGCGAGTTCAAGCAGACCATCCGCGGGTTCTGCGGCTGCTGCAACCCGGTTGATATTGCGCTTTTGAGCGACGGCCGCGTTGTCACTGCCGAAAAGGGACTTCCGAGGGTCAAGGTCTATTCGCCTGATGGTGAGTTTGAGACCGTCGTTGCTCCCCCGGATGCGCTTTCATCAAAGGCCGTCGGTCTTGACCTGGCGGTGGATGGTGAGACAATTCTCGGGCTGGACAGGCCGGCGAATTGTGTACGCGTTTTTGAGCCCAAAAGCGGTGCGGAGGCAGGCAATGAGTGATGGTCGGAAGATAACGCGGCGGGAATTTTTCCGTGAGGCCGGCAGATATGCCCTGGCACTGCTTCTCGGTGGTGGCACCGGGTACCTGGCGACCAAAGATGACGAAACATGTATCAACAACAGCATGTGTCGCGGCTGCGGGAGGCTTCATACATGCCATCTCCCTGCCGCGGTTTCAACCAGGCAGGCGATAGAGCAGGAGAAAGCTGATGGCTGAGGCTCCTGAAGACACCACGATGGACCGGCGCGGCTTTTTGAGTACGCTCCTGCGCGGGCTTGGAGCCATCGCCGCTGCAGGGCTGTTTGGCTGGCTGGCCGGGCGTGGTGAAGCCAAAGAAACGGTCTGGCAGATAGACCCGGAAAAGTGCATCCAGTGCGGCAAATGTGCCACGGAGTGCGTATTGAACCCGTCCGCGGTGAAGTGCGTTCACGAATACGCCATCTGCGGGTACTGCGAGCTGTGCTTCGGGTATTACGTGGACCAGCGCGCCGATGACGTGGAGGCTGCCGAAAACCGCCGCTGCCCCACCGACGCTATCCGCCGCGACTTCGTGGAGGACCCGTATTACCAGTATGTCATTGATGAGAGTAAATGCATCGCCTGCGGGGCGTGTGTGGAGGGCTGCCGGATGTTCGGGAACTTCTCTTTGATCCTGCAGGTGCGCCATGACCGCTGTATCAACTGCAACGAATGTGGCATTGCAGCCGTGTGTCCAGCCGACGCATTCGTACGTGTGCCCGCCGACGATCCATATCTTTTGCGGACGAAAGATAGCTGAGCTATGCGCCGGATAATCATCGCAGTGGCGCTCATTGTGTGTGTCGCGGCGGCCGGGTTTGCGCTGGAACGCTTCCCGCCGCCGGAGTTTGAATCGGGGTACCAGTTTCCCGATGTCATCACCCCGGGGCCGCGCGAAGCGATCCTGGAATACGCCGACATCGCCGTGCTGGTGGTGGCACTCGCCCTCGGTGCATATCTGGCTCTGAAGAAGCGTTCACGCTCCTATCTCGTGCTGCTGGCGGTCTTTGGCGTGCTGTATTTCGGGTTTTACCGTGAGGGATGCATCTGCTCCATCGGCGCGATACAGAACGTGTCACTGGCCATATTTGACGCGGAATACGCCCTCCCGCTTTCTGTGGCCGCATTTTTTGCCATACCACTGGTTTTTGCGCTCTTTTTCGGACGGGTATTCTGTGCTGGTGTGTGTCCGCTCGGCGCCGTGCAGGAGATCGTGCTGCTGCGGCCCGTGAAGGTGCCCAAATGGCTTGACGACACTCTCAGTGTCTTCCCGTTCATCTATCTGGGAGCGGCAGTGCTTTTCGCGGCAACGGGCTCGGCTTTCGTCATTTGCCGCCACGACCCGTTTGTGCAGTTTTTCTAGCTGGGTGGCGAGACGGAGATGCTCGCTGTGGGTGTGGGCACGGTGCTTCTGTCGATGTTTGTCGGCCGGCCCTACTGCAGGTACGTGTGCCCGCTGTCGGCACTGTTGCGGCTCACGGCACCGCTGGCACGCTGGCAGCCGCAGATCGGCACCGGTGAATGTATCAACTGCCACCTGTGTGCAGACGCCTGTCCGTATGGCGCAATTCTGCCACCAACGCCCGAACCTGCCGGAGAGGACCTCACGGTGGGCAGGCGTCGCCTCACCTTGATCCTGCTGTTGGTTCCTGCGATGCTGGCGGCCGGGGGATATCTCGGGCATCTCAGCAGTCCGGTGCTGGCGAAGGTGCATCCGAAGGTCCAACTGGCAGAGCGGCTGTGGCTGGAGGAGCAGGGCGTTGTCGAGGGCATGACCGATATGACGGAGGCGTTTGATTACCAGGGAGAGCCCAGCATCACGGCTTATAAAGAGGCTGCGGCCATCCGGGAGCAGTTCGACATCGGCTCCATCATTCTGGGAATATGGATCGGCCTTGTGTTTGGTGTGAAGCTCATCACCAGCTCTATCAGGCGACACCGTGACGAATATTCGATAGACCAGGCCAAATGCGTGGAGTGCGGGCGCTGCTATGATTCGTGCCCGGCCGATGTGAAAAAGAAACAGAATGACACCCCAGTTTCCGCCGGTGAAATGTCATGAGCGAGCAACTCGATACCAGCGAAACCTACTACAAAGCCGCCCTGGCGACGGCGGTCGTGGCGCTGATTTTCTGTCTGGCCATCATCGGCCTGCTGGTGGTCAACTTCTGGCAGGGCCGGACGCACGACCCGCTTCAGCCGGCGGAGGTTGACGCGCTGAAGGCCCAGCTCGCCCGCGAGCCGGACAACCAGGAGCTTCGGCAGGAGATTCGCAGGATGGATGCGGAGATCCGCGAGACGTACTTCACCGTCCGCCGCCGGGCGCTGACGGGGATGTACCTGCTCATCGGCGGGCTGGCCATTTTTCTCATATCAACGCATTTCGCCGCAAAATACGCAGAGGGCCGCCCGCAGCCTCATCCGGAGGCGGCCACGGAGGCGTGGGTGCAGGCCGCTCTCAGCAGGCGCTCGCTGGCGGTGCTGGCGCTGGTCATTGCGGGTTTCATGCTGACCATGGCGGTGCTTGGACGCCACGATCCGGCATCGGAATACGTGCAGGCGGTGCAGAGGGCGGAATACGCCGATCTTCCCGAAACCTCGAGCATTGATTCTCCCATGCCCGAATCTGAAACAACGGAATCGGAGACAGTCCCGGAGCAGGATCAGCAGGCTGTCCAGGGCCCTCCCGGACCGCAGGGGCCACCGGGACCACGGGGACCGCGAGGGCCGGCAGGACCGCCCGGTCCACAGGGACCGCAGGGGCCTCCCGGTCCACCAGCCGAGACTGAGGATGCCGACGAGCAGCAAAAACAGGAGAAAACCACTCCCAAACCGGAGCAGGAGAAGCCGAAACCGGAGCAAAAAAACGACCAGGATGGCGGCACGGAGCCCGCAGAATCTGAAGGGCCCACCAGCCCCCTTGGCAAAGATATGGCGAAGAACTGGCCCGTATTCCGCGGCCCGGGGTTCGGGCAGTCCATGACTGCACAGTTCCCCACCGAATGGGACGCGACAACCGGCGACGGTGTGCTCTGGAAAACGAAGATACCTCTGCCCGGTAAAAACTCACCCGTCTATTGGGACGGGAAGGTCTTCCTCACCGGAGCGACTGAAGACGAGCGGATCGTGTACTGCTTTGACGCCGGAAACGGTGACACACTGTGGAAAAAACCAGTCAGCTACACCGAAGAGGCCGAAAAAAAACATCCGAACGTCATGGAGGACACCGGATACGCCGCCCCCACCGTTGCCACCGATGGCGAGCGGGTCGTCGCCATATTCGCCAACGGAGACATGGCCGTATTCGACATGGACGGCAAAGAGCTGTGGACACACTGGATGGGACCGCCGGAAAACCAGTATGGCTTTGCCTCTTCCCCGCTGATCTATAAAGACCGCGTCATCGTACAGTACGACCGTGGCATGGACGCCTCCGAGGGGCTGTCGGCCATCTACGCTTTCGATGCAAAAACGGGCGAGCAGCTCTGGAAGACGGAGCGGCCTGTCCCCAATTCGTGGACATCACCGATCGTCGCCCGTATCGAGGGCCGCGACCAGATTGTCACCACCGCCAGCCCCTGGGTCATCGCGTATGATCCCGAGGACGGCAAAGAGCTGTGGAGGATCGATCCCCTGGGAGCAGATGTGGGGCCGTCGCCCGCATTCGGGGCCGGTTACGTTTTTGCGACCGTGGAATACCATGGCGTGTACGCCATCGAGCCGCCGGATAAGGCCTCAGACAGTCCCGAGATTGTCTGGTCCGCCGACCGGAATCTCCCGGACACCGCCAGCCCCGCGACCGACGGTACCATCGTGGTCACCGCTTCGAGCTACAGTTATGTCACCTGCTATGACGCCGAGGACGGCACCATGCACTGGGAACATGATCTCGGCGCAGCCGTTGCCGCCTCCCCCACGATTGTCGGTGACAGGATTTATCTCCCTGACCGCAAGGGCACCATGCATATTATGAAGGCCGGGCCGGAGTTTGAGGAAATATCCACTCCAAAAATCGGCGAACCCGTGTTTGCGACCCCCGCGTTTGTGGATGGCAAAATCTATATCCGCTCAGAGAATCACCTCATGTGTGTGGGCTCACAGGAGACGCCGGGATCATCATCGCTCGGCCCGAGCTGATAGTAAATACGCTTTATGAGCGAACGAGAGACGCTGAAAACAGGCGCCGACTCCTGCGTCCACTGTGCCTCATGCGGGGGCCTGGAGGATGAGGACCTCGACTATATAGACGGCATCGTCGAGCACATCGGTCGTGGCCGCGATGCCGTCATCCCGCTGCTTCATGCCCTCCAGCAGCGCTTCCGATACCTGCCCGATGCGGCGCTTCAGAGAATTTGCGACGAGACAGAAATCACCCCCGCCGACATCATCGGCGTCTCCACTTTTTACGAGAAGTTCCGGCATGAACCGGTCGGCGAGCACATCATCAGCGTCTGTCACGGCACGGCCTGTCATGTCAAGGGCGCAGAGCAGATCAGTGACGCCCTGCGCAGGGATCTGGATATTGACGAAGGGCGCACGACCACCGATGACGAGCTTTTTACCCTCGAGCGCGTGCACTGTGTCGGCTGCTGCACCCTCGCCCCGGTGGTGCAGATTGACGGTGTCACCTACGGCCACCTGACACCCGACGGTGTCCCGCAGATGCTGGACGATTTCCTCACCCTCGCCGCCCGCGGCTCTCTGCAGCCCTCCATCTCTTCCGAAGCTTTGGCAGCCAACGGCGTCGCCGAAATCCGCGTGAGTGTCGCCTCCTGTTGCATCGCCAGCGGCAGCATGGATGTGTTCGAAAAGATGCAGGAGGTTGTCCGTGACTTCCAGGCCCCGGCGATCGTCAAGCCGGTCGGCTGTGTGGGCATGTGCCACCAGGTTCCCATGGTGGAGGTGGCCGTCCCGGGCGAGGCACCGGCGGTGTATGCGAAGGTGCAGCCGTCCGATGCTGAAGCCATCGTCCGCAGGCACTTCACCGCACGGGGCATCAACCGGCGCCTGAGACTGGAGGTCCGCCACGCATTGGACCGCCTGCTGACCAACGAGGCCTGGGAGCCGGTCGAAAGACATGAATTGAGCACCGAGAACGGAGCGGCCAGGGCGTTCCTGCAGCCCCAAAAGCATCTGGCGACCGAGCAGTACGGCACCTCGAATCCCACGAACCTCGAGGAATACGTCGAGCATGACGGCTTCGAGGCGCTGCGGCGATGTGTGACGGAAATGTCGCCGGAGCAGGTCATCGAAACGATTGATAAAGCCGGTCTGCGGGGGCGTGGTGGTGCGGGCTTCCCCACCGCCAGGAAGTGGCGGCTGGTGCGTGAGGCCGATGATGACGTGAAATATGTCATCTGCAACGGTGATGAGGGCGATCCCGGAGCCTTCATGGACCGGATGCTGATGGAGTCATACCCCTACCGCATACTCGAGGGCATCGCCATCGCCGCCTATGCCACCGGAGCCGAAGAGGCCGTGATATACGTCCGCGCCGAGTACGCCATGGCGGTCAGACCCCTGTGGGAAGCCATCCAGAAATGCGAGGAGGTCGGGCTGCTCGGAGACAACATTTTCGATACCGATTTCAGCCTCCGGGTGGGCCTGACGGAGGGGGCAGGGGCCTTTGTGTGTGGTGAGGAAACCGCTCTTATCGCCTCCATCGAGGGCCGCCGGGGAACGCCTCACCTCCGGCCACCGTACCCGGCCGAAAAAGGTCTTTACGGCCACCCCACCTGTGTGAACAACGTCGAGACACTGGCGCTGGTTCCGTGCATTATCCGCGACGGTGCCAGCCGGTTTGCCGCACTGGGAACTGCAGATTCAAAGGGAACGAAGGTCTTTTCACTGGCGGGAAAGGTGAAGCGAGGCGGGCTGATTGAGGTCGAGATGGGCACCACCATCCGCGAGGTTGTCGAGGACATCGGCGGCGGCATGATGGAGGGGCGGCAGTTCAAGGCGGTGCAGATCGGGGGGCCCTCCGGCGGCTGCATCCCTGCATCACTCGCCGACACCCCCATTGACTTCGAGGCTCTGAACGAAAGCGGCGCCATCATGGGCTCCGGCGGCCTGGTGGTGCTCGATGACACTGACTGCATGCTCGATGTCGCACGCTACTTCCTGGAGTTCACCCAGCGCGAATCGTGCGGCAAATGTACGCCCTGCCGGGTCGGAACGCGCCGCATGCTGGATATCCTCAACCGGCTGTGTACGGGCGAGGGGCGGCCCGGGGATATTGATGAGCTGGAGGAGCTGGGGATGATGGTGAAACAATCCAGCCTCTGCGGCCTCGGCAAAACAGCCCCCAATCCCGTCCTCACCACCATCCGGTATTTCCGGGAGGAATACGAGGCGCACGTGGAGGGGCGCTGTCCGGCCGGGAAATGCCGCGAACTTATCACATACCGCATCACCGACGACTGCATCGGCTGTACAAAATGCGCGCAGAAATGCCCCGCCGACGCCATAGAAATGCGGCCCTACGAAAAACACGAAATCGATCCCGACAGGTGCATCCGCTGTGACACCTGCCGGCAGCTCTGCCCGTCCGACGCAATCATCATCGAATAACCATGCCGAAGCTGACCATTGACGGACAACCGGTCGAAGTTGAAGAGGGCGCCACCATCCTGGAGGCCGCCCGAAAGCTGGGTGTCAGCATCCCGACACTCTGTCACCATGAGGGCTGCGAGCCTCCGACCTCCTGCATGGTCTGCGTGGTGCAGGTGAACGGCAGCGAACAGCTCGTTCCCTCCTGTGCGACGCAGGCGGTCGAGGGCATGGAGATCGAAAGCGAGACGGACCATGTTCGCGCGGCCCGGCGGATGGCGCTGGAGCTGCTATTGGGCGATCACACCGGCGACTGTGTGGCCCCATGCCAGATAGCGTGTCCGGCACACCTGGACATCCCCGGCATGATCGGGCTGATTCAAAGCGGCCGGATGGATGAGGCCGTCGCGCTGGTGAAAGAGCGTATTCCCCTGCCCGCAACACTCGGACGCATCTGCCCGGAGCTGTGCGAAAAAGCCTGCCGCCGGGGGCAGGTTGATATCCCTGTGTCTATCCGGCTTTTGAAGCGGTTTGTCGGGGATTACGACATACATTCAGAAAGCCGATATACCCCCGAGTGCGAGCCACCAACAGACCAGCATGTGGCCGTTATCGGTGCGGGTCCGGCGGGTCTGTCAGCCGCCTATTATCTTCTGCAAAAGGGCCATTCCTGCACCATCTTTGATGACCACGAGCAGCCCGGTGGGATGCTGCGGTACGGGGTCTCCGATGCCGATCTTCCGCCGGATATTCTCGACGCCGATATCGAGCCGATCATGCAGATGGGAGCTGACTTTCGGGGAGGCGTGCAGGTTGGCGCAGACGTGGCGATGGACGAGCTTGGTGAGGAGTTCGACGCCGTGCTGGTCGCTGCCGGGGAGCTATCTGATGGTGACGCGGCTGCACTGGATCTGCAGATCTCCGGCCGGGGCCTTGAAGCGGACCGGGACACGCAGATGACCCCTGCGGTCGGAGTCTTCGTCGCCGGATCGGCCCTATCTCCATCACAGCACGCAGTCCGGGCGGTCGGCAGTGGTCGAACAGCCGCGGAGGCCATCCACGAGTACCTGGCCGGACAGGATACTGCGGTCCGCCACCGTCCCTATACCGTGACGATGGGTCGGCTGGATGATGACGAACTGGCCCAATATGCTGAAAAGGCCTCCGCTGACGACCGGACGTCGCCCGGCGGCGGTGAGAGAGTCGGCTTCTCGACCGATGAGGCCCGCCGGGAAGCGCGGCGGTGCCTGCACTGCGAATGTGCCGGACTGGACAAATGCCGGCTGCGGCAGTGGGCGATGCAGTACGGGGCCGATATCCGAAGGTTCCGCGGCGAGCGGGCGAAATATCGCAGGGATGACACGCACCCGCTGGTGATCTATGAGCCGGGGAAATGCATCAAGTGCGGACTGTGTGTGCAGATTGCCCGGCGCGAGCGGGAAAGTCTCGGCCTCACCTTCATCGGCCGGGGTTTTGATGTCGAAATCGGCACACCATTCGACGCACCGCTGCGCGACGCCCTTGGGGATGTCGCCGTTGAATGCGCCGAAGCCTGCCCGACCGGGGCGCTGGTCGTGCGGGAGGAAAGTGACGGCGGCGACACCGACACATTTGAACCTGTTGAGACTGAAGAAGTCAATACCCACGAAATGCCTGCAAATGATGATTCTGACGACTGAGCGGAGGCAGCCATGGAGAAAGCGGGAAAGCGCCTGGTCGTTGACAGTCTCGTCAAGCGCTTCACGACCGACGACGGCGGCGAGCTGACCGTCCTGGACGGCGCATCGTGTGAGGTGGAGGCCGGCGAGACGGTGGCTGTGGTCGGGCCGTCCGGCTCGGGCAAGAGCACGCTGCTGAACTGCATCGGCTCGCTGGAGCGCACGGATGGGGGATCTGTACACCTGGGCTCTGTCGAGGTGACGTCACTTGAGGGTTCTGCGCTGGCGAAGTTCCGGTCTCACAGCGTGGGCTTCGTGTTTCAGGACCATCATCTTCTCCCCCAGCTCACCGCCCTGGAAAACGTGCTGCTTCCCACCCTCCCGGCCGGTCATGCCGACGGCGCACAGTCGCGTGCCGAAGAGCTGCTGGAGCGTATCGGCCTTGCCGGTCGCATGACCGCATTTCCCGCGAGGATGTCGGGTGGAGAAAGGCAGCGCGTGGCCCTGGCACGAGCGCTCATCAACCGGGCGGGACTGCTGCTGTGTGACGAGCCCACGGGCAACCTCGACCGCGAGACCGGCGCCTCCGTCATCTCGCTGCTGCTTGAGCTTGCAGATGAGCAGGGGGTCACCGTGCTGATGGTGAGCCATAACCTCCGGGAGGCCGCACGCTTCGAGCGCTGCTTGCAGCTCCGCGACGGCAGGCTTCACGAAACCGATCTTTCCGAGGGTGAGCAGGGGTGACCGTGCGAACCCTGGTGACACGCAGCCTGGCGTACTACTGGCGCACGGGGCTTGTGGTTGCCTTCGGTCTGCTGCTCGCTACCGCCGTCATCACCGGCTCGCTGGTCATCGGCGATTCTGTGCGCGGCAGCCTCCGGGATACCGCCCTGTCACGACTCGGCACAATCAATCACGCCCTGGTGTCATCTGCGCGGTATTTCCGTGCGGAGCTCGCCACCGAGATTACCGACGCGCAGCCGGAAGCCGTTGGTGAAGCAGTGCCACTTCTTTCCACAAGCGGTGCCCTTCGCAATCCCAAAACGGACGTTGTCGTGCCCGATGTCTCAGTCCTGGGCATTGATGCCGATTTGTGGGATTTCTTCGAGGTCTCGCCACCAGGACTGGAAGGCCGACAATGTGCGCTGAACGAGGCGCTGGCGGAGGCGCTCGGCGTCTCGGCGGGCGATTCCATTCTTCTCACCGCTCACCGCCAGAGCGACATCAACCTCTCCACACTTTTCGCAAAGCGCGGCACACAGGAGACGGCGCCGACGCTGCGGCTAACGGTGTCCTCGGTGCTGCCGGGCGGTGGCGCCGGTGATTTTCGTCTTGATGCACAGAATAAGACCCCGCTTAATCTCTTCATGTCGCGGGAGTGGCTCGCTGAGCGCCTGGACCGCCAGCAGCAGGCCAATGTCATCGTCGCCCACACCTCCGCAGCAGAGGAAAAGGCCCTGTCGGTTGGGTTGAAAAAGGCGGTAACACTCTCCGACATTGGAATCCAGGTTGAGGAGCACCCAGAAAGCGGCCATCTGGCTGTTACCACCGATGCGACGGTGCTGAATGAGGCGCAGGTGAAGGCGGCCCGGCAGGCGGCAGGTGGGCTCAATGCATCCTCGCGGACGGTGTCACTCTACCTCGCCGAGAAAATCATTGACACGGACAGGCCGGAGTCACCGATGGTCGCCTACGCGATGGTGGCAGGAATGCAGCCGCTGCCTGAGTTTGCACTCACGAAAGGCGCTCCAGAGACCGGCAATATTCCGGATGACGAGGTGTGGCTCAACTCGTGGGCGGCGGCTGACCTGGGAGCCGAGCCCGGGGATTCGTTGAAGCTGACCTACCTGGTCCCCACAACCGCCGGCGATTACCCCACAGAGACTGTCACTCTGCGCCTCGGAGCGGTGATCGGGATGGAGGGCTACACCAACCGAGGACGAAGAGGAATCACTCCTCGTCCTCGGTTGGTGCCGGAAGAACGTCGTCGCTCAACAAGCCGTAGAAGCCACGAAGCGCACGTCGACCCTCGCCACCCTGCA
>JAWODS010000438.1:0-3377 GCA_046483205.1 Armatimonadota bacterium | reverse complement strand
TTGTGCACGCGAACGACCAGGGAGTTTTCCTGGCCCAGGTTTGCCTGCTCAACGGGTATATCAATTGTGAATGGTGTTTTGCACAGCTCCCCGAGGGACACTTCCTCCGTGCCGCTGCTCTCGGATTGGAGGGTGTGTTCACCGACGTACTCGCCATTGAAGTAAACCCAGGCCTGTTCGTCAACCGCCTCGAAGGTCAGCTTCACCGTATCGTACTCCCAGTCAGCAGGCATCTGGAAGGTGGTACGGTACCAGCCGTACCCCTGATAATCGCCGACGGAGGTGTCGTGCCAGAATCCCGGCACCTCGATGGGCGCCCACTCAGCCGCATCCGTCGCCCCGGCGGCGTACCACTGTTCATCGAGGCCGACACCTTCGGAATCCTTTCGAAACTCCCACTGGCTCCACGACTCGGGCGGCACCGAGCTTATCGCCCAGGCATCGGCATATCTGTCACTCATCCTGACGGTACGGCGTATCTCGTGACCGACAATGGAATCGGCCCAGACAACGTGTCGCGGATTGACCCGGCTGCGGAAGTTCTTCAACTCCACCAGCAGGCGCTTGAATCGTCTCTGCTGCTCCTGGAGTGCCCCGGGGCCTTCGACCTTCGGCCGGAGCTTCGCATTGGCCAGTTCAACGACGTCGCGAGTCAGCTCGAGATGCTTGAGACCATCACGGAGGAACTCGATTCTCTGAATGACAACCCGGTCGTCACCCGCAAGCTCTTCGGCCCGGTCGAGGATCGCGCGGCCCTTCGCCAGTCGCTCATCGGTGTACAGGAATGGCTGGATATACCACGACCCCCAGAATGGATGTGTTCGGACCTCGCGCTTTTCAAGCGTTTGTTTGTAGAATCCGTCCTGGTTGTCCAGATGATGGAAATGTCCCGCCCAGTCCGGGTAATCCGCCCCTTCGACAACCTCCTCCCAATAGTCCAGATAATCGCGGATTGCGGGTGCAGCGTCGCCGAATCCGGAGGTATATTCATCAAGAACCTCCTCGACGCCGAGGTCCGGACGGGCACACAATCGGGCGACCATATAGTAACGCGGGCCCTGCGTTCCCCAGTACCCCAGCAGGTTGGAGAACCATCCGATGATATCCGTGTCAACAGCATGTTCCCAAAAACGCCCTTCATTATGCAGAGGAAGATAGGGAGCCGCATAGGCGACGAAGGCGAAATTCGGTCGCATGATGATCGTCGCCCCGATTCTCTGCCACTCGGAAAGCGACTGGTATTCACGGTCGCTCCAGTTGTCCGGAACCAGGGAAATGTGCAGCGCGTTTTCGTGCTCCAGCGGCTCCATTTCGGGGCTGGCGAGGCGATAATTGGCATACGCGAGGGCGGTGAGAGCAACGTCTGGATTCTCCTCCCTCATTGTATCAAGCAGGCGCCGCCACAGGTGCAGATACCGCCCTGTGAGGCTGACGACGCTCCTGTTCCAGAAGATGTCCAGGGGATCGGCGTCCAGCGTGTGCGGAATATCGAGCGCCCGGCAGTCCTCGCACACGCAGTAGCCCTGCCCGTCATTGGGGGAAACCGACCACACATCCGGCCGACCGGCCTCCCGCCACTCTGTGAGGATAAGCTCCTCAACACGCGGATTTGAGACACACAGCTTCACCCGGTCGGGCTTCGGGTTCGGCTGCGTCATCCCCTCCGGAAGCGTGGCGAATATGTCGGGATATTCTTCGTGGTATTTGTCCCACCAGTTGCGGAAGGAATGACTCGACTGCACGCGCTGGCGGACGCCCATCTGGTGGCGTGCGTTCCACTGGCTGACCTCCGCAATCATCTGCTCACGGACATCGGAGTTGGTTCGCCGCGCCTCTGTGGCATCCCGCGAGGTGAGTGCAGGCCGAAAGACACGCGAGGCCATCTCGGGCCGGTCGCGAATATCCAGATCCGGCACGATAACTGTCTCCACTTGCGGCACGAATGTCCCCAGCTCACCCGGCCACAGCCAGCGGACGCCCATGTGTCGGTCGAGGAAGTATCCTACGGCCCACTGTGTCGCCGGGGAGCCGGAGGTGCCTCCGCCCTCGCCGCCGGCAACTGTATCGGAACCGGCAAAAACGAGGTGCCGGTCACGGGTCTGGATGAGGAATTCCTCCTCGCGCAAATCGTCCCCTGAAACCCCCAGTGACGCTGCCACGTCACCGGCGCCGATAACGACAATCGTGTGCTCCTCCGGCAGTTGTCCGACGGTATTGTGGTCAACAGTTGGTATCGCAGCGCCGGTCGCACGCACTACGTGGTATATCAGCTCATTCGCGGCCCGCCGGGCAAATTCGTTGGAGGGTGTATCAAGCAGGATCGCACTGGTCGACTGCCCGTCCGCCACCAGTGTCCGATCAGCAGCATACGCGGCATTCCCCAATTGCATCACCAGTGCAGCACCGCAACAAAAGGTCAACAATCTCCAAAATTCCATCATCGGGCCTCCTCGGGATACAGCGGATTCACAGCCCGCAAGCTCCGCCAGCAGCTGAATGAGCGTAAAACCACGCTCCGTGCAGATTCTAATCTCGCCTGCACGTTTGGTACCTATTATTTCCCGTACCATGGTTCCATTGCCTTCTGCTCTCCTGCGAGTTTTTGTTTCATGCATTTCCTTCCTGAACACCAAGTTCGCTGCTGCAACGCCGCTCCCCGACCTTTTCTCCTGCATACAACTCACCGTTGAATGCGGCGAAAACGGATCGTTCAACAATACCGTCACGATACCAGCAGAGTGCCCCTCCTCATGATTTTGAACCTCCCCTTCCAGGGCCCGTCTCCTTCATATAGTGCGATCCATGCGCAATTCACGGTGATCCATGGATACTCAGTTGAAGGAGGACACGGTATGCAGATGAGAGTCACAGTGCTTTTGATGGTGATGATCCTGGCGGCTGGTGCAGCGGGCGCAGATGCCCAGGGCGTCGAGGTGTTTGTACATGGCGAGCAAATGGATGCAGAGCCCGGTGCCCGGGTGGTAGATAGCGTGGCCTACGCGCCGCTGCGTGCAATCAGCGAGGCGGTGGGCGCCGAGGTAACGTGGCTGAAGAATCGCCAGACCGCGGTGGTGTGCAAAAACAACCGGTGTGTGGATATTACTCGCGAGCAGGCGGTGGAGGTTGACGGCCACCTGCTGGTTCCCGTCCGACTGCTGGCCGAAGCCATACAGATGAAGGTGGACTGGTACGCCGAAACCCGGCAAATCGGCATCCGCGACGCCGACTCCGTCGTCGGCATGAAGGCCATGCCGCTGAGCCTGCCAGGCGTGGACGGACACTACGAGCGCGATACCTACGATGACGTCTCTGCCACAGTCATTGTGTTCTGGGCAAATCACTGCCCCACCGTGAAGGCGTACGAGGACCGTTTCATC
>JAWODS010000429.1:0-3775 GCA_046483205.1 Armatimonadota bacterium | reverse complement strand
AATGATTTTATTACTTTCCTTGATTCTATACTATGGCCTCATTTAATCAAGTTTTATATTGGTTAATCGCAAACTCAATTGGGGGACTGGCGTCGTGGCGGTAGGTGAACTCGATCTCGAAGTTCTCGGCCAGCCATTCATCATCACAGCCCGCCATCATTTCATTCAGATGCTTCATGACGTCTTCCTTGGTGCGGTCGGGCAGGATCCCCAGCACGCCGGTGAAGACGGCCTTCTGGGGCGACTGGGCGGGCCAGTCCCCGGCCTTCATCTCGCCGATGGTCAGTGGGGCGGGATCGGCGATGCCGTCGAACATCGGGTATTGCCCGCGGCTTTCGGCGAGCGCGACGTCGTGGTATGCACGGAAGATATGGGTCGCCCGGATGGCCTTCTGCAGCGCGGAGATGGTGCCACCGGGAGTGCCGGAATGGCCCGAGCGGCCGTAGATGGTGGTTTCAAACCACACCGCGCCCCGGATCTGCGGGTAGAGGATGAAGTTGGAGGGCTCGAGGTTGATCGCCGCGTCTGCGGTCTCCCCCGTCCGGGCCATTGCGATGGTGCCGTTGCCGCCGTTCTCCTCCTCGATGACGAGGTGGCCGATGACGTCACCGCCGATGTCGATGTCCAGCTCCTCAATCGCCTGCAGCACCAGATACAGCGTGGTGAGCTGGCCCTTGGCGTCACAGGCGCCGCGGCCGTAGATGACGCCGTCTTCGAGGTACGGATCGAAGGGGCGCTCCTGGGTCGCCGAGGGCGGGACGACATCCATGTGGGTGTTGAAGATCAGGGATTTGCCACCACCGGAGCCCTTCTGCGCCACCCGCACATTCGGGCGGTCGCCATATTCGAGGCCCTTCACCGGGCTCGCGTAGTCGCGGTCATCCTTGATCTCGTTGGTGATTTCGATGTAGTCGGTCTCATCACAGAAGCTCTGCATGTTGTCATGCAGGTACTCGGCAACGGGCCCTTCGTTTCCGGCGGTCGAAGGGATCCTGATAAGATCCATGAGCACCTCGGCCGCCTCGTCATGCTTGCTCTCAAAATATTCGGTCAGTTGATCAGCCATAATCGTCGTCTCCCGGTTGTGTTTGGTGTTGCGGTTTCCGTCAAAGGTCACGATGGCGCCGCAGGATTGCCGGCCGAAGGTCATAGTAATCCGTGGGCCGGCCTCAGCAAACAACGCTTCGACACGGCCCCTCCATACGACAACGGCATCTGCTACCGGGACCATTGGGCTGGTTGGCCCTTTACCGCAACTCGCGCCATCTGCATGCGTCTGAACGGACCCGCGGCCCAACACCCTTCTCGCAAGTCGTCGCATGGAGGGGCCTGTCGCAGGGAGTTGGCGGTGTGTGCCAACTCGCAAGGCTGGCCCGCCGTCATTTGCCCGGCCAGCTCACCAGCTCTGACCAGCGCCACTCTTCCCTTTTCCTGCACAGATCTTTCCGCACGGGATTATCAAGAACGTATTCAATCAGCTCTCGCAGGTCATCTTCTCGGCGTGCGTGTCTGTCCCAATAACTACGCTGCCATTCGAATTGGTCAAAGCCGTTCGTGTGCATCCGGCGACTGATTTCACTTTTCAATATCGTGACGTACTTCTTGAAATCGCCGTCGTCATCCACTGAACAGACGATATGCATATGATCGGGCATGATGCAGAAGGCATGGAGGATAATATCATGATCGTCAGCCTTCTCGCGCAGAACGGTCTCTGCAATATCTCCGAATTGCGGCATCATCTGCGGTCTCGCTTGTTTCGCCCGGATTGTCACGAATATCGGCACAGATTTCATGCGATACACGCTGTCGTGAAATCTATGCGGATGCCGCCGGTCTCGCTTCACGATTTCGGACGCCCTTTCGCAGGCACGTGCGAACAGTATGAGACAATATTGGTAAGACCAAAACTCATCCGTGCCCGTGGGCCAGCCTCAGCAAACGACGCTTCGACAGGTCCCTCCCTACGACACGACAACAACCAAACCGCAAACGGCAGCAAGCCGTTGCCATCGTGTCGTTTGCCGTATGGAGGGGCCTGTCGAACGTCTTGAGCCAGCGTCCTTTGCTGGCTCAGTGAGGCTGGCCCGTCGTTCATTAGTGAGCGACCCGAACAACGGGCACACCCCTCCGTGAGGACCTCTACTCCGGGTCGCCCATCTCCGTGAGGACCTCGTCGAGGCAGGCGATCGATTCGTCAGCCTGGGCTTTTGTGATGCACAGCGGCGGGGCGCAGCGGATCACGTTGCCGTGGATGCCGACCTTGCCGCAGGTGACACCCTTCCGGGCCATCCGTTCGGTGACCTCGCCCGTGTAGTCCGGCGCCGGTTCCTTCGTCGCTTTGGATTTCACGAACTCCAGGCCGATGACAAGCCCTTTGCCGCGGACGTCGCCGAGACATTCGTGTTTCTCGCCAAGCTCCTGGAGTTTGCCGAGCATGTACCCGCCGACCTCGTTGCAGTTTTCAAGCAGGTTCTCCTGCTCGAAGACGTCCAGCACGGCGTTTGCGGCCGCGGACGAAACCGGATTGGCGCCGGTGGTCGAGGACATTTCGCCTTTGTCCATGATGTCAAACAGCTCGTGGTTGGCCAGCAGCGCGGCGGTCGGGATGCCGTTGGCGATTCCCTTGCCGATACACAAAAGGTCGGGCTGCAGCTCTTCGTGCTCCAGGTAAAACATCGTCCCACTGCGGCCAAAGGATGCCTGGATTTCATCATCGATGAACAGGATGTCGTTGTCATGCGCCCACTGTTCGAGGCGCTTGAGGAAGCCGTCGGGCGGGATGATGAAGCCTGCGCCGCCCTGGTACGGCTCGGTGATGACCGCGGCGACGTCGCCTATGGACTCGTAATGCAGCTTGTGGTCGAGCCACTCGATGCACTTGTCCACACATTCCTCATCCGTCTGGGAGCCGAAGGGGCAGCGGTACGGATACGGATAGGGGGCGTAGATGGTCCCGGGCATGAGCGGTCCCCAGTGCTGCTTGGTTTCCTTTTTTCCGGCCATGCTCATGGCGCCCCAGGTGCGGCCGTGGAAGGCGCCCCAGAAGCTGATGACCTCGTGCTTTCCGGTGTACCGTTTGGCGATCCGCATGGCGGCCTCGGTCGCCTCCGAGCCGGTGGACAGGAGGAACGCGGTGTCCAGGTAATCCACATACTCCGGCATCTTCTCGACGATGCGCTTTGCATACACCGCCCGCGGCTCGGTCGGGAACGCGTACGGCATGGAGCATTTGGCGACCTGGTCCTGCACCTCTTTGACGAAATGCGGGTGCGAGTGGCCGATATTGGCCGCCAGCACGCCGGAGGTCCAGTCTATGTACTCGTTGCCATCAACATCGGTGATCGCCGCCCCGTGCGCCTCGTCCCACACCAGCGGAGCCGCCGTGGACCGGCAGCTCGGCTCATACTTGTCCTGCATGTCCAGAATCTTTTTCGAATTGGGTCCGGGTAGATCGTAATTATGTGACATTCTCATCGCCTTCCGTCAGAACTGATCTCTGAATGCTTGCAATTCTGCTGACCTCGAAGTGCATATTGCTGTCGTTTCGTCTTTTGCTGTAGGGCGGGGACCTGTGCCCCGCCGCGATTCTCGTCAGACAGGTGGCTTTTTCGATGACAAAATACACGACATTTGATGGGTCCCCTGCCGTGTGTCATCCTCAAAATTTGAGGCCGGCCTGCTCGATCCCGGCGCCCTCGAAGGCCGGGTCCGGGAGTGCCCCTGCGATGATGGATCCCGCAGCGTTCACGGCTATGCCTTCGATGCCGGGCAC
>JAWODS010000352.1:0-3569 GCA_046483205.1 Armatimonadota bacterium | reverse complement strand
ATGTGCATGGCCAGCCCAAGCTGCTTGACATTACTCAAACAGGCCGTCTGTCGGGCTTTTTCACGCGCCCGCGCAAAGACGGGAAAGAGAATGGCAGCCAATATGGCGATGATCGCAATGACCACCAGTAGCTCAATCAGCGTAAAACCTCTTTCTCTCATCCTCCAACCTCCTTCAATCCATTCAATATAACGCAGTGTGATATTCTATACGTCCCTTATCTAATCCTTCTTTGTCGAGCGTTCTGATCTTCTTTCCCGGCGTGTGGCAAAGCAGAGGGAAAATCCCGGCCCGCGATGAGCTTTTCTCCGTCTGAAAAGCCCTCAGGACGGTCCCTCAGCTTCTCAATTAGACGCCGCCGCCAGGGGTGTATTTTCTGCTTTCCCTCAGGGGTGGCCGCAAGGTCGTGTAACTCGTTGGGATCATTGACGAGGTCGAAGAGCTGCTCGCGCCCGTCTTTAACCCACCAGATATACTTGTGCTTCCCGTCGGTGAGGGTGTGGTGGATGGGCGCATGCTGGATGTGCAGGTAATCGCGCCACTGTGGTTCATCCCCCTGCATCATCGGAAGCAGGCTTCGGCCTTCGACGGTGTCGGGAATATCCGCGCCCGCCATGTCAAGGACGGTGGGCATGATGTCCTCATGGCACACGGGGGCATCGCTCACACGGCCGGTCTCGAGTTCGAATCGTGGCGGCGCGCTGATCAGCAGCGGCACTCGCGCCGACCCCTCATACGGAACGCGCTTGTGCCACATATAGTGGTCACCGAGCATCTCGCCGTGGTCGCTGGTGAATATGACGATGGTGTTGTCGCCTGTTTGCCTGCGGACGCCCACGACGGGGCTGAGCAGGCGCCGGAGCTGGTCGTCAACATGATTGATAAGACCGTAGTAGCCCGCACGGGCGGACCGCAGCTTTTCGCCCTCGAGCTGTACGCGAGTGTCGCTGATGTCGAGACCGATCCCACGGTTCTCAGGTGGCTCCTCCCAGTCGCCGATGTGAGGCTTCACAGGCTCCTGCCGCAGGTAGCGTTCCATGTAGAAGGCGGGCGGCGTCAGGGGCGGATGGGCTGCGAGAAATGATACGCACAGGAAAAACGGACACGACGGGTCGCGCTTTTCCAGAAACTCCAGGGCCTGTGCGATGGTCCAGTTTGTGTGATGGAGCTCCTCGTCCAGGTGCCACGGCCGAGCGGTCCAGTCATTGTGCATCGGCCCGGCCCCGAAATGCCGGCCGGCCGTTTCACCGGTATTGCGCTCCAGCCATTCGCGGTAGTCGCCATCCGCGCCGCCCAGAAAAACCATGTGGTCGAAGCCGTAGCGCTTCCGGGGCGGGTGCTGGTGGATGCTGCGTCCTGCCCAGTACGTATGATACCCCACGTCGCCGAGCACCTGCGGCATCGTCGGCGGCGCATCCCATTCCACGTTGCTTTTGTAGCCAACCATCCCGTGGGTGTCGGGATGCTGGCCGGAAAGGAAGGACCGGCGGGTGGCGATGCAGGTGGGGCACGTGGAATAGGCCCTCCGGAACCGCACGCCTGATCCGGCAATCTGGTCCATGTTGGGCGTCAACAGCACGGGGTGGTCTTCGATGCTGAGGCAGTCACCACGGTGCTGCTCGGTCATTATAACGAGAAAATTGGGCCTGTCTGGCATCATGAATCACGTTTCACTGGCATGATATTGTGCAACGCCTGGTGAGGCCCTTTCGACGCCTGTGACGTATTCCCCTCCTCTGTGTGGGGAAACGTTTCCACCCCTGGATGCACCGAAGCGGCTCAATGAGAATATCATGGCAACTGTGACGACGCTGGAATGATGCCGAAAATATTGCACATCTCGCCGGACAAAGCGGTCAGCACTGGCGTTCCGTTTGCGGACTGCCGGAGCCTGCTGCATACCTCCCGTTAGTAATCACCGAAATACAGGAGATTCAGGTAATCTTCATCCAGTGTTTCATATACTCTGATGGTCAGTCTCCTGTGCCTGGG
Organism: Armatimonadota bacterium; assembly: GCA_046483205.1. Taxonomy (GTDB): domain Bacteria; phylum Armatimonadota; class Zipacnadia; order Zipacnadales; family UBA11051; genus JBKHJK01. The sequence goes on along the minus strand of JAWODS010000352.1, from coordinate 1,577 downwards.
AAGTGCCGTAGCGAGTGATTTTGCGGTCAGATCGGCCAGTTTTACGGCGTCTTCGCCGTTCAGCCATCCCGTGGGTGCTATCACATGGACCACGGGCGATTCCCGATCTTGCATCAAGTCTTTTATTTTACTTCTGCTGGCGGCGGAGGTAGAGCCTGACCCCGGTTTTTCCCATCCGGACAGCACAAAGCACTGTAATGATATATTTACGTTACTCGCGATCCACCCTCTCTTAAAAATGGCCCATGCCTCCTCGCCGTACCACTCTTTGACCTGCGCATCCCAGGTCTTCGCCCAGGCTTCGTATTCTGCGTCGTCGTAGTGTCGCGCGCAGCCAGCAATCAGCAGGAGTAATACAGCTACCAGCAAAACGGCCATTCGCCTCGCCACCATCGGTGTTCCCCCTCTTTTCGTTGATACGCTGTGGCATGACGGCTTCTTTTGTCGTGCCCAGAATCCAGAAAGCTGAGCCTGACCTGCATCGCATAAGATAAGGGCCCACAGCTATCACAGCTTTGGGCCCACGGTATTTTGCACTCAAAGGTGCGCGCTGATAGTGAGACGATCAGGGATGTGGGGCATCGACGGCGCGGTCATTGTACTGGAAGACTGTCGAACCGATGTGGATGAAGTCACCGTTGGAGAGGGCGTGCTGAGAGACGGGCTGGTCGTTGACAAGGACTGCTTCCGGGTCGAGGAGGTTTTCGAGCCGGATTGCATTACCCTGCATGACGATTCGCGCGTGTTCGGGGGCGACATTTGGATCCTTCAGCAAAGGAATATCGCAGTAGCCCGCCGAGCCGATGGTGGTTTGCTGCTGGTAGAGGATAAATTCTTTGCCGGTCAGTGGGCCGTCAACGATGCTGAGCCAGGCTTCCTTGCGAACCTCTTCGAGCAGCCCGATGGCGGCGCCGGTCGCCCCGCCGATGACGACGAGGGCAATGAGGCGGCTGATTTCTGCCCCACCGACGACGGTGGCGATCACATCAAACAGCAATCCCCCGACGAACCCACCGACGGCGCCACCGATGAAGCCGTTGAGCAGGCGGTTGAAGTTCATATACCTGGCGCCCTGTGCGAGTCCGATGGCCATTCCGGCCAGCGCCCAGCCGATGGTCCGGCTGATGATCTGTATCGCGATCCCTGACCGCCCGCCCCCGATCGAGGCGTATGCGAACTGGCCGATGAAGCCTGCAGCGGCACCGCCGAGGGCCCCGAGGCCGAGGCCGATAGCACCATCACGCAGCATTTTCATGTATGCACCGGTCAGGAGGCTCTCGACCGAGCCGAGCGCCGCCCCCACAAGAGCTCCAACGATACCGAAGAAGATGACTGACTGGATATAGATGCTCGTGATTTGGTCACGGCTGGTCGGCTCGTCGTGTGTCCAGGGTTCATTGATCAGCCATGCCAGGAAGCCACCGATGAGTCCGGCGATGAACATCTGCAGCATAAGGTTGCCAAAAATCGCCTCAACGGCGCCTTTTTTTGTTTTTGCCTTCGCCTGCAGAAGCATGACCCGTGTCGCCGAGTTCTCGACCCTGAACGCGAACTACCTGCAGGCCGAGCTGCGGCAC
>JAWODS010000321.1:0-8680 GCA_046483205.1 Armatimonadota bacterium | reverse complement strand
GTCGAATCGGTGATGCGGCGAAGCAGATATTCCGGCACAGTATCATCAGTTGCAGGCACCGTTTCTGCGTGAAACAACAGCCATGCCACATTCCCGCTCGCGCGATGCCTGTCAAGGTCGCCATCGGTGAGCCAGTGCAGCAGTGTGCCGAAATCCTCTTTCACTTCCGTGTCGGAGGTTCCGGCATAAACCCGTTCGGCAAACTGGATATCGGTTTTATCGCTGTAACGCTCCGGAGGGGTGATTTTTGAGGTGTCGGGTGCGCAATCGCCGTACCGGGGCCAGTGACCAACACAGTCCATCGAGAGCATCGGAAGGACGTAGAAGCTGCGGAAATGCTCGTCGTCGTAGAGGTTGAGGCCCACCGGGAATTTTTCGCTCCGGTAATTCAGCAGCGGGTCGGCATAGGTGAGGTACAGACTCCGGGCGTGCCGGCTGTAACACAGCGCAGTTTCGTGATAGCGACCATCTCTGCCAACGTTGTTTCCCGCGAGTGCGCGGATGCCGAAGGGGCCGTCAACCGCCCAGTCGATATAGGCCGGGATGCCCAGAAGACACCCCACCGACAGAGCGCCGCGGATGTAGTCGGCGATACCGTTATCCAACCCGCCGCGGAAAGATTTTGTGTAGCAGTACCATGCGGCGTTCTGCATCAGATTCGTTTCAATATTCTCGCGCCGCGTCATCCCCTCGACGAAGGACGGCTTTTGCAGCGCGGGGCTGTTGTATATCCGGTCATAGTAATCCACCAGCAAAACCAGCACCCGGGCCACCTGGTATCCCGGCCGCGACAGCCGCCCGTGACCGGAGGGATACTCCACGGATCCGCCCGTGCAGGTGGGGTAGATCTCGGCCAGCGCATCCAGAATCACCGAGCACGTCTCCGCATACTTCTCCTCACCCGTCATTGTGTAGGCCATTGCCAGGTACCGGCACCAGTTCTGATAGGTCTCCACCACCCAGGAGTTGTAGGAGGCGACGAAATAGTAGGTGCGACCGTCATCGCCCTCCCAGCCGGTGCCGTCGTCCGGGTGATCCTCGTCCGGCAGGATATGCCCGTTGCGGCATTTGACGGTGCCGGGTCGGTCGAAGCTGCAGTTGGCGCCCCGCCAGCTTCCCCAGCTCGCCCCACATCTCGGGCACCCGGTCTTGCCCACCGCAAAGATAGAGCCTTTCTCCGGACAGTGTTGGCGGATCCATTCTGCGTCTCTGTCAACCACCTCATCGGCGTGGTTGATGTACGCCTCAACGAAATCAGCCGCCCAGTCCTTCTCTTCGACCCGCTGCTTCGCTCGCTTCACATCCTCCGGCGTGACATACACGCAGGGATGCTGGTCACGTCCCTGTGGCTCCACGTCAACATCCGCCCACTGCTCTTTTGGAGGTTTTTTCACCTGCACCGTCTCCCCGGGATCGGCAAAAGCCAAAAGCTCATTGAGGCCGAAGTTATTTCGCTTTTGCCAGCTTTCAGTGATGATGAAGCGGAACCACGCGGCTCTTCGGGCATCGAAGCGGATGAGGAAGGGGCCGGGGCGGTCGGCGAGATCCCTGGTAATCTTCGACCCGTCGGAAAACTCCACGGCGATCGACTTGATGGTCATATACAGCGTCGGCATATCTGTAACGATGAAAGCGATGGTGTCCATGGTCTGCGGCTGGTCGAAGGTCACTTTGATCCACACGGGTGGTTCGGTGTCGCGTTTGGAGGCCCACCTGCTCCCGGGGTCCTCGTCCTGCAGGGATTCGTAGGAATATTTTGTGCCTTCGGGCCCGGCGGCCGAAGAGACCTCGATTGTGGCTTCACGCACGAGATTATCGCCGGGATCGCACGTGAATACTGTTGTAATATCGCCGGCGGCGACAAACGAGACGGCGGCCAGCAAGATGACAGCACCAGTAATGTGACGCATGGGAGACCCCCTTTTTACTACACTGCTTCATGAATACAGTTAGCCACCGTCCGGTGACATACCTTCGCCGTCCTGTCGCTCCCATCCGGTCTGTTGTGTGTGTCGGGGTTCCTGCCAAGAATGGGTTGCAACGCGGATCAGCGCAAATCTCTTACCGCTCTGTTGTTCACACAGACAAAAAAACGCCCCACGGGAGAAGCCGTGGGGCGGTGATAGCTGTCTCGTGGCCGGTTCTTAGTTGTGCAGGTAGTAGTAGTCAATCGGACCGGCGCAGACGTTGGGATGTGCCGGGCCGTAGGGAGAGGTGCCTTTCAGCCACTTGGCGTGACCGTCGAGAAAGCCGCAGTTGGCCCCCTCGTTGTGACGGCAGTCCACCCAGTAGTATGCGCCGCCGACCTCGTCATGGGAGCTGTCGGTGCGATACCAGAAGGTCACCATGGTGTTGAAGTTGTGCGCATCGGACACAAACACCCGCTCGGCCGGCTTCTGTATCTGCGCCATGTTGACCGGGGCCTCTTTTGCAGAAATATGCGTGCCGTCGGGCAGATCGAAGGCGAAGGTGCTGTTGGCATATCCGGTTGTCTGGACAACGAAGCCATAGTTCCACGACCGTGGGTGATCCTTGTTGGTGGTGCTCGGGCAATAGAGGATCTGCTCGTTCTTCAGATACGGTTCAAGGGCGGCGTACCAGTACATCATCGTGTCCCCGGATGTTGGGTACCAGTATCCGGATTGTGGGATATACTCGTCGTAGTCCTGGTTGTACATCATGGTCCCGAGCGTGATCTGCTTGATGTTGCTCAGACAGGAACTCTGCCGGGCTTTCTCGCGTGCGCGGGCAAACACCGGGAACAGGATTGCAGCAAGGATCGCAATGATCGCGATAACTACCAGTAGCTCGATAAGTGTGAAACCACGCCTCTTCATGCAATACCCTCCTTCGTGACTGTAATGGAAATCTACTTGCTTAAAAGGATACTCCATGAACCTGTCCAGTTCAATATGGGCGCGGGATTTTACCGCAATAAAACTGGCAGACGATGCATGTCGCATGGCACGCAATCAAAGGAGGGCGCCTGTCCCGCTGCATCGCCGCACACGCCGATTGTGCAGGATGCGCTACATGTACAACTGCACCGTTCCGGACCTGGTGTATTGCGCCTGCCGTGCCGCCTGCTCGGTTTCGACCAGCAGTCCCTCGGCGTCAGACCCGTCAATGGACCATCCCGACAGGCCGATAAAATGGTCAAAGACTGCGCTGACGGCATCATTGCTGTCAAAAGCATCCGAAATCCGCATGGCCGCGATGAGGGCCTTTCGCGGGCCGGTGTAGGGCATCAACACGCCTATGTCGCTGCCGCTCAGTTCTCCAACGATGTCGCCGTGACGCACGGTGCTTTCAACCATCGCTCGGGCGATCTCTACGGTTTCCTGGATCGGTGCGGCGGGCATGACTTCCGCCCGGAAAATCAGCTTGATGCGCAATAGGGCCATCTCGTGGGGGCTCTTGCGGATGCGGGCTATTTCCTGGTTCAGCGTCTGTCGAAAATCTTCGCGAGACAAAAATCCGGTGCAATCCTGTGCGCTCTCCACGATCCGGTTACGCCGGGCCAGCAGTGCTGCGTCAATATAGGGGGCAATCGTGTGTGAAACAGTCTCCACAAAGTTCTGCAAACGCCCCGGGTCGTCCACAGCATATACCCGCAGTATCGCCCGTAGGCGCTGTCGTGCGACCAGGCCGATATGCCCGATTGCAGGCTCGTTGACCGGTGCAAATCCTCCCTGTTTTTCCAGGGACGTGTGACGTACCTCCAGAACATCCGGAGGGGGCAGGTCCACCTCATAGTCAGAGGCCGTGCGGCGTGCAGAGAGGAGGAATTCATCCACCAGGCTCTGTGCGTTGTCCTGCGGCCACGGATAGCGGGAGACCACGAATATCTCCTGCTCTCCGCGCTCGATGGGCAGCATCACCCACATGTACACGTTCTCCAGCGGCGTGTGGCGTGCGACTGCAGCCAGCATATCCAGTGGATCATCCAGTCGCTCGATCTCGGCTGTCAGGCTGTCAGTTTGATCGTTAAGCTGCTTCGCAGGCGATGTGTCTCTCATGGTCGTACCTCAAAGTCTGTGGGATGGCGCTCACAATCGATATCGGCACCCTCACAGCGGCCTTGATGTGCCGATATAAACGGTGTGTAAGAGACCTCTGAAGAGTGCGTAACAACGCGTATAAAGAAGGACTTCGGCGGCCGGAGGGTGAAAGATATATACATCCGGGTGGGCCCTTGCTTCATATCACAGCGCCACCCGTACCTGATTACACGACAGACTGTCCGAATGGGGGAAAGCATCATGATAAAGTCCATCAGTTTCTGGTCATTTCCTGGAGAAATGTCCGTACGCGAAATCCTTGAAACAGCCAGTGATCTGGGGTACGACGCCGTCGAGCTGACGCTTGAGGCCGAGGGCGAAATAACCATGGATACGGCCGATGACGACCTCGCCGAAATCAAGCAGATTGCCGACGATCTCGGCCTGCAACTGCCCACCTTCGCCACGGGTCTGCACTGGGAAGACCCGGTCGTGTTGCCGGGAGGGGAGAAGGGCGAGAAGGGCATTGAAATCACAAAATGCTGCCTCAGGTTTGCCGAAATACTCGGTGCCTCAACGGTGTTGATGGTGCCGACGACGGTGACTCCCGAGCTACCGTATGATGTGGCATACGAGGTCGCCCGGGAGGTATGTTGCGATCTTGCGCCCGTCGCCGAGCAGCACGGGGTGTGCGTCGGAGTCGAGAACGTGTGGAACAAGTTTCTGCTCAGCCCGCTGGAGTTTGCCCGCTTCATCGACGAGGTTGACAGTGAGTATATCGGCGCGTACTTTGATGTCGGCAATGTGCTGAAGACGGGGTATCCGCAGCAGTGGATCAAAATACTGGGTGACCGGATCAAGGCGGTGCATCTGAAAGACTTCCGGACCGATGTCGGCCTGCTGCCGGGCTTCGTGGATCTTCTTGAAGGTGACGTGGACTGGCCGGCAGTGATTGATGCGCTGAAAAGTATCGGCTACGACTTTGCCGTGACCGCTGAGATGATGCCTCCGTACCAGCACAACCCACTGTATCTTATTGAGGCCACCAGCGGCGCCATGGACCTCATTCTCGGCCGAAAGTCCTACGAATAACGCAGAGGCGATATCCCAGCCGAAACGGAGGCAGACTATGCCAGAGTTTGAATACCAGGTCATCAGCCACGATCTCCGGGCCCGCATTGCGCACCTCAACAGCAAGCTGAATGAGCTTGTTGAAGAGGGATGGACCCCGGTCAGCTTTGCAGGCGATGACCATGTCAACATCATGCTTCGCCGACCCAAACCACAGGAGCAGCAGGCGGGCGAAGGGGAGCAGTAATATGCCCCCGAAGTGCGCTGTCTGATACCCGGACCGGTGCAGGGCCGCAACGCCCGCACCGGTTTCTCTGTCTTAATACGTAAAAGTAGAGTCTTTCTGCAGGATGCCTTGAGACAACCGGGCGATATGCAAAACTCATTGCCTCCTGCGGATGAACAGTGTGGGCCAGCGGTCCGGCCGCGGCACGATACGCTGATATTCACAGCAGCAAACCTTCATACAAAGAACCAGTATGGCGCAGCGAGTGTTGGTGACACTTTCATGGACGAAAAACAGCTCCGAGCTTTGCTCAATGATCTGAAACGCGGCGAGCTCGATGTTAATGAAGCCGTTGCGGCGCTTCGCAGGCTGCCGTTTGAGGATCTGGGATTTGCGAAGATTGACCATCACCGGACGATACGCCGGGGATTGCCGGAGGTCATCTTCTGCCAGAACAAGACACCCGAACAGGTCGCTCAAATCGCTGAAAAGATGGTGCAGGCGGGGGCCGTTGCCCTGGGTACCCTGGCGGATGATAAGGTGTACTCTGTCCTGGCGGAGCGGTTCGAGCAGGTCAGCTACGACGAGCAGGCTCGCGTCGTTTCAGTCGGAAAGATCCCGGAGCCCGATGACGGCCTCATGCCGCTGGTGGTGGTTTCTGCGGGAACTTCCGACATCCCCGTCGCCCGGCAGGCGAGTCTCGTCGCCCGGGCGGGTGGAGTGCCGTTTACAGAGATATTTGATGTCGGAGTGGCCGGTTTGCACCGGGTTTTAAGCTACCAGGATACGCTGCAGGAGGCCGGTGCGATCGTGGTATGCGCCGGGATGGAAGGAGCCCTGCCCAGCGTTGTCGGTGGCCTCGTGCCCGCACCGGTTATCGCGGTTCCCACCAGCGTGGGGTACGGCGCGAGCTTCAAGGGTGTGGCGGCTCTTCTGGGCATGCTGAACTCCTGCGCAGGGGGTGTCGCGGTGGTGAACATAGACAACGGGTTCGGCGCCGGCTATATCGGCAGCCTTATCTGCAAGCAGTCACCAAAGCAGGACTGACAGCTCGGATATGAAGGAGGCGAAACGCGTCATGCGGGCGATTTGCCCCCGGTTGACGGAGCGGCGCAGCAGCGCCGGAGCGCGGCTTTTTCCTCTCGCGTTCATTATTACACTCGTCCTGCTGGTTGTGTGGGCCGGCGCGGAGCCCATCGTCATATTACTCGATGGCTTCGAGGACGGTGTCGGCAAATGGCGAACCAATGACAGCACGATCGCCGGGACTTCGGAGGTCGCACAGTTGTGCGGCATTTATGTCACCAGAGATACCCCGCCTCGCGGCGGCGGAGCACAGGCCGCCACCATCGATTTTCAGCCGGCTGATGATGCCTGGGCGAGTGTGAGCATCCCCGTTGAGGGCACAGCATGGGCCAACGCCGGGGCGGGCGCGCTGCAGATGTGGGTGAAAGGACGGGGCGAGAAAGAGACGGTAGATGTCATCGTTCGCGCCGAGGTTCCCCGCGACAACGGGCCGCCGGCCGACCGCCGCTACGTCCAGACACTGAATATCAGCGGAGACGAGTGGAGCAGGATCACTCTTCGATTTTTTGGCTTCAAGACACAGGACGACCAGGTCCTTACTCCGGGGCTGCTTCGCCATATCTATCTCCTGCAGTTCGTAAAGACCGGGACATGGGACGCACTCCGGTTCGATGTGGATGATATACGGGTAATCCCCGCCGAAAAGTCGCCCGATACCCCGGATCAGCTTCCTACAAACGAAATCATCATCGTCGATTTCGGGCGCGATCTGGGACGTGTACTGGGACAGGTCGGCTTCAACCTTGCCACCCCCCTGTCCGCAGTTGCATCTGACCGCGGCACGCTGAAGAAGATCAGTGAAAACACAGCGAAGCTTGCGCCCTGCGTGGGGCGAATTACCCTGCAGGATTATGGCACACAGGCCGAATCGTACGATCTGGCAGTGGTCAATCGCAACGTGAACTGGCTGCTGGATCTGGGGGTGCGTCCCATGCTCGCTTTGGACGCGCGCCCGAAAGACACGCCCGGTGACATTAACAGGGATCGCCTCGAAGACTTTGTTAGGCTCGTTGAGCTGCGACGGGGAACGGAAAACCGCCCCTATTATGAGCTGTGCATCGCGCCCGATTCCCCATCATCCGGGGCCATGGACCGTCTTGCGCAGCGGTTCAACGAAGCCGCCCTGAAGCTCCGGGAGGCCGATCCGACCATGCGGCTGGGCAGCCCGGCGTATCTGCAGCCCGGGCGTGCGGAGGTTCAGAGATTCGCCCGATCCGCCCGGGAGCCGTACTTTATCTCCTATTCAATCGCACGAAACATTGATAGCGACATCGCCCCGGATGATCTGGCGGTCCTGGCCCGAGAGGGCGCGAGTGAGGATCCCGGGGAGCATGGATACCGGGCGATCCGTTCAGCACTGGAGGGGGCTCCGGGCTTGCCGCAGCTTTTCATCACCGACTGGGGTATCAGGCGATCGCAGCCGCCGGTCGGGCCGGGCGCTGAAAAGCTGGCGGAGGGCCGGGACGCTGCATACCTCGCCACCTCCGTTCTGGGCGCCACCCGGTGGGTGGACAAGCTGTTGTGGCGTCGCCTTATTGACGACGAGTGCGGCCTTCTCAACACCGACGGGACGCCCAGGGTGCTGTATCGGGCCGCGTGCCTGGTGCACGACTATGCCCCGCGCGGCTCGAGCATGCGGGCGATGATCGTTTATTCCCCCGACCTGCTGCTTGCTGCCGTGGCCACGGATAGAGCCCATAACATTTTCGTGGTCAACTGGTCGGAGGAGGCGCGGAAGATCCGCCTGCGCGCAATCGGCCTGGGTCGGCCCGATGCCGTCAGGGAGCATAAGCTGGACCCTGTGAATGACACGGCGATACAGCACCGGAACCTCGGGAAAAATCTCTCCCAGACGGCCACATTTGGCGGCCCCGGTGTTACCGTCATCGAGTTCGTCGGGTGTGAGCGGGAACAGTAGCACGCGCCCCCGGACGATCTCCCGAGATGATCGAACAGCGCACTTGCGTGCTTCAAAAAAAAAGAGCCACCACCCGGCCGGGTGGTGGCTCGATGCGCTGAGGTTGTAGAGCCTGCTTAGATGAGGTCCTCTTCCTCAATCTCTTCGCCGGCGAGGATGCGGTCAGCCTGTTCGGCGTACGAGATCTTCTCGCCCTGTGGCACGGACCGCCAGATCAAAAACTGCTTGCGGACCTGGCCGAGGAAGAGCGTGTTCGTCTTCTTCCACGAGTTAATGTCACCGGCCAGACGGTGAAGCCTGAGGACAATCTCGTAGATGTCCTGGTCGCCGGTGGGCTCGCAGGAGAGGCTGAAGTCCTGGCTGACACCGAGGTCGTAG
>JAWODS010000266.1:0-11234 GCA_046483205.1 Armatimonadota bacterium | reverse complement strand
CGCCCAGCCGATGGTCCGGCTGATGATCTGTATCGCGATCCCTGACCGCCCGCCCCCGATCGAGGCGTATGCGAACTGGCCGATGAAGCCTGCAGCGGCACCGCCGAGGGCCCCGAGGCCGAGGCCGATAGCACCATCACGCAGCATCTTCATGTATGCACCGGTCAGGAGGCTCTCGACTGAGCCGAGCGCCGCCCCCACGAGAGCTCCAACGATACCGAAGAAGATGACTGACTGGATATAGATGCTCGTGATTTGGTCACGGCTGGTCGGCTCGTCGTGGGTCCACGGCTCATTGATCAGCCATGCCAGGAAGCCACCGATGAGTCCGGCGATGAACATCTGCAGCATAAGGTTGCCAAAAATCGCCTCAACGGCGCCTTTTTTTGTTTTTGCCTTCGCCTGCAGATCTGCCGAGGAACCGCCGCCGACCGCCGGATAGGATCGCCCGGACGATGGAGGGGCCGCAGCGGGCCCTGGATCTACGTCAAGATCCTCCATGTCGATGACCAGCCGGTCGCCGGAGGTGTCGGCTCCTGCCACCGACGGCATCTGCTCTTCCTCCGGTTCATCGTCGAGGTCATCCAGCTCGATATTGAGAGGTTCGTCTTCCCGGCTTTCATCCTCAGTCATGATGAAAACATTGTAACACGGTCATGATTTTCTGCAAAGGCCCGTCAGAGGGCTTAAGATTCGTATGTGCAGCGACGGGCAGGTCCGGTGCAGCAGACCGCGCGCGCTTCCTGCAGGCGTCGCATTTTCTTTGTTGGCGAGATTATTGTGGTGAGGCCGCAAATAAGGGAGGAATTATGAGGTGCAGCGGCATATTGTTACAGGTGACTGCCCCGGATCCGGTGGGGCATAATCGATAATGCAAATGAAAAGGTGAAATGAGACATGGCGGACTACAGCGCATTCGACGAAACATGGAGCAATCCACCTGCGATATATCGAGGGGCGCCGTTCTGGTCCTGGAACGCCCGGCTTGATCCACAGCGCCTGCAGGACGAGGTGCAGAGCATGCACGATTCGGGTCTCGGCGGCTTTTTCATGCACAGCCGCTACGGCCTGAAGACGCCATATCTCTCCGATGAGTGGTTTGAGTGTGTCAGCGCCTGCGTGGAAAAAGGCCGCGAGCTTCAGATGCGCCCCGATCTGTACGATGAAGATCGCTGGCCCTCGGGTCCCGCCGGAGGGATCGTCACCCGCAATCACCCCGAATATCGCATCCACTATCTCGAGGCGACCATGGAAGACGCAGCAGCCGTGGACGATGCCCTGGCCGTCTTTGATGTGAAGTTCAATGATGGCGGAAAGATCACCTCATACACCCGCCTGGAGGACCCGGCAGAGGCCGACGGGAGGGTGATGGTTTTCCGCGTCCACCCCCAGGAGCCGAGTGGCTGGACCAATGATGGCGGCTACCTCGACACCATGAATCCCGACGCCGTCGCGGAGTTCATCCGCGTGACGCACGAGGCGTACGCCGAGCGGTACGGCGACGACTTCGGTTCATTGATCCCGTCAATCTTCACCGACGAGCCGAGCCTCGGCGCCCAGGTCTATCGCGTGAGCGACGATCACCGGCAGGTGCCGTGGACAGGACGTATTCCGCAGGAGTTTTCCGCGCGCTTCGGCTATGATCTGCTCGATCACCTGCCCGAAATCACGTACCAGGTGGCTGACAGTCCCTTTTCTCGCCCCCGCCAGCACTATCACCGCCTCATCGGGGAGCTGTTCGTTGAAGCATTCACGCAGCAGATCGGGCAGTGGTGTGGCGAGCACGACATCGCTCTGACCGGACACATGCTTTCAGAGCAGACTCTCGTGGGCCAGTGCCATGCAAGCGGGTCGGTGATGCAGCATTACGAGCACATGCAGTGGCCGGGTATTGACAACCTCCGCGACCAGAACCGCGAGTTGACGACGGCGAAACAGTGCAGCTCGGTCGCCAGCCAGCTCGCCAAGGAGCGGATGCTGAGTGAGCTGTACGGCTGCACCGGCTGGGACTGGCCGCTGGAGGGACATAAGTTCGTCGGCGACTGGCAGTTCGCGTGTGGCGTAAACTTCCGCTGCCCGCATCTTTCGCATTACAGCCTCGCCGGGGGTGCCAAGCGCGACTACCCCGCCAGCATCCTCCACCACAGCCCGTGGTGGGATTATTACAACGCCGTCGAAGACTATTTCGGGCGCCTCGCTTTCATGCTCACACAGGGCCGGGCAGTGAGGGATGTCCTGCTCATTCATCCGGTGGAAACCGCCTGGGGACTGCTGCCGGGTGAGAAGAACGCGGGACACTACGACCTCCAGTACCAGCAGGATACGCTCGACGAGATTATCTACGCCCTCAGCGGCCAGCACCACGACTGGGACTATGGTGACGAGGCGCTCCTGCAGAAGTACGCCACCGTGCAGGGCGACCGCCTGTCCGTCGGCGAAATGGAGTATCAACTGGTCATCGTGCCACCGGCTGTGACGCTGCGCGACAGCACCGTTCAACTGCTCGATGCGTTCATCCAGGCCGGCGGTGAGGTGCTGTTTATCGGCGACCCGCCCGACCTCGTGGACGGGGAACCATCCGACGCCGCTCACATCCTGGCCGGCGCCGCGCACACGGCCACCGATGAGAGACCCGTTTATATGGCGGCCGTGGACCAGATCCTCGACCGCCGCGTTTCCATCACCTGCCGTGGGAGGCAGGATGAAAGCTGCTGGATCATGCTGCGGGAGATCGAGGCTGGGCAGATCCTGTTCATCGACACCCACGAAAGAGAAAAACCCCACCGGGTGCATGTCAGTGTCCGGGCCGAAGCGCCTGTGATACTCTGGGATGCCCTCACGGGTGAAAAAACACGCATCCGCACACAGGAAATCGATGGACACATGGAGTTTGATCTGACGCTCGATGCCACCGGGTCGGCGCTGCTGAGCTTCGGTATGGACGTTCCTGACGCCCAAGACCCCGTGGCTGAGCCCGAGGTCATCGAGACACAGGAAATCGCAGGACCGTACGACATCGAGCTAACCGAGCCGAATACCATGCCGCTGGATTACTGCGAATACCGCGTCGGTGATGAGGACTTCTCCGATACGGTCCCGACATTGAAGGCCGACGAGCAGATCCGGGCGCGCTACGGCCTGGGCACGCGGCTCGGTCGCGAGCACCAGCCATGGTACCTGTACGCGACGGGCGCCGTGGATACCGCCGAACGCGACCGCTGCCAGCTCCGCCGTACCTTCCACATTACAGAGGTGCCAGCATCCTGTCATCTTGCGATGGAAGGGCCGGAGGATTTCCGGGTGTCTGTGAACGGCAGCGAGATCAGCGAGGTCGATGGCTGGTGGGTTGATGAAGACATCAAGACGCTCGATATCGCCGATCACCTGGTGGCCGGTGACAACGAAATTGTCCTCACCTTCGATTACCGCCCGGATATGGAGATCGAGAACATGTATCTTGTCGGCGATTTCGGTGTCGAATGCAAAGGAGATGCGCCCACACCCGACAATATGACCATGGTCGCCGCTCCCGATTCTGTTGACACCGGCTCGTGGGTCGGGCAGGGCCTGGACTTCTATGGTGGCGCAGTCGAATATGTCGTCACCGTTCCCAAACCCGGGGATGGTCAGCGCTGCCGGGTGAAAATGCCGGAGGTATCCGCAACCTGTGTGGCTGTACACGTCGGAGATGAGACGGCGGTACTGCCGTGGGCGCCCTTCGAGGCCGACATCACCGACTGGCTGCAGCCGGGCGACAACGAGGTGCGCCTCGAAATTCTGGGAGGGCGCAAGAACATCCTCGGCCCCCTGCATACCGAGTGGGAGGAGTCGACGGGGCCGGGCTCATTTGATCCGAACAATCCCGGCTGGCGCTATGAATACTACCTGAGCGACCACGGTCTGATGGCGCCGGTCATTATCGAAACACTCGAAGCTGCGGACTGAAAGAGAGCCCGCAGCAGCGCATGTGACACACGCGGGAGGCCGTGTCTGTGAATGCTGAAAGCGCACCGCTGAACCAGTGGCTCATCGGTGCGCTCCTTCATGATATCGGCAAAGTCCAGATCAACGCATCCGGCCGATGGAGCCGCCATGAGCTTCTCCGCGAACCGCTCCGGTCGGTGGTGGGTGAGGAGTTGGCAGCGATCATCGCCACCCATCACAAGGGCAGCCCCCGTTCGGGACCGTTCCGGCGGCGCAGCCTTATCCTCGCCGATCGCCTCCAGAAAAGCATCGCCATGGCCATCCCCTTCGAAGCCGATGACCGGTATATCGAGACACTGAAGGCCCTCTGGCCGCCCATCGGAGCGCCCCTGTATGGAGCCCCGGTCGTATGGACGGCAGCCAGGGCACAAAAGCTGGCAGATCGCATTGCGGCCGAACTTTCCTGTGACCAGACGCCAGGTGTTGCTGCAGCTCTCGACGTGCAGGACCTCATGACCTCATATCCTCACACCAATTATCTGCCGCACCTGTGCCTTGGCACCCACAACCGCCTGACGGGGGCGCTTTTCTGCCTCGTCTGGCGCTTTCTGCGAAATCACCCGCGGGCCGAAAGCCCGGTGATCTTTCTCGGCGGCTTCGAACGCAACTTCTCCTTCAGCCTCGTCACTATCGAACCATCCCCCGCCGCTGTGTGGGACGAGGCATGGGGCTCCGAAGAACTGAGCCGCCTGCGCGAACATGTCTATCGCAGCACCGTTCAGCAGCTTCCGGCGGGGCTGTCTCCGGCAATGTCGGTGGATGCGAACCCGTTTGACTTCTCCGTCGGACGCAGCCTCATCTGGCTGTGGGACCGGCCGGATGACGTGACCGAGGCCGCACAGCGGTTCGCTAACGCCACCGCAGCACCGGACCTGCACATCACCGTCCAGACACTCTCCTCGGTCAGCGCGGAGCGAACCGTTCCAGAAACTACATCCAGCGTGCGGAGGGAGACAATCGAAGGCTCATCGGCCGATCAGCAGCCTGATGCTCCCCGGGCGTTCAACGGGCAGTCAGGGGCGCTTCAGATGCTCATCATAACGATCCCGCAGGCTCTGACAGAGGCCGCACAGACCGCCGCATCCGGGTGCATTGCCGCCTGGAAAGAGATCTGGTACGAGCGGGATGACTGTCCCGACGGCCTGCCCGATGTCCCGATTGAACCCAGCCCCTGCGGTCTGCTCGAATACGTCCAGGCTCTCGACGACCTTCGCAGACTCCACCGGGATCTCAGTGCCGTCACGGACGATGTGAACAGCGGGGGCATCCGTTTCCTTGCGATCTCGCCGTGTCTGTTCGGAATAAGTGGGCCTGCAGATTTTATGAGCGAGAAAATCGTCCCGACGGTCAGACAGCGGCTTCTGCAGCTCCATCTGGAGACTCGGCTGCACCTCATCACATCACCAAATCACGTGCCGGGAGCACAGATTGAACGCGTGCTTGGGGCCGATGTCGGTGGTTCGCGCTGGAGATACGACGACGGAAGACTGCTGAGAGACGGGGATATGCCTGGCATGCCGCAGTGACGTGTGTACTGCGTTCCTGTCGGCAGATGCATACAGAAGACGGCTGGCTGATGAAGCTTCGTTCGTGATTGTCGGGTGGTGCCTCAGAGGTCTTTGATAGGGGTCAGGTGTGAATACTGGCATGTGGCGGACATGGCGTGGTGCTCCACATCAATGCCCCGTTCGGAGGCGGCGGCCATGGGTGTCAGGCCTCCGATAACCACGAGCCCGACGCGTTCGCGCCCCACCGGGATATCCAGAAGCGGCTGCCCGGGAGATCCCACCGTCATGACACCGCCCAGGCGATACTCCTTCATCGCCTCGATGACCTCCAGAGCCTCGGACACAGCCGGTGCGGGAAGCTCGCGGAATCCGGCGCCGACCATCCCGTTGCCCTCCTGTGCGGCCTTCCAGGTGGAGGTCAGTCCGGAGGCGATAAAGATATGCAGCGGGTCGATGGAGGTCCCCTCGTAACTGACCAGCTCAACGAACCTGAGGGGGTCTGTATTATGAATTTGCAACAGGCCGCCGTAGATCGATTTCACGGGAATGTAGTGGTGCAAAAGCGCGCCGTTGAGCGTCACGCTGCAGACGGTGCCCACAGCGACCATGTTCTCCGGCAGATCAATGCCGAACTCGTCACCCTCTTCGTCCACGATCACCAGGTCACTCATACACAGCCCTGCATCCATGACATCTTTCGCCACTGAAAGGGCATCATCAAGCTGCTTTTGTGGCACCAGTGAGACGTTCAGGATGACCTCGCCCTCACCCTTTTCAGTATCGAAGGTGGTCAGATAGGCGAGGCGTTCGATCCGCGCGGCGACGAAGCCGACTTTTTCGGTTACGAGCGCGCTGTCCATCTCCTGGTGGCCGTAGTCCGTAAGCACCCTCCCTGCGTTCCCGACGGCCCGGGTGAGCCCCCGTTCGTCCATGAACTGAAGATGGTATCTGATCTGCCGCTCACTCAGCTCGATGCCCATATCCTGGAGTTCGTGTCCGATGGCCCGGGCTCCCAGGGGCTCCTGGGTGCCGGATAGAACCCGCAGGATTGCAAGCATCTTGCGTCTGACTTCACGATCTTCGCTGAGCGGCTTACCGTGCATAGGGCCCATTGTATCACTCCGGGTGCAAAATACGTGTTCGGCCGGGGAGATGCTACGGGGCGAAGTATATGGCAGGCGGGTTGATGTGTCAAGCAGGTCGGCAGTGGATTTCCGCCTGCAGGTGTGGTTGCGGGCGAGGAAGTTGTGCAAAATGCGCTCATTTGCTTGACAAATGGTGTGAGGGGGGTATAATGCGGCCTAAGGCGGCAGTCGGCAACCGACTGCCGACTATTCATGAAAACAGGGAGGACCGACCCGTGACCGCACACACCAAAGACGAAGTCTTCCAGCTCGTCAAAAAACAGAATGTCAAGTTCATCCGACTGTGGTTCACCGATATCCTCGGCCATCTCAAGAGCTTCGCCATCACCGACACGGAGCTCGAAACGGCCTTTGACGAGGGCATGGGTTTTGATGGGTCCTCCATCCAGGGATACGCGCGAATTGATGAGAGTGATATGGTGGCAAAGCCCGATGCCTCCACCTTTGCCATCCTCCCCTGGCGGCCCTCTGACGGCGGCGCTGTGGCGAGAATGTTTTGCGACATTTTGCGCCCTGAAGGCGAGGCGTACGAGGGTGATCCGCGGTGGGCTTTGAAGCGCGCGCTCAAATGCGCCCGGGAGATGGGCTTCGAGTTCTTCGTCGGCCCCGAGCTGGAATACTTTTACTTCGCCGATTGCTCGACACCGCTTCAATACCTCGACGCCGGCGGATATTTCGACCTCACGCCGCTCGATGTGGCCTCAGATCTGCGCCGCGACACCATCCTCACACTGGAGCAGATGGGGATAGATGTCGAATACAGCCACCACGAGGTCGCGCCCAGCCAGCACGAAATCGATCTCCGATACGCCGACGCCCTGAAGATGGCCGACACTGCCATGACCTACCGGCTGGCGGTCAAAGAAATCGCGATGCAGCATGATGTGTACGCGACGTTCATGCCCAAGCCGATCCAGGGTGAAAACGGCTCCGGGATGCACACCCACCAGTCGCTGTTTCGGGAGGGCCGGAACATCTTTTATGATGCTGATGGCGAATACAAGCTGTCGCAGGAGGCCCGCGGCTATATCGCAGGCCTATTGACACACGCCCGGGAAATCGCCGCCGTGACCAACCAGTGGGTGAACTCATACAAGCGGCTCGTGCCGGGATATGAGGCGCCCGTGTATATCGCCTGGGCGCGGCGCAACCGCTCATCCCTGGTTCGCATCCCCATGTACAAGCCGGGCAAGGAGGCGGCGACTCGCGTGGAGTTCCGCTGCCCGGATCCCGCCTGCAACCCCTATCTCGCCTTTGCGGTCATGCTTGCCGCCGGGCTGAAGGGTATCGAGGAAGGCTACGAGATGCCTGAGCCGGTGGAGGAGGACATCTTCCGGATGACTGCGAAGGAGCGTGCGGATCGCGGCATCGAAGCGCTCCCGGGGAGTCTCGGAGAAGCCATCGCCGTCACCTCCAAAAGCGATCTGGTCCGCGAGGCGCTCGGCGACCACATCTTTGAGAAACTCATCGAAAACAAGCGGATTGAGTGGGATCACTACCGCGCTCACGTCAGCCAGTTTGAACTTGACAAATACCTCCCCATCCTGTAAAAGGTAGGAAGGTCTTTTGGGGCGGCAACCGGCTCCGGTTTCCGCCCCTTTTTATACGTCTCCCGAGGAACTGACCGGTCACGTCTCCCCTGTGTTCGGTACTTCGGCGATGGCCGCCAGCATGATTGAAAATCCACCCGGTGAAACTGCTTATGAACACCACCAACCGACAGTTGCCATTCAAAGATATCAGCGCATGCTCCATAGCGGGCATGATGGATGAGAGCGGCCGCAGGTTTGGTGGCGACCGGATCATCGACTTCATCGCCAATATGCGGGAGCGCTCCAACGGCCTTGGCGGAGGGTTCGCCGCCTACGGCATCTACCCCGATCACAAAGACCATTACGCCCTGCACTTGATGTTCGAAAACGAAGAGGCCCGCCGCGCCACTGAGGCACTGCTGGAAGACCGCTGCGATGTCCATGAGGCGGAGCCGATTCCCACCCGAGCGCATGAAGCGATCGGCGATGAACCGATTCTTCACCGCTACTTCGTGAATATGAAGCCGGTATATCTACAGCAGAGCTCTGCGCCGTCGGAAGATGATGGAGTCGTCGAGCTGGTCATGGACATTAATGCAACTATCCAGGACGCTTTTGTCTTCTCAAGTGGAAAGAATATGGGGGTATTCAAGGGCGTTGGCTTTCCTGAAGATCTCGGGGTGTTTTACCGCCTGGATGAATATGAGGCGTGGACGTGGATCGGCCACGGCCGCTTTCCGACCAACACCACGGGATGGTGGGGCGGTGCTCATCCCTTCTCCATTCTTGACTGGGCCATCGTTCACAACGGCGAGATCTCGTCATACGGCATCAATAAGCGGTATCTGAAGAACTTTGGCTACGAATGCACCCTTCAGACGGACACCGAGGTTATCGCATATCTTTACGATGTACTAATCCGCAAGCACCAATTGCCGCTGAAGGCCGCGTGTATGGCGATGGCGCCCCCCTTCTGGGACGACATTGAGCGGATGCCGCCAAAGGAGAAGAAGCAGGCGCGTGCAATGCGTGCGGTGTACGGCGGGGCGCTGCTGAACGGCCCCTTTGCGGTCGTCGTCGGACACTCCGGGGGTATGATCGGCTTTTCGGACCGCGTGAAACTCCGGCCGCAGGTGGCGGCTCGCGACGGTGACATGCTGTATATCGCCTCCGAGGAATCGGCGATCCGCTCCATCTGTCCGGATCCCCGGCGTGTGTGGCACCCCGACGGTGGCGAGCCCGTCGTTGGAGAGCTCGAAAAGGCCCCCAGCCTCGTGTAGGCCAACAATTCTGCCGAATCGTAGGAGATGTCTTCTTTGCGCAACTGGCTTACTCAACACGATTTCGTGGTCTCGCGTGACGAGGACCGCTGCATTCAATGTGAGGTCTGTGTGCAGCAGTGCGCCAACGATGTCCACGAATTAGATGAAGAAGAAATGCAGATTTTCAGCGACAGCACCCAGTGCGTCGGCTGCCACCGGTGTGCAACGCTTTGCCCGACGAACGCGATCTCCATCGAGGAAGTGGATATCGAGTTCCGGGAACACGCCAACTGGGAGCCGGAGCTCATCCGCAACATTTACCGCCAGGCCGAGCAGGGCGGCGTGTTGCTGACCGGTATGGGTAACGACCAGCCGCTGCCGGTCTATTGGGACCGCATGCTTCTCAACGCCAGCCAGGTCACCAACCCCTCCATTGACCCCCTGCGCGAGCCGATGGAGCTTCTGACGTTCCTCGGTGGCAAGCCTGATTCGCTGCATGCCACGAGTAGTGACGGAGACGTGGATATTGACACTGACATCGGGCCACAGCTTGAGCTGCATGTGCCGATCATGTTTTCGGCGATGTCCTACGGCTCGATAAGCTACAACGCCTCTGAAGCCCTCGCACGGGCCGCATACGAGGTCGGTACCTTCGCCAACACCGGCGAGGGCGGGCTGCACGAGGATATTGAGCAGTACAGCGACAACATGATCGTGCAGGTCGCCTCGGGTCGCTTTGGCGTCGATAAAGATTATCTCAATGTCGCCGCCGCGGTAGAAATCAAGATCGGGCAGGGCGCAAAGCCCGGTATCGGCGGCCATCTGCCTGGCGAGAAGGTCTCGGCAGATATATCGGCCACGCGGATGATCCCGGAGGGCACCGACGCCCTCTCCCCTGCGCCCCATCATGATATCTACTCCATCGAGGACCTCCGCCAGCTTATTTACGCCATCAAAGAGACCACCCGGTATGAAAAGCCGGTGTTTGTGAAAATTGCGGCGGTGCACAACGTCGCCGCCATCGCCTCCGGGTGTGTGCGTGCCGGGGCGGATGTGGTCGCCATCGACGGTTACCGTGGCGGGACGGGCGCGGCGCCGACTATGATCCGCAACAACGTCGGGATTCCCATTGAATTTGCCGTCGCAGCCGTTGACAGCCGCCTGCGCGAAGAGGGCATCCGCCAGCAGGCCTCGCTTGTACCGGCGGGGAGCTTCCGGACCGCCGCTGATATTGTGAAGGCGATTGCTCTGGGCGCCGACGCCGTGTATATCGGCACCGCGGCACTTGTGGCCATGGGCTGTCATTTGTGCCAGAAGTGCTATACGGGCAAATGCAACTGGGGCATCGCGACACAGGACCCGGCCCTGACGCGGCGGCTGAATCCAAACATGGCTCGACGCCGCCTGATTAACCTGCTGGAAAGCTGGGCGCTGGAGATCAAGGAGATCATGGGCGGGATGGGCATCAATGCGATCGAAAGCCTTCGGGGCAACCGCGAGCATCTGAGGGGCGTTAATATGACCGACCGCGAACTGCAGATTCTGGGCATTAAGGCCGCGGGAGAGTAACCGATGAAGCGAATCCGCATCTACGAGGAATACTGCATCGGCTGCCGGCTGTGTGAAATCCACTGCCAGGTGCAGCATTCCAATGCAAAAGAGCTGATCAAGGCATTTCGCAACGAACGCGAGACGATGCAGCCGCGCGTCACCGTCGAGGAGATAGGCTATCACTCCTTCGCGCTGCAGTGCCGCCACTGCGAGGATGCCCCCTGCATCGAGGCGTGTATGACCGGTGCGCTG